>DAIMFL010000160.1:0-7119 GCA_036724615.1 Alphaproteobacteria bacterium | reverse complement strand
CCGCCGGATCACAATCGAGGCCGCGGGGTTATCGACCGGACGTCGGACGAGGAGGAGCCCGTGGCGAGATCCACCCGAGAGGTCTTCGAAGATCACCTGCGGTTGCGCAGCCAGGGCCGCGTCGAGGACGATCTCGCGCGGAACTACGCCGAGAATGTCACGCTGCTCTGCGAATTCGGCCCGATGACCGGCCGGCGGGCCGTGCGGAAATCCGCCCGCAGGCTCGGGCTGCAGCTGCCCGAGGCCGAGTTCGAGTTTCCGACCAAGACGGTCGAGGGGGAGTATGCTTTCCTGGTCTGGACGGCGCGGTCGCGCGATTTCGAGGTCGAGCACGGCGCCGATTCCTTCGTGATCCGCGACGGGCGCATCGTCATGCAGACGATCTTCTACCGCCTCTCCCGCGGCCGGCTGGACTGACCGGGCCGCTTGGCGGATGCTGTGGCGCCGCTCCGCCCATCGGGTCTGCCAGGCGATGAGACGACTTGCCCCTGCACCGCTGCTTCTCGCCATCCTGATCGCAGCCGCGCCGGCGGATGCGGCCACCAGCGAGATCGTCCGTTTTCCGGGCCCGGCATCGCGCGACGGGCAGCCGGTCGAGCTGGCCGGGCGGCTGGTGACGCCCGAGGGCGCCGGCCCGTTCGCCGCCGTCATCCTGCTGCATGGCTGCGACGGGATGGACCAGGCATCGGACTGGGTCGCGCGCGATTTCGGCGACTGGGGCTACGTGTTCCTGGAGCTCGATAGCTTCGGCCCGCGCGGCGTCGCCGAGGCCTGCACGAACTACCTGGAGGTCGCGCCGCCGACCCGCGCCAGGGACGCCCATGCGGCGCAGGCCTATCTCGGGACTCTGCCCTTCGTCGATCCGGCGCGCATCGGCGTGCTCGGCTGGTCCCATGGCGGCATGGCGGTGCTGGAGGCGATCGCCAACCCGTATCTGAACGAGCCGCCGCGGGCCGATCCGTTCGCCGCCGCGGTCGCCTTCTATCCCTATTGCCCGCTCAAGCTGGCGAAGCCGGATGCCCCGCTGATCGTGCTGATCGGCGACGACGACGACTGGACGCCGGTCGGCCGCTGCACCTCCATGGAGCTCAAGGGCGAGGCGCTGCCGGAGTACGAGCTGGTCGTCTATCCCGGGGCGACCCATGCCTTCGACTGGCCGGCCGCGCCGCCGAGCTATTTCGGCTACACGCTGCGCTACGACCCGGCCGCCGCCGAAGACGCCTATCGCCGGGTCCGAGATTTCCTCGGAAGGTATTTAAACCAGACCGATTGACCGCGTCGGACGGCGGCTGAGTGTCGGAGTTTTTTACAGCCGACCGCGGCTCCCGACTCGTTAACCGGCAAGCGCCCGCCTTTCCAGCCAGTTGCCCGGAGCTTCGATTCTGGCATGGCGCTTGCTTCGCCATCACCAAAATGCCACGGCGTGTGTTGGGGCAGGACGCCCCGGGAGAAGGATCGGCCATGTACGGCACTGCCCGACATATTGCTCTGCTGTTCGGGGGGGCGTTGCTGGCGCTCGGCGCGTGGCGCGCGCCGGCGGCAGCGGCGTCGCTGCAATGGGACCTCGAGGGCAGCTATACGGGCGCGAAGTCGGAGCTGACGTTCTACGCGCAGGGCAATCCCTCGGAACGGCTCAAGGCGCGCGGCTATTACGAGGCGCAGCCCAACGGCTCCTACCGCTTTTACCAGGGCTCCGTTGCGCGCTGGGACGGCGGCATCGGCGTGTTCTCCTACGGCGAGAGCGGCTCGCCGAACCACGCCGTGGACGGCAACGGCTATGACGAGTACCTGCTGCTGGAATTCGACAGCGAAGATTACCTGCTGACGGCCTTCCAGATCGGCTGGCGGTCCGGGGATTCCGACGTCGAGATCTGGATCGGCGGCAACGATCTCGGCCCCGGCTTCGACCTCGACACCTACGATCTCGGCATCTGCGGCGGCTGGTGCAACCGCGCCGACCTCGGCGCCCTCGGCTTCACCAAGGTGAAGACCTTCGAGGACGTGGCGGTGAACGACTGGAACCAGATCAACAGCAGCCTGCAAGGCCGCTACATCATCATCGCCGCGGAATACGGCGAATCGAACGACTACTTCAAGGTGAGCGGTCTCAAGGGCCAGGAGATCGAGGTGCCCGAGCCGGCCTCGATCGCGCTGCTCGGGGGCGGGCTTCTGGCCTTCGGCTATCTGCGGCGACGGCAGAAGAAGGCCGCCTGAAACGCGGCCCCTGCGAAGGCGCCGGTGTGAGACCGCCGCCCGGCTGACCCGGGCGGCGGTTTCGTTTTCGGCCGGATCAACGGCGCGGCGCCTCGCGCGGCCCGATGATCGACAGGGCGAGCGTGCAGAACCCGATGAAGTTCAGCACCGCCGTCGCCGCATGGGCGTATTCCCACTGCCGGCGGAGATCGGCCCAGTTCTCGGGCGCCACCGTCCAGTTCTGCGTCGCCTGGTTGGCCGGGAAGGTCCAGGTGGAGAAGACGGCAAGCCCGGCGATCAGGCACGCGGCCGTCGCGACGACCGGCCAGAACCGATGCCGGCGCGCACGCAGCATCAGCGCCAGCACGACCGTCGTGACGATCGCGCCGATCAGGGGAACGCCGAACAGCGCCCAGCCGCGATAGATGCCCTGGACCGTGAAGTACTGCTCCTCGGTCATGCCGATCTTGTGCGGCAGCTCGAAAAGATGCGCGCCGACCGGAACGAGGGTGATCGCCGCCAGCACGATCGCGACGAACTGAACGGTCCTGAGCGCCATGCGACCTCCCGACCGGGCCCCGCTCGCGGGCTGGACGCTTTCCACAACGCGCGCGAGCGGTGATCGATCCGCGCGCCCGGCCCGGGGGTCCGACGGCCGGATCGGGTCTACCAGACCAGATGGGGAATGGCGGCGACCGGGCGCTCGCCGGCGCGGGCGCAGATCCGTGCGAGCGCGACCGGGTCCGGCTGCTCGCCCGCCGCGGCGCCGAGCTCCTCGGCATGGATGCCGCCGGTCACCAGCAGGCTGTCGATGCCCACGCCTTGCGCGCCGGCGACGTCGGTCCTGAGCGAATCGCCGATCGCGAGGATTCGCCGGCGGTCGTGCAGCCCGAGCAGATCGAAGCAGGTGAGATAGACCGAGGCGTGCGGCTTGCCGTGATAGCGCACGGTGCCGCCGAGCTCTTCATAGCGCAGCGCCAGGGCGCCGGCACAGATCTCGCGCCGGCCGGCATGGATCACCTCGAGATCGGGATTGGCGCAGATGAGCGGGATACCGGCTTCTGCCGCGGCGGCGAGCCGGGTTTCGTAGTCCGCCACCGTCTCTCCCGAGGCGGCGCCGGTCACCAGCAGGAAATCGGCATCGTCCGGCCCCTCGGCCTCCACCAGATCGAGCCCCGCCAGGAACGGCCGGTCGTACTCCGCGGCGAAGAGCAGCACGCGCCGACCGAGCGCGGCGTACCAGGGATCGCTGCGCTGCTTCAGCGCGAGCCAGGTCTCCTCGCCGGAGGACATCAGACGATCGTAGAGATCGGCCGTCACGCCCACCCGCGCGCTTCGCTCCATGGCGGCGGCGGCGCGCCGCGGCGCGTTCGACAGCATGACGATCCGCTTGCCGCGGGACTTCAGCGTGCGGAGCGTCTCGCAGGCGCCCGGATAGGGCCGGCGGCCGTCATGCATCACGCCCCAGAGATCGACGATGCAGCCGTCGTAATCGTCGGCAATCTCGCGTAATCCCGAAAGGACGGGAACCGGGGGCAGGAGGTCGTCGGGCATGGCGCGCCTTGTGCCACGCCCGGCCCGAAAAGGAAAGCGCGGGAGGCGGTCAGGCCTCCGGGCGCGAGAGACGCGGCTCGCCGAAGAGATAGCCCTGGCCGAAATCGATGTTGAGATCGAGGAGCTCCACCAGCATGGGCTCCGTCTCGATCTTCTCCACGATGAGATCGATTCCGCGGGCGTCGAGGCGCTTCTTGAGCCCGACGGGCTCGATACCGGACGGCGGCGCGATCAGCCGGCCGGCTTCGAGCTTCACGAAGCGGAAGCGCCGCGCCGAGAGCAGGTCCGGATCGAGGTCGAGATCGCTCACCTGGTCGAGCGAGTAGCGGAATCCGAGCCGCCCGAGCTCTTCCAGGTCGCGCAGCAGATTGTCCCCGAGCGCCGCCACGGCGCGCTGCGGGAACTCGAAGACGATGCTCGAGGCGAGCTCCGCATTGTCCTGCATGAAATGGACGAAGTCGCGGAAGAAGGCGCGATCGGCGAGGGTGTGCCGGGAGATGTTGCAGAAGAAGCCGATCTCCAGATTGCGGTGGCGGATCTTGCGCAGCAGCTGGATGCAGCGGAACAGCAGCATGTTGTCGATGGCGGTGATGAGCCCGGCGCGTTCCGCCAGGCCGATATACTGCTCCGGCATGACCACGAGCCCGTTGCCGGCCCGCACCCGCGAGAAGCACTCGTAATAGCGGCGTTTCCGCTGCGGCAGGCTGACGATCGGCTGCAGCGCGAGCTCGACCCGCTCCGACTGCAGCCCCTCGCGCAGGATGTCGAGCATCGCGCGATCGTCGAGGCCGCGGGCGACCGGCGGCATGCGCGTCGTGGACTCGGAGTCGGAGACGGCCGGCGGCTCCGGCTGCGGCGCCTCGGCCGGCTGCGCCCGGGGCTGAGACTGGGGCTGAGACCGGGGCTCCGGCTCCGCTTCCGGCGCGGCGGCGGTGCGCTGCGCATAGAGCTGCTCGATGAGCGACTGGAGGACCTTCACCTCGGCCACGACGCTGCCGACGTCGCTGGCGCGCTCGCTGTCGCGGCGCTCCAGCGCATCGCGGACCGTCTGCGCCTCGGCACCGATCCGCCGGAGCTCGTGGCCGGCGCTGCCATGGGCGTGCTGGAGCGCGAGGATCTGGCGGGCGAGCCAGCCTTCCCGCTCGATCCGCGCCACCACCTCGTGGAGCAGCAGGGCGAAGAGGAAGAGGAGCGCGCCGACGCCGTAGCCCTCGCGCGGGTTCAGTCCGGGGAGGTGGTCGGGCAGGAGCAGCGCCACGGCCGCGGCTGCGGACGTGTAGAGCGCGAACAGCAGAAGATGACGCAGTCGGCCCATGCGCTTCGGCCCCCGAGCGCCGGCAGCGCCGGCTTCCCCCGGGCCAAGCTGCGCCAACAGGGTTAACGGACGGTTTCCGCCGGCCGGGCCGCCGGAGAGCGGTGATCGGCGCCGACCGCCTGTTCGAGGCGCTGGTACCCGTCGGCCCGCAGCCGCGCAGCCAGCTCGCGCCGGATCCGGTGGACCAGTCCGGGCCCCTGATAGACGAGCGCGGTGTAGAGCTGGACCAGCGAGGCGCCGGCCCGGATCTTCGCATAGGCATCGGCGCCGGACGCCACGCCGCCGACCCCGACGAGCGGCAGGCGCCCGCCGGTCAGCCGGTACATGTCGGCGAGGACCGCGGTCGAGGGGCCGAAGAGCGGCTTGCCGGAGAGGCCGCCGGCCTCGCGGGCGTGGCGGCCGCGGAGCGACGCCGGGCGCGCGGTCGTCGTGTTGCTGACGATCAGCCCGTCGGCGCCGCCGGCGAGCGCCACCTCGGCGATGTCGCTCTTGTCCTCCTCCGTCAGGTCGGGGGCGATCTTGAGCAGCAGCGGCGGCGGCCGCGTCGGGGTCGCTTCCGCCCGGGCGGCCCTCACCGCCTCCAGGAGCTCGGCCAGAGGCTCGCGGCCTTGCAGCGCCCGGAGCCCGGGCGTGTTGGGCGACGACACGTTCACCACCAGATAGTCGGCGTCGGCCGCGAGCCGCCTGGCGCCGGCCGCATAGTCGGACGCGGCGTCCGTGCTGTCCTTGTTCTTGCCGAGATTGACGCCGACAATGCCGTCCTTGGCCCGGCGGTGCGCCAGCCGCCCGGCGGCATAGTCCAGTCCGCGGCTGTTGAATCCCATCCGGTTGACGATGGCGGCGTCCTCCGGGAGCCGGAAAAGCCGCGGCTGCGGATTTCCCGGCTGCGGGCGCGGGGTCACGCTGCCGATCTCCACGAAGCCGAAGCCGAGCCGGAGGCAGCCGGCGAAGGCCCGGGCATCCTTGTCGAATCCGGCCGCCAGACCGATCGGGTTGGGGAACTCGCGGCCCCAGAGCCGGATGCGCAAGGCCGGGTCATCCGCCGCGCGCAGCGGGGGCACGAGCCCGGCGGCCAGGGCGGCCACGGTCACCCGATGCGCCGTCTCGGGCGGCAGCAGGCGCAGCACGGCAGTGGCGAGGCGATGCAGGTCCGGCATGAAAGCGGAAGAAAATGTCGCGGGGACTGCGGAGACCCGGAGGGATCCGGTGGATTATCTCAGGACGGCGCCGCTTGCCACGGAATTTTCTGCTGACTTTGTCGCTCCATACTAGGAAGATCGACCCATGCTGAGACATCCGGACATCTGGAAGGCCATAGATCGCCTGGCCGCGAAGCACGGCCTGTCGGCCTCGGGCCTGGCGCGGCGCGCGGGGCTCGATCCCACCACCTTCAACAAGAGCAAGCGGGTCGGGCCGGACGGGCGGCTGCGCTGGCCCTCGACCGAGAGCATCGCCAAGATTCTCGACGCGACCGGAGAGCCGCTCGGCGGCTTTCTCGCCCTGATCGGCGAGCGCGCCCGGCGCGGCCTCGCCCGCAAGATTCCGCTGCTGGGCTATGCCCAGGCGGGCGCGGAAGGCTATTTCGACGACGCCGGCTATCCCACCGGCAGCGGCTGGGACGAGATCGAGTTCCCCGACGTGATCGATCCCGATTCCTATGCGCTGCGCATCACCGGCGACAGCATGGAGCCGGTCTACCGCAAGGGCGACGTGCTGATCGTGGCGCCCGACGCCGAGATCAAGCGCGGCGACCGCGTCGTCGTGAAGACCGCCGGCGGCGAGGTGATGGCGAAGGAGGTCGTCCGCCGCAGCGCCCGCCGGCTCGAGCTCCGGTCGCTCAACAGCAGGCACCCGGACCGCGCGTTCTCCCCCAAGGAGATCCAGTGGATCGCGCGCATCCTGTGGGTGAGCCAGTAGGGCACCCCGATCCGCCATCGCCGGCCGCCCCCGGAGCGGGCCGGGTCTCGGAACGTTGGTAGGTAAAAATTCCTTTGCCCCGGGGTGGGTGCCGTGGGATGATGCGGCATGGCCGCTTGCGCACGGGATTCGACCGCGGG
>DAIMFL010000159.1:0-7126 GCA_036724615.1 Alphaproteobacteria bacterium | reverse complement strand
GTCCCCGCTGGCCCGAGCGATGGCTCGGCGGCCTCGACAAGATGTACCGTCTGCACAAATGGCTCGGTATCGGCGGCCTCGTTCTCGCGGTGACGCACTGGCTGTGGGCGCAGGGGCCGAAATGGGCGGTCGGGCTCGGCTGGCTGGCGCGGCCGAACCGCGGGTCCCGGCCGGCCGTCGAGAATGCGCTGGAGCAGCTCCTGCTGACGCAGCGCGGCACTGCGGAGGCCATCGGCGAGTGGGCCTTCTATGCCGCCGTGCTGCTGATCGTCGTGGCGCTCGTCCGCCGGATCCCCTACTCGCTCTTCTACAAGACCCACCGGCTCATCGCGGTCGCTTACCTGGCCCTGGTCTTCCATGCCCTCGTGCTGTTCAAGTTCAGCTCCTGGATGACGCCCTCGGGCATCCTCATGGCTGCACTGCTGGCCTGGGGAACGGTCGCCGCCATCCTGGTCCTGCTCCGCCGCGTCGGCGCCGGCCGCAAGGTCGCGGGCAAGATCACCAGCCTCCATTACTACCCCAGCCTGCGCGTGCTGGAGGGCGAGATCGACATTCCCGAAGGCTGGCCCGGCCACAAGGCAGGCCAGTTTGCATTCGTCAGCGGGGACCCTGTCGAGGAGCCTCACCCCTTCACCATCGCCTCGGCCTGGAGCCCCGCCGCGCATCGGCTCACCTTCATCACGAAGGAGCTGGGCGACTTCACCCGGACCCTGCGGGACACCCGACGAGTCGGCGAGTCCGTGGTGGTCGAGGGGCCGTATGGCTGCTTCACCTTCGAGGACGCCTGTCCGCGCCAGATCTGGATCGGGGGCGGGATCGGCATCACCCCCTTCATCGCCCGCATGAAGCAGCTCGCCCAGGAACGGCAGGCCGATCCGCCCAGGGCGGGATCACAAGAGATCCACCTGTTCCACTCCACCGCCGACTACAGCGAGGAGGCCATTGCCAAGCTGCGGGCCGATGCCGAAGCCGCGGATGTTCGCCTGCATGTGCTGCATGACGCTCGTGATGGCCTTCTGACCGGCGACCGCATCCGCGCCGCGGTCCCGGGCTGGCGCGAGGCCAGCATCTGGTTCTGCGGCCCGCCGGGGTTCGGCGCGGCGCTTCGGGCGGACTTCGCCGGCCATGGGCTGAATTCGGCCAAGCGTTTCCACCAGGAGCTCTTCGCCATGCGATGAAGCTGAACTGCGAAGGCCGTGACGGTACGCCCGCCGGATGTCCCGACGACCGGTGAGATAGAGACGCATCGCAAGACTCGAGCGCCGCTGCATCAGCCACGATGCGAGGCAATCCCGTCGTCGCGCAGCACCACATAGATCGCCGGGATCACCAGCACCGTGAGCGCGGTCGAGGAGGCGAGGCCGAACAGCAGCGAGATGGCGAGCCCCTGGAAGATCGGATCGGCCAGGATGAACGCGGCGCCGATCATGGCAGCGGCGGCCGTGAGAAGGATCGGCTTGAAGCGCACGGCTCCCGCTTCCACCAGGACCTGCCGGAGCGACATGTCCGTGCCGCCGCCATGGCGGATGAAGTCGACCAGCAGGATCGAGTTCCGCACGATGATGCCGGCCAATGCGATGAAGCCGATCATCGAGGGGGCCGTGAAGGCCGCGCCGAACAGCCAGTGTCCGAGCACGATGCCGATCAGCGTCAGCGGCACCGGCACCAGGACCAGGAGCGGCAGCTTGAAGCTCCGGAACTGGGCCACGACCAGGAGATAGATGCCGAGGATCGCCGCCATGAAGGCCGCGCCCATGTCGCGGAACGTGACATAGGTGATCTCCCATTCGCCGTCCCACAGGAAGCTCACCTCGGACTCGTCGTCCGGCTGCCCGTGCAGGCGGAAGGAGGGCGGGCCGTCCGGCCCCCACTCTCCCGCCGCGTCCTGCGCCGCCATGGCCTCTTCGACCGCCAGCATGCCGTAGATCGGCGCCTCGAACCGGCCGGCGAGCTCGCCCATCACCATCTCGGCATCGCGGCCGTTGTGCCGGAAGACCGGGAAGGATGCCGGCTCTTGGCTCACCCCGACGACGTCGCCGAGCTCGACGACGCGGGCGGCGTCGCCGGTGGGACCGGGCGCCGCCACCGGGGTCGCCAGCAGCCGCTCCGACAGGAAACGGCCGGATTTCGGCAGCATGACCGAGATCTCGATGGGGTTCGTTCCGGCGCCGCGCTGCGAATAGCCGACGCTCTCTCCGCCGAGGAGCGCGGCGACGGTGTCGTAGACCGCTCCCTCCTCGACGCCGTGGAATTCCAGGTTCTCCTGGTCGATGGCGACGCGCAGCCGCTCCGCCGGCGCGCCGAAGGAATCGTCCACGTCGACGACGAAGTCGACGGACTCGAAGGCCTGCCGGAGCCTGGCCGCCGCCGCGCGCCGCGACTCTCCGTCCGGGCCGTAGACCTCCGCCAGCAGCGTGGCGATGCCGGGCGGCCCCGGCGGCACCTCGACGACCGATACGCTGGTGCCGGCCGGCTTCGGCAGCTCGGCCAGCCGGGCCCGCCCCTCGAGCGCAATGTCGTGGCTGGCCCGGCGGCGCTCGTCCTTCGGCAGCAGGTTGAGCTGCAGATCGCCCTGCTCCGGGTCGGAGCGGAGATAGTAGTGGCGCACCAGCCCGTTGAAGCTGAACGGCGCGGCCGTCCCGGCATAGGCCTGGATCGAGGTCAGCTCCGGCAGATCGGCGAGACGCGCGGCGGCGGCCTGCAGCACGCGCTCCGTCGCCTCCAGGCTGCTTCCTTCCGGCAGGTCGACGATGACCTGCAGCTCCGACTTGTTGTCGAAGGGCAGCAGCTTGACCGCCACGTCCCTCGTGTAGAACAGCACGCAGACGGCGAGAGTGGCGAGCCCGACACCGAACAGGAACGTCCAGGAGCGTCTGCGCCCGACGAGCAGCGGCGTCGCGATCCGACGGTAGAGCCGGCCGAGCACGCCCTCATGCCCGGCGTCATTGCCCGGCATCGCCGCGCCGCGCCGCAGCTTCACCATCAGCCAGGGCGTGACGACGACGGCGACGAAGAACGAGAACAGCATGGCCGCCGAGGCGTTGGCCGGGATCGGGCTCATATACGGCCCCATGAGGCCGGAAACGAACATCATGGGGAGGAGCGCGACGATCACGGTCAACGTGGCGACGATGGTGGGGTTGCCGACCTCGGCCACGGCGTCGATCGCCGCCTGGACGCGGCCGCGCCCGTCGCGCATCGCCCAGTGCCGGTCGATGTTCTCCACCACCACGATGGCGTCGTCGACCAGGATGCCGATCGAGAAGATCAGGGCGAACAGGCTGACCCGGTTGATCGTGTAGCCCATCAGCCAGGCGGAGAACATGGTGAGCAGGATGGTGGTCGGAATCACCACGAAGACCACCGCGCCTTCGCGCCAGCCGATGGCCAGGGTCACCAGCAGAACGATGGAGACGGTGGCGAGAGCCAGATGGAACAGCAGCTCGTCGGCTTTCTCGTCGGCGGTTTCGCCGTAATTGCGGGTGACGGTGATGTCGATCTCCGCCGGGACGAGCCGGCCGCGGACCTCCTCCAGGCGCTCGAGAATGCTTTCCGCGATGGCCACCGCATTGGCACCCTGGCGCTTGGCGACGGCCAGGCTCACCGCCGGCAGCCGCGTCAGGCTGCCATCTTCCGCCTTCGCCATCTGCCAGACCCGGTGCTCGTCCGGCCGCCCGCCGACCACCACCTCGGCCACGTCCTTCACATAGACGGGGCGCCCGTCCCGTGTGGTGATGAGCAGCAGGCCGATGTCCGGCACGCCCTGCAGTGTCTGCCCGGCAAGCACGGGCAGGCTGCCGTCGATCTGGCGCGCCGCGCCGGCGACGAAGGAGCGGTTCGCCTGACGGACCTTGTCGATCAGCTGAGCGAGGGTGACCCCATAGAGGGACAGCCGCTCCGGGTCCGGCTCCACCCGGATCTGGGTCGGCCGCCCTCCGGTGATGAAGGACAGGCCGATGTCCGGAACCTTGGCGATCTCGTGCTGCAGCTCTTCGGCGATCTCGTAGAGGGCTGTGTCGTTCCAGCGCGCCTGCGCCTCGGGCGGCAGATCCGGCCTCGGCGACAGGGTGAGCACCACGATCGGCACGTCGTCGATCCCCCGGCCGACGATCAGCGGCTCGGGAATCCCGATCGGGATGCGGTCGAAATTGGCGCGGATCTTCTCGTGGACCCGGAGGATCGCGTCATCGGAATCGGTGCCCACGAGGAAGCGGGCGGTGACGATCGTGCGGTCGTCCGCCGTCCGGGAATAGACGTGCTCGACGCCGTCGATGCTCTTGACGATGGTCTCCAGCGGCTTCGTCACGAGCTCGACCACGTCGACGGCCTTCAGTCCGTTCGCCTCGACATGGACGTCCACCATCGGCACGCTGATCTGCGGCTCCTCCTCGCGCGGCAGGGCCGAAAGGGCGAGCGCGCCCGCGGCGATGGCGACGAGCAGCAGCAGCGGCGTCAGCGGCGACTGGATGAAGGCGCGGGTGAGAGCGCCGGCCAGACCGAGCCGGGGGGCGCCCGCGGTCACCTGGAAGTCTCCGCCGCCAGGTCACCCGGCGGCAGCAGCACGTCGCCAGGCTTCAGCCCCGACAGCACCTCGATGCCGCCGCCGACCGGCAGTCCGGTCTGGACCACGGTCTCGCCGACGCCCTCGACCAGGGCATAGTCGACCCCGAACCGGTTGTAGAGATAGCCGGCGGGCACGACCACGGCCTGGCGGTCTCCGGTGGCGACGTAGACGCGCATGCGCTCGCCGACGAAGAAGCCGCCGATGCCGGCCACCTCGACATCGGCGACGACCCGCCCACCCTCCATCTCCGGATAGACCTGCCGTATCCGTCCCTCGGTCAGGGTCTCGGGAGCCGTGGCCAGGCCGCGCGCGCCGACCTGCACGGGGTCGCCCTCCTGGATGAAGCGGGCGTGCCGCTCCGGCAGGCGCAGACGCAGCACGTAGCGGTCGGTCGCGATGATCGCCACGGTCTCGCCGGCCATCACGACCTGCCCCTCGACGACATCGACCCTGAGGACCCGGCCGGCCGCCGGGGCGAGCACCGCCCCTTCGGCGAGCTGCTCGGCGACCACGGCGCGCTCCGCCGTCTGCGCCGCCAGGTCGCCGATGATCACCCTCAGATTGGTCTGCGCCTCGTCCAGCCGGGCCTGGCTTGCCGTGCCGGACTCGCGCAGACGGATCATGCGGTCATATTCGATCTGGGCCAGCTCGCGCTGCGACTCGAGCGAGCGGATGCGGGCGTCGAGCGCGGTGAGCTGCAGCGGCAGCTTGGGATCGACCACCACCGCGAGGCGCTGCCCGAGCTCGACCCGCGAGCCCTCGTCGACCGCAAGCTCGGCAATCGTGCCGCTGATCCGGCTGCGCGCCAGCGTCTGGTCGACGCTCTCGACCGTGCCGAAGACCGCCTTGAGATCGGTGACCGGCCGGGTCTCCACCGTGAACGCCTCCCCGGCCGCCTGCCCGGGGAGAAGCAGCAAGGCCGCCGCCATGGCGACCCCGCAAACAGCCCGTCGTAAATGTCGCACCTCGAAAACCGCCTTTGTGCCGCCTCGGCTGTTGACGAATATAGTAGATGATTCTAAATTAGCAATCATGGATATACGTGACTTGGAGACGCAGGCCGCAGGGGCCGCCAAACTTCTGAAGGCGATGAGCAACCCGCATCGCCTGCTGATCCTGTGTCAGCTGCTCAACGGTGAACGGCGCGTGTCCGAGCTCGAGGCGATCATCGGTCTGAGCCAGTCCGCGCTGTCGCAGCATCTGGCCCGGTTGCGGAGCGACGGGCTCGTGGTCACCCGCCGCGAGTCGCAGAACATCTTCTATTCGCTGGCCGGGACCGACGTGGAGCAGGTCCTGTCCGTGCTGTACCGCATCTTCTGTGGCAGCCCTGCATCTGAGGCGCATCGCGCGACCCGGGGCGGGAGAAGCCGAGGCCAGGCGTCGCCCCGGGACAGGAAGCGCCGTGGCTGAGAGTCGCACGGCACGCCCCATGGCGCCCCCCGCACCGGACCGCAACGCCCCGCAAGGGTGGAGAGACGTCAGTTGGAGAGGAGACTGGATATGACGATTGATCGTGCAGTCATGGCCTTCGCCGGCACCGTCGTGCTGATCAGCCTGCTGCTCTCGCAGTATCACGACCCGGCCTGGCTGTGGCTGGCCGGGTTTGTCGGAGCCAATCTGCTGCAGGCGGCGTTCACCGGCTTCTGCCCGCTGGCGATGATCCTGAGGCGGATCGGAGTCCGGCCCGGCGAAGCGTTCCGCTGAGACGCCGAGCTGAAGTGCGCGGCCGTTCCGGCGCGGAGCACCGCCGGGACGGCCGCCTTTCCATATCCGCGCGGCAGCATAGGGCTGCCGTCCGATCGCGGCGCGGTCGCCTCACCCACAAACAGAAAGCGAAGAGACATGCGACACATGTCCCGGACATCACTGGCTCTCGGGCTTGTACTTTGCACGCTATCCATGCCGGCGACGGCTCAGGACGCCGAGCAGCGGATCGAGGCGAGCCGCGCCGTCGTCCAGGCGTTCTCCAAGGAGCTCAGGGAGCGGCTGATGGAGGCGATGCAGGCGGGCGGGCCCGTCGAGGCCATCGCGGTGTGCAATGCCGCCGCTCCGCAGATCGCCGAGAGCCACTCCGAGGCGCGCGGCTGGGCGGTCGGTCGCACGAGCCTCAAAGTCCGCAATCCCGGAAACGTGCCCGACGCGTGGGAGCGCGGCGTCCTGCAGCAGTTCGAGGCGCGCCGGGCGGCCGGCGAGGATCCGGCAGCCGTCGAGTTTGCCGAGGTGGTGGACAGGGGCGGCGCCAAGGTCTTCCGCTACATGAAGGCGATCCCAACGGCGGAGCCGTGCCTCGCTTGCCACGGCAGCAATCTGGCGCCGGAGGTCGCCGCCAAGCTCTCCCAGCTCTATCCGCAGGACACGGCAACCGGGTTTGCGGCCGGCGACCTGCGCGGCGCCTTCACCATCGAGCAGCCGATGTGAGACTCGATGCCTGCGGTGCGCAATTTGCACTGTAGCATTCCCCGGTTATGTCGGCGCAGCACCCCCTCACCCTTCCCTCTCCCCCTCTTAGGGGGAGTGGGTTGCGCAGGCTTGGCGAGGGCGGCAGCCCGAGCCTAGCCGGAG
>DAIMFL010000158.1:5714-7127 GCA_036724615.1 Alphaproteobacteria bacterium | reverse complement strand
ACGGCGGATTGACAAGAATCGGGGCGGCGCGCCACTCTCGCTCGTGAAGATTGGCTGGGGTGTCCCCGTCGGCAGCCGAAGCGGGCGGGGGCTGAGAGCATACCCATAGAACCTGATCTGGATCATGCCAGCGCAGGGAGCCGTCGCAAGCAGGAGCGTTCGCGTCTCTCGCCTTGGCGGCCCCCTCGAACGAAGGGAAACGCCAGGATGATGTGCCGTGCCGTCCCGCTCGCCGCCGCGCTGCTTCTCGCGCTGAGCTCCCACAGCCCCGCCGCCGCAGAGGCGCCGCGCGTGCCGGTGCTGGTGCCGCTGAGCGGCTTTCTCGCCCTGGAAGGGACGAGCCAGAGGAACGGCGCCCTGCTCGCCCTCGAGTCGGCGCCGGAGGGCAGCGTCAGCTACGAGGTGGAGGACACCGGCACCTCGCCGGAGGTGGCGGTGAACGCGCTGGAGCGGGCGCTGTCGCGCGGCGGCGCGGTCGCCGCCGTCGCCTCGATGCTCGGCACGCAGATGCTCGCGATGATTCCGGTCGCCGACCAGTACGGCGTTCCGCTCGTCACCGTGTCCGGCACCGCGAAGCTCACCGAGCTCGGCAGCCCGAACGTGTTCCGCTTCTTTCCCGGAGACGCGGTCGTGAAGACGGCCCAGGCGCGCTACGTGGCGGAGGAGCTGGGCAAGTCGCGGCCGGCGCTCGTCTACCAGACCACCGCCTATGGGCAGAGCGGGCGCGAGCATCTGCTGGCCACCTTCGAGTCGCTCGGCGCCTCGGTGGTCTTCGAGGAAGGGATCGATCCGGCGATCAAGGACCTGCTGCCGGTGCTGACCAAGGCGATGGCGGCGGAGCCCGACGTGATCGTGCTGCAGCTCCATGCCGGATCCACCGCCCTGGTCGTGCGCCAGGCCAAGGCCATGGGCATCGCGCTTCCGATCGTCGCCGGATCGGCCATGCATCAGCCGCAGACCGCGGCGCTGCTCGAGCCGGACGAGCTCGCCGGGGTCTGCGCGGAGACCGGGTCCTCGCCGGTCTCCGGCGGCACGCCCGAGATGGAGGCCTTCGCGCAGGCCTATCGCAAGGCGTTCTCCACCGAGCCCGACGCCTTCGCGCTGGCGCAGTACGACGGCACGCGCATGGTGCTGCAGGCCCTCGCCGCCGGCGCGACCACGCCGGAGGACGTGCGCGACTATCTCTCGCGCGAGACGTACGAAGGGGTCGCCATGACCTACCGCTCCGACGGCACGGGCAACATGGCGCATGACGCGGCGATCATCTGCTACGACGGCACGTCGCGCGTGCCCGAGGTGGTGAAGCGCTACAGCGGCCTCGACGGCGTGCGGTGATGGCGAGATCGGCGCGGCCCCCCACCCCCAACCCCCAACCCCCCGCGGGGGGGGGGGGGAGGAGAAAGACAAAACACC
>DAIMFL010000158.1:0-5704 GCA_036724615.1 Alphaproteobacteria bacterium | reverse complement strand
AGGGGAGGGGGAGTCCCGGTGCAATCCCCTCCCCCCTTGCGGGGGAGGGTCAGGGAGGGGGGTGGCCCCGGCCTGCGATCACATCACGGGCTGCAATAGGAAAATTGTCATCGCCGGGCTCGACCCGGCGATCCATCCAGCCGCCGGCGCAAGCCGCGCCATGGATGCGCGGGTCAAGCCCGCGCATGACAACTCTCATGTGTCCTTCTCTGTGCCTCTGTGTCTCTGTGGTCCTCTTCCTACTCGCGGGCGCGCCCCGTGCTGATCCTCCAGCTCCTCCTGAACGGGCTGGCGCTCGGCGCCGCCTATGCGCTGGCGGCGCTCGGCTTCGTCCTGGTGCTGAACGCGAGCCGGGCGGTCAACTTCGCCCAGGGCGACCTGGTGATGGCGGGCGGCTTCGTCGCCGTGGCGCTCGGCTCCTGGTTGCCTTTGCCCGGCATCCTGCTCCTGCCCGCCGTGCTCGCGCTGATGGCGCTGCTCGGGCTCGCCGTCGGTCTCGTCGCCTATGTCCCGCTCAAGGACCGGCCGCCCACCAGCATCTTCATCAGCACCATCGCGATCGGGGTGATCCTGCAGCAGGGCGCCAACAGCCTGTTCGGCGGCGCGCCGCAGGCGGGGCCGCCGCTCGTCGGCGGGGGAGCGATCGCCGCGGGCGATCTCGTCCTCTCGCGCCAGTCCGTGGCGATCGTCGCGGTCGCCGCCCTGCTCGTGCTGCTGCTCCATCTGCTGCTCACGCGGACGCAGGCGGGGCGTCGCATGCGGGCGGCGGCCCAGGATCCCGAGATGGCGCGCGCCATGGGGATCGAGGTGACCGGCACGGCGCTGACGAGCTTCGCGCTCGCGGCGGCGCTCGCCGGCGCGGCGGGACTGCTCCTCGCCAACCAGTATTTCGTGACGCCGACCGCCGGCGGCGACCTGATGCTCAAGGCCTATATCGCCGTGGTGATCGGCGGCTGGGGCAGGCTGGGCGGTGCGGTGCTGGGCGCGCTGCTCATCGCGCTGTTCGAGGTCGGCGTCGCCGCCGCCGTGTCCTACCCGGTTGCCGAGGCGCTGCTCTATGCCGCGCTGCTCGCCGTGCTGGCGCTGCGGCCGCAGGGGCTGCTGGGCGAGGCGGAGGGACGGCGCGCGTGACCCCCGCGGCGGTCGCGATCGGCCGCGGGGGGCGGCTGCCGCTGCTCCTCGCAGGGGCGGCCTTCGCCGGCGCGACGCTGGCGACGGCGGATCCTTACGCGATCCGCCTGCTCACCGTCGCGGGCGTCTATGCGCTGCTCGGCATCGGCTATCACTTCGCCTTCGGCCAGGCCGGGCTGCTGTCGCTCGCCCAGGGCGCCTTCTTCGGGCTCGGCGCCTATGCCACGGGGGTGCTGGCGAGCCGCTGGGGCCTCGACGCCTTCGTCACCCTGCCGGTCTCCATCCTGCTGCCGGTGCTGGTCGCCGCGGTCATCGCGCTGCCGGTGCTGCGGCTGGAATCGCATTATTTCGCGCTGGCGACGCTGGGCGTCGCGCAGACGGTGCTGCTGGTCGCCGTCAACTGGAACGCGCTCACCGGCGGCGCCAATGGCATCCCCGGGATTCCGGGTCTTTCCTTCGGCGGGCTCGCGGTCGGCCGCGGCTGGCCGCTGCTGATCGCCACCTGGATCGCGGTCGCGATCGGCGCCGCGATCGCCTGGCGCCTCGCCTCCGGCCGGCTGCGCCTCGCCTGGCAGGTGGCGCGCGAGGACGAGCTCGCCGCGCGGTCGATCGGCCTCGACGTCGGCCGGCTGCGGCTCGCCGCCCTGCTGCTCAGCGCGGCCTTCGCCGGGGCGGCCGGGGCGCTGCAGGTGCACGGCGTCGGCGTGGTGTCGCCCGAGGTGCTGCAGTTCGGCGTCATGGTCGCGGCGCTGACGCTGGTGGTGGTCGGCGGGCGGCATCGCATCGCCGGGGCGATCCTCGGCGCGGTGCTGATCGTGCATCTGCCGGAATGGCTGCGCTTTCTGGACCGGAGCTATCTGATCGCCTATGGCGCGGCGCTGCTCGTCACGATCGTGCTGGCGCCGGACGGCATCACCGGGCGGCTGGAGGCTCTTGCCGCGAAGCTACGGCCGGCGGCACCGCAGCCTCTGCCCCGGCCGCGCCCGCTGCCGGCGCGGCCGCAGGCGGGCCAGGCCGTCCTCGAGGTCCGGGACGTGGCGAAGCGCTTCGGCGGTGTGACCGCCATCGACGGCGTGTCGCTGGATCTCGAGGCCGGCGAGATCCTCGGCCTGATCGGCCCCAACGGGTCGGGCAAGACGACCCTGCTCAACCTGATCTCCGGGATCGAGCGGCCGGACCGCGGGACGATCCGCCTGTTCGGGTCGGATGCCGCGCCGCTGCCGCTGCACGCCCGCGCCCGCGCGGGCCTGGCGCGAAGCTTCCAGACGCCGCGGCTGGCGAGCGGCCTGTCGCTGATCGACAACGTGGCCGCCGCACGGATCGGCGCCGGCGCGTCCTATGCCGCGGCGGCGGGCCAGGCCATGATGCTGCTCGAGCGCTTCAACCTGGCCGCCGAGGCCGGGCGCTCCCCGGCCGCGCTGCCGCCCGGGCTGCTGCGCCGTGCCGAGCTCGCCCGCGCCCTGGCGCTGCAGCCGCGTCTGCTGCTGCTCGACGAGCCGGCCGCGGGGCTGACCCCGGCCGAGCAGGCGGATCTCGCCCAACGGCTGCGCGCGGTCGCGGCCGAGGGCGTGGGGCTTCTCATCGTCGAGCACAACCTGCCGTTCCTCACGGCGCTCGCCGGGCGGCTGATCTGCCTGGATGCCGGAAAGGTCATCGCCGAGGGCAAGCCGGAGGCGGTGCGGGCGGATCCGCGGGTCGCCGCGGTCTATCTGGGGCTCGGCCGGTGAGCGGGCTCCTCGCGGTCGACCGGATCTCGGTCCGCCTTTCGGCCGGCCCTGCGCTTCACGAGGTTTCGCTCTCCGTCGCCCCGGGCGAGATCGTGGCCCTCCTCGGCGCGAACGGCGCCGGCAAGTCGACCCTGCTGCGCAGCGTGATGGGATTCCTGCAGCCCGAGGACGGCGCGATCCGCTTCGCCGGCCGCGACCTGGCAGGCACGCGGGTCGAGGACCGGGCGCGGCTCGGGATCGGCTATGCGCCCGAAGGCCGCCGGGTCTTCCCGGGGCTCACCGTACGCGAGACGATCGAGCTCGCCTGCCGCGGCAGCCGTCGCGCCCGCGCCGCCCGGATCGAGGCGCTGGAAGCGCTGTTCCCGCCGCTCGCCGCCCACAGGGGCCGGCGCGCCTGGCAGCTCTCCGGCGGGCAGCAGCAGATGCTGGCCCTCGCCCGCGCCCTGGCGCCGGAGCCGCGGCTGCTGCTGCTCGACGAGCCGTCCCTCGGCCTCTCCCCGGCGGCGGCGCGGGAGATCGTGGCCCATCTCCACGGCATCGCCGCCTCCGGAACCGCCATCCTGCTCGCCGAGCAGAATGTCGGCCTGGCCCTCGACGTTGCGCAGCGGGCCGTGCTTCTCCGCCTCGGCCGGGTGGTCGCCGAGGGGTCCGCCGCCGCGCTGCGGGACGACCCGGCGCTCGCCGAAACGATGCTTGGCGGGTGAACGGATTGCCGCTACCAATCGGGGCGCCTCAACCTTCGGAGCCCTGCCTCGTGACCAACGATATCGGCCGCACCGCTGCCCGCATCCTCCTCGAGATCCAGGCGGTGCATCTGCGCCCGGACCAGCCGTTCACCCTGACCTCCGGCCGGTCCAGCCCGGTCTATGTCGATTGCCGGCGGATCATCTCCTTCCCGCGCGCCCGGGCCAAGATCATCGACATGGCGGTGGCGACGATCGAGCGCGAGATCGGGTTCGAGTCGCTCGACGCGATCGCGGGCGGCGAGACGGCGGGCATTCCCTTCGCGGCCTGGATCGCCGACCGGCTCGGCCTGCCCATGCTCTACATCCGGAAGAAGCCCAAGGGCTTCGGCCGCGGCGCGCAGATCGAGGGCGCGATGCAGCCCGGCGCGCGCTGCCTGCTGGTCGAGGACCTCGCGACGGACGGCGGCAGCAAGCTCAACTTCATCCATGCGATCCGCGATGGCGACGGCAAGGTCGCGCATACGCTGGTCGTGTTCCACTACGGCATCTTCCCGCAGAGCGTCGCCAATCTCGCGGCCGAGGGGGTGAAGCTGCTCGGCCTCGCCACCTGGTGGGACGTGCTGGCCGCGGCGGAGGAGATGCAGGCGCTCTCGCCCGACGGGCTGCGCCAGGTCCGCGCCTTCCTCGAGAACCCCGAAGGCTGGTCGGCCAGGAACAACGGCAAGGCGGCGGAGACGGCTTAGGTCGGCCCCGAACCACGAACCCACAGAGATGGAATGTCGTAGGAATACTGTCATGCGCGGGCTTGATCCGCGCATCCATTCATCCGCCCGCGCGAACGGCGGGATGGATCGCCGGGTCGAGCCCGGCGACGACAGGTTTTCCTGAGTTCTCGTCTCGTTGCTCGATGGCCGAGCTGCCATCTGTTTCGGCACCGCGGCCGCTGCTATCATCCGGCCTTGATGATCGCCCGATCTCTCGCCCGGCTGCATGGACTGCTGATCGTCGTCCTGGCGCTGTTCTTTGCGGCCTCGCCCGTCCAGGCGCGCGAGCAGCTCGTCATCGGCATGGCGCAGTACCCGTCGACGTTTCATCCCAACATCGACGCGATGCTGGCCAAGTCCTATCTGCTCGGCCTGACCGAGCGCCCGTTCACCGCCTATGGCGTCGACTGGGAGCTCGCCTGCTTCCTCTGCACCGAGCTGCCGACGATCGAGAACGGCAAGGCCGTGATCGAGGACCTGCCGGACGGCAAGACGGGGATCGCCGTCACCTACACGATCCAGCCGGAGGCGACATGGGGCGACGGCACGCCGGTCACCACCAAGGACGTGCTGTTCACCTACGAGGTCGGCAGGCATCCCGAGAGCGGCATCAGCAACGCCGAGCTCTATCGCCGCATCCTGTCGATCGAGGTTGCGGACGAGAAGACCTTCACCATGCATTTCGACCGGGTCGAGTTAACATACAACGACATCAACTACTTCCGCCTGCTGCCCGAGCATCTGGAGCGCGCCGCCTTCGCCGAGCCCGGCGCGTATCGGAACCGCACGCTGTTCGATGCCGATCCGACCAACCCGGGCCTCTATTTCGGCCCGTACCGCATCGTCTCCGTCGAGCCCGGCGCCGAGATCGTGCTGGAACGCAACGAGACCTGGTGGGGCAAGCCGCCCGCTTTTCAGCGGATCGTTCTCCGCGCGATCGAGAACACGTCGGCGCTCGAGGCCAATCTGCTGTCCGGCGCCGTGGACTACGTGGCCGGCGAGCTCGGCCTCACGCTCGACCAGGCGCTCGCCTTCGAGACGCGGCACGGCGACCGCTACGACGTGCTCTACAAACCGGTGCTGTTCTACGAGCATCTCGATGTCCAGCTCGACAACCCGATCCTTGCCGACAAACGGGTGCGCCAGGCCCTTCTCTATGCGCTCGATCGCGAGACGCTGGTGCAGCAGCTTTTCGCCGGGCAGCAGCCGATCGCCCATTCGATGATGAGCGAACTCGACTGGGCCTATAGCGAGGAGGTGCGGAAGTACCCGTACGACCCTGACAAGGCGGCCGCGCTGCTGACCGAGGCGGGATGGCTGCCCGGCCCCGATGGCCTGCGCCGCAACGGCGACGGCGAGGCGCTGTCGATCGAGCTCATGAGCACCGCCGGCGACC
>DAIMFL010000157.1:0-7240 GCA_036724615.1 Alphaproteobacteria bacterium | reverse complement strand
CTACAGCTTCGGGCGGCGGGCCGGCGTGTCGAGCCACGGCCGCGCCGTCTCGAAGGCCGCGGCGGCGCGGAAGACGCTGACGTCGTCGAAGGTGCGGCCGACGATCTGCAGACCTGTCGGCACGCCGTTTGCGGCGAAGCCCGAGGGCACCGACATGACCGGGCAGCGGCTCATCGAGTTGAACGGATAGGTCATGCACCAGTCCAGATAGGGATCGACGGTGACGCCGTTCACCTGGAAGTTCTTGTCGGCGAAATCGATGTCCGTCCGGACCGACGGCACGGCCAGCGTCGGGCAGAGCAGCAGGTTGTACCTCTGCAGGATCGTGCCGAGGGACTTGTACATCTCGCCTTCGATCGCCATGCCGTCGACGAAGTCCCTGAGCGTGACGTGCTCGGCGCGGCGCGCGAACTCCAGCGCGTAGTCCGTCATCTTGTCCGCATGCTCCGGCAGCAGCTGCCCGACCCAGGCGCCGAACAGCGCGGACAGATGCACCCAGGCGGCCTTTTTCGCGCTCGCGTCCCAGCCGATGTCCACCTCCTCGACGGTGCAGCCGAGCGATCGGAAAGTTTCCACCGCGTCGAGCGTGTTCTTCCGGACCTCCGGATCGACCGGAATGTGGCCGAGATCGATGGAATAGGCGATCTTCCAGCCCTTGATGTCGCCGAGCCTGGCCGGGATCTTTAGCTTCTGCCTGAGCGTCGCGATATCGGCGGGATGCGGCCCGACCAGCACGTTCTGCAGCAGTGCGGCGTCCGCCACCGTGCGCGCCATCGGTCCCGAATGGTTGTACCAGTCGAGATTGAAGGGCGAGGCGTCGGGGTTGCGGCCATAGGGCGGCTTGAAGCCGACGATGCCGCAGGCGGAGGCGGGAATCCGGATCGAGCCGCCGATGTCGGAGCCGTTGGCGAGCGTCGTCGTGCCCGCGGCGAGCGACGCGGCCGCGCCGCCCGACGACCCGCCGCTGGTATAGGCGAGATTCCACGGTGTCGAGGTGGCGCCGTACAGCCTGGAGCGGGTGACGGCGCAGCAGGAGAACTCCGGCGCGGTCGAGCGCGCATGCATGATCGCCCCGGCCTTGAAGATGCGCTCGGCCGGCGGCGCCGTGTAGGTGTCGACGTTGTCCTTGTAGATCAGCGAGCCGTGCGTCGTGCGCTCGCCCTTGATCGTGGTCTCGTCCTTGATGACGACCGGAATGCCTTCGAGCGGCCGCACCCGGCCGTCGGTCTTCATGTATTTCGCTTCCGCCTTCCTCGCCTGATCGAGCGCCCGGTCGTAGAAGGTGAAGGTGAACGCGTTGATCTTCGGGTTGACCGCCTCGGCGCGCGCGATGATCGCCTGCATCAGCTCCACCGGGGACAGCGTACGCGCCCTGAAGCGGGCCAGCGCCTCGGTGGCGGACATGTAGCAAAGGTCGGACTCTGACACTGTTTCCCCCTGTTCTCGCTTGCGGCATTCTGGCGCCGGCTGGCGACTATATCAGGGCGGTTTCGCCGCCGGAAAGGCCCGGCGGACGGAGAGGGGGCAGCTTGAAGATCCTGGTGGTATTCGATCACCCGCGACGCGAGTCGTTCTGCGGTGCCGTGCTCGACGCGTTCATGAGCGGCCTGGCGGAGGCGGGGCACGTGGCGGAGCTCGCCGATCTCAGGGCGGAGGGATTCGATCCCCGCCTGCCCGTCGGCGACGAGCCGGACTGGGACGACGGCGACAAGGTCTACACGCCGGACGTCCTGGCCGAGCAGGCGCGCATCGCCCGCAACGAGGCGCTGGCCTTCGTCTTCCCGGTCTGGTGGTGGTCCTTCCCCGCCACCACGAAGGGCTGGATCGACCGGGTCTGGAACAACGGCTGGGCCTATGGCGACCGCCGCCTGTCCCAGCGCAAGGCGCTGCTCATCGGCACCGCCTCCGGCGATCAGGAGGGCTACCGGAAGCGCCGCTATGACGAGGCGATGCGTATCCAGCTCCTCACCGGCACGATGGCCTATTGCGGCATCCCGGAGTCCGAGCTGCACCTCCTTTACGACGTGATGGGCGGCGACGCGACCCGGCGCGAGCATCTCGAGACCGTGCGGCGCCTCGGGGCCGAGTATTTCGGCCGGCCGGGGTCCTGAGAACCCGCTGCCCCGTCGCGCTCGGGCCGGCCGTGGGCGAGGCTTCCGCCGGCGCGTGGCCGGCGGAAGCCTCGACCGTCCGCTGCGCCTTGTCAGCCGTCGATGTCGAGGCCGAGAGCGAGGCGGCCGCTGTAGCGCAGCTGCGACTTCTCCTGCATCGGGTGATAACGCGCGCCCTGGACGTCGCGGAACAGCCGCTCGAGCCCCGCGCTGCGGAACATCGCGGCGCCGCCGGCCACCTCGAGCGCGCGCTCGACGGTGCGGATCGCCGCACGGCCGGTCAGCGTCCGCCCGATCGCGATGCGGTTGGTGGTCGCAGGGCCAGGCTCCGAGCTCGCCGCGGTGGCCACCATGTCGGCATGCGCGACGCGCGCGGCCGCGAGCTCGTTCTCCATCTCGCCGACCGAGCCGACCAGCCCCTCGTCCGTGCGGCGGCGCCTGGCGATCGCGATGGCGCGGTCCCTGGCTGCCTCGGCCACGCCGAGATAGACGGCGTAGATGAGCGGCAGCGCGATCATCGCGATGGTGTGGAACAGCGGATGCCATTTGCCGGCCGGCCGCACCGCAGAGATCGCCGTGCCGGGCACGAACACGTTCTCCAGCACCACGTCGTGCGACCCGGTTGCGCGCATGCCGAGCGTCCGCCAGTTGTCCTGGATGGCGACGCCGGCCGCCCCGAGCGGCAACGCGAAATGCAGCACCGTCGGCCCGCGCTCGGCATCGTCGAGCACGGCGCAGGTCATCATAAGATCGCCGAACGGCACGCCGCTCGCGAAGATCTTGCGGCCGCTCACCAGGTAGCCGCCGTCGGTCGGCTCGGCGCGGCAGGTGCCCTGCAGCCAGTCCGCGCCGCCGGTCGTGACGAGGGCGAGTCCCTCGCTCGCCACGCGCCGCAGCAGCGGCTCCACCGGCGCCGGATCGCGCCGCCAGCGCCAGGCGGCGGTCGCGACCAGATGCGTGTGCATGGCGAGGGTGAGCGCCGTGGAGCCGCAGCCCGCCGCCAGGATCCGCAGCATGTCGCAGAGCTCGGCATGCGAGGCTCCGCCACCGCCCAGCTGTTCCGGCACGCCCGCCGCATAGAGGCCACGCGCCTTCAGCATCGCCAGGTTGTCGGACACGAACCGATCGGTGCTGTCGTGTTCGGCCGCCCCGGCTGAGAGCTGTACTGCCAGCTCCCGGGCCAGGGCCGCCCAATCCGTGGGAACGCGAATCCGCGCTGCGCCAGATCTTGTGGTCATGAGGTCGTCTCCTTCGCTTGCATCCACGCCCGGGTACGCTCGCGAAAGCGATGCGAGACCCTACGCGGCCGGAAGGGCCGAGCAAGATCATTAAATGGACTTGCCGGGCTCCCTTGCCCGGCGGACAATTCGCGTGACATGAAAGGCTACAGCCAGTTCTGCCCGGTCGCCAAAGCCGCCGAGGTGTTCGCCGAACGATGGACGCCCTTGATCCTGCGCGAGCTGTGCTACGGGCCGAAGCGGTTCAGCGAGCTCCAGGCCGGTGTGCCGCTCATGTCGCGCACTTTGCTGGCGACCCGGCTCAGGGAGCTTTCGGACGCGGAGATCGTCGCGCTCCAACCCAAGGAAAAGGGCCGCGGCCATGTCTATCGCCTGACGCCGGCCGGGGAGGCGTTCCGCCCGATCATCGAGCTCATGGGCAGCTGGGGCCAGCATTGGGCCCAGGGCCGCATCGAGCCCGGCGATCTCGACGCGGAGCTGCTCGTATGGGGCATGCGCCGGCAGATCGACCCGTCCGAGCTGCCGTCCCGCAGCTTCGTCGTCCGGTTCGAGTTCTCCGGCCTGCCGAAGCGCCAGCGCAACCGGCGCTACTGGTGGCTGGTGCTGCGGCCGGACGACATCGAGGTCTGCCTGAAGGATCCCGGGCTTCCCGCCGACGTGGTGGTGGCGGCCGATCTCGCCGTTTTCACCCGCGTCTGGATGGGATACCAGGGCCTCGCCGAGGCGCTCGCCTCCGGAAGCGTCGCATTCACGGGCCCGCCCAGGGGCATCGCCGCGTTGCGCCGGATCCTGCGGCTGTCGGACCGCCCCACGGTCAGGAAGTTCACGTTCCACGCCTGGTCGGCGACGGCCTGACCCTGCGGCTGGATGCCCGCGGCGCCATCCCCTCGACATTGGAAGATCGTGATTCAGCCGCCGGCGCGTGACAGCCTTGGCGGAATGGCCAGGAAGCCCATCGTGGTGTATTCCTTCCGCCCCTGATGGCGCGCTGCGCAGCGCCCGGTGACGCCCCATGAAAGCCACATGACCCATCGTCTCTCCATCGCGCTTGCCCAGATGAACCCGACCGTCGGCGACATCGAGGGCAATCTGGCGCGCCACCGCGCCATGCGCGCGGAGGCGGCCGCGCGGGGTGCCGACCTGGTGGCCTATGGCGAGCTGTCGGTCTGCGGCTATCCGCCGGAGGACCTGGTGCTGAAGCCCTCGTTCCAGGAGGCGTGCCGCGAGGCGGTGGAGGCGCTCGCCGCGGAGACGACGGACGGCGGCCCGGCGCTCCTCGTCGGCACGCCGTGGCGCGAGAACGGCAAGCTCTACAACGCCTATGCGCTGCTCGCGGACGGCAAGGTCGCCGCCATCCGCTTCAAGCACGACCTGCCGAATTACGGCGTGTTCGACGAGAAGCGCGTCTTCGCCGCCGCCCCGCCCCAGGGGCCGGTGAGCTTCAACGGCGTGCGGCTGGGCCTCATGATCTGCGAGGACATGTGGCTCCCGGACGTCGCCGAGACCCACGCGGAATCCGGCGCCGAGATCCTGATCGTGCCGAATGGCAGCCCCTACGAGCACGAGAAGTGGGACGAGCGGCTGGGGCTCGCCGCCCAGCGCGTGACCGAGACCGGCCTGCCTCTCCTCTATGTGAACCAGGCGGGCGGCCAGGACGAGCTGGTGTTCGACGGCGCCTCCTTCGCGCTCGGCGCCGACGCGACGCTCAAGGCCCAGCTTCCCGCCTTCCGCGAGCATCTGAGCCTGCTCGAATGGGAGCGCGGCAACGAAGGCTGGGAGTGCCGGCCGGGGGAGATGCTGCCGCTCTACGAGGGCGTCGACGCGATCTATCAGGCGATGATGCTGGGCCTGCGGGATTACGTGCGCAAGAACCGCTTCCCCGGCGTGCTGATCGGCCTGTCCGGCGGCATCGATTCGGCGCTGACCGCGGCCGTCGCGGTCGACGCGCTCGGGCCGGACAAGGTCTGGACGGTGATGATGCCGTCGCCCTACACGAGCCGGGACAGCCTGGAGGACGCGGCGGCCTGCGCGGCCGCGCTGGGCGTCCGTCTCGACACCGTCTCCATCGAGCCCGCCATGGAGGCTTTCGGGACCATGCTGGCGCCGCTCTTCGCCGGCCGTGCGCCGGACATCACCGAGGAGAACCTGCAGGCGCGCGCCCGCGGCATCACCCTGATGGCGCTCTCCAACAAGTTCGGCCACATGGTGGTCTCGACCGGAAACAAGTCGGAGATGTCGGTCGGCTACGCCACCCTCTACGGCGACATGTGCGGCGGGTACTCCGTGCTGAAGGACGTCTACAAGACGACCGTCTACGCGCTCTCCCGCCGGCGCAACGCGGCGACGCCGGACGGGGCGCTGGGCTCCGCCGGCCCGGTGATCCCGGAGAACATCATCACACGCGCGCCATCGGCCGAGCTGAAGCCCGACCAGACCGACCAGGACACGCTGCCGCCCTACGAGGATCTCGATGCCATCCTGCACGGGCTGATCGAGGAGGAGAAGTCGACGCTCGAGCTGGTGGAGCGGGGCCACGACCCCGCGGTGGTGCAGAAGGTCTGGCGCATGCTCGATCTCGCCGAGTACAAGCGCCGCCAGGCGCCGCCCGGCGTCAAGATCACGCGCCGGGCCTTCGGCCGCGACCGGCGCTATCCGATCACCAACGCCTTCCGCGGGCGCAAGCTGACCAGCGGCACATGACCGTCCGGGTCCGGATCGCGCCGAGCCCGACGGGACGTCTCCATGTCGGCAACATCTATGTGGCGCTCCACAACTGGCTGTTCGCGCAGGCGCGCGACGGCGCCTTCCTGCTGCGGCTCGACGACACCGACCGGGAGCGCTCGACGCCCGAATACGCCGCCGCGATCGAGGAGGATCTCTCCTGGCTCGGCCTCGGCTGGGACGGGTTCTGCCGGCAGTCCGATCGCACCGCCCGCTACGATGCGGCGGCGGCGAAGCTGAAGGCGGCCGGCCGGCTCTACTCCTGCTACGAGACCGAGGAGGAGTTGCAGCTCAAGCGCCGGCAGCAGGCCGCGGCCCACCTCCCGCCGGTCTACGACCGCGCGGCGCTGGCGCTCACCGCTGCCGACCGGGCGCGGCTCGAAGGCGAGGGGCGGCGGCCCCACTGGCGCTTCCTGCTGGCGCGCGAGGACGTCGCCTGGGACGACCTGGTGCGCGGGGCGCAGCACGTGGACGAGGCGAGCCAGAGCGATCCCGTGCTGGTCCGCGCCGACGGCAGCTATCTCTACACGCTGCCGTCGGTCGTCGACGACATCGAGATGGGCGTGAGCCATGTGATCCGCGGCGCCGACCACGTGACCAATACCGGCGTGCAGATCCAGCTGTTCCGCGCCCTCGGCGCCGCGCCGCCGGTATTCGCCCACCTGCCGCTGCTCGTCGGGCCGGACGGCCAGCCCCTGTCGAAGCGCATGGGCCATCTCGGCATCCGCGACTTGAGGCGGGACGGGATCGAGCCGCTGGCGCTCGCCGCCTATCTCGCCCGCATCGGCACCGGCGAGCCGATGGAGCCCGTTTCGGCGCTCGGCGACCTCGTCGCCGGCCACGATCTCTCGCGCTACGGCCGCGGCGCGCCGAAATACGATCCCGCCGAGCTGACGCATCTCAACGCGCGGCATCTCCATGCGCTGCCCTTCGAGGCCGCGCGGCCGCGCCTGGCCGAGCTCGGGCTCGCGGCCGATTCCGCGCTGTGGCAGGCGGCGCACGGCAACATCGAAAGGCTGACGGACCTCGCGGACTGGCAGGCGGTCTGCCGGGGCGAGATCCTGCCGGTGATCGAGGATGCGGCGCTCGCCGCCAAGGCGGCCGAGCTGCTGCCGCCGGAGCCTTGGGACGGCGAGACCTGGGGGGCATGGACCAGGGCGGTCGGCGCCG
>DAIMFL010000156.1:0-7283 GCA_036724615.1 Alphaproteobacteria bacterium | reverse complement strand
GGGAGGGGCGCTCCTTCGTGCTCTCGCCGGAGCAGGCCGTATGGCTGCCGACCGGGCTGCGGCACCGGGTCGGATCGCTGCTGGGGGCGGAGTTCCGCAGTCTCTGGATTGCCGACGAGGCCGGCCGTGGCCTTTCCGCGAGTCCGACCGTGTTCGGCGTCATGCCGCTGCTCAAGGCTCTGATCGTCGAGGCGACCGCGATCGAGGGAGAAGAGGATCGCGACGGCTATGCCGGCCGCGTGACCGATCTGATCCTGGACCAGCTCCGCCGTGCGCACCCTCTCCCGGGCGCGCTCCCGTGGCCCCGCGGGGGATCGTCCCTGACGGCGCTGTGCGAGGCGCTCTACGCGGACCCGGCCGACCCGCGTGGGCCGGAGGCGTGGGGCCGAGAGCTCGGGATGTCGGAACGGACCCTGGCTCGCCGCTTCGAGGCGGAGGTGGGCATGAGCTTCCGCTCCTGGCGGCGGCGCCTGCGGCTGTTCAAGGCGGTTGAACTGCTGGGCGGTGTCTTGGACGTGCCCCGGACGGCAATGGAGCTCGGCTACGGCTCGACCTCAGCCTTCGTGTACGCGTTCCGCACCGACATGGGGTGCAGTCCCCAAGCCTACATGCGCGGACGTGGGGCGGGGCGGATCGAATGACCGCACTGGGTCACGAACAAAGCCTTCCCCAAACGAAGGCTTGCGCCCAGGCGTGAACTGCAGCAGCGTCCGGCCGACTCGGGCTGCTTCGCCCTCCTCATGGTTCCTTCCAGGCGATCGCCAGCCCCGCGCATGTCCCATCGCATCCCCCGTCCCGCGGGCGCCGCCCTGAGCCCGGCCGAGCGCCGGCGCAGCCTGGTCGCCGTCATCGCGAGCGTGACCGCCATCGGCATGACGATCGGGCTCGTCATGCCGGTCCTGGCGCTCAATCTCGAGGCGCGCGGCACGCCGAGCTTCTGGGTCGGCATGATGGCGGCCATGCCGCCGATCGCGATCCTGGTCTGCGGCCCCTTCCTGCCGGCCGTCGTGCGCCGGCTCGGCGCGCTGGCGAGCCTTTATGTCGGGACGGGAATCGGCCTGGTCGCGCTCCTGCTGTTTCCGGTCTTCACCAGCCTGCCTTCGTGGTTCGCGCTGCGCTTCGTCATGGGCGTGGGCATCGCGCTGGGCTGGGTGGTGAGCGAGATCTGGATCAACGCGGTGGCGACCGACCGCAATCGCGGTCTCGTCATCGGCATCTACGGCGCGACCTTGTCGGCCGGGCTCGGCACCGGGCCGCTGGTCATCGGCCTGGTCGGAACGGAGGGCGCTCTCCCGTTCCTGGTCGGCGGCGGCCTGCTGGCGATCTCCATGCTTCCGCTGCTGCTGGCGACCGGGGTGGCCCCGCCCTTGCGCGATCCGCATCCGGCGCGACTCCTGCCGTCGCTGCGCCAGGCGCCGACCGCCATGACGGCCGCGCTGGTGAACGGCGCCACCTTCTCGACCCAGTTCGCGCTGCTGCCGGTCTACGGATTGCGCAGCGGGATGTCGGCGCAGGATGCGGGCACGCTGCTCACCGCCCTCATGGTCGGCAATATCGGCCTGCAGCTCGCGCTCGGGCCGCTCGTCGACCGCTGGGGGCCGCACAGATTGCTGATGCTGTGCGGGACGGTGACGGCGCTCGGCTCGGTCGCCGTGCCCTTCGTCATGCATTCCGAGGCGCTGGTCTGGGCCGTGCTGTTCGTCTGGGGCGGGCTGACCGGCGGCGTCTACACCATCGGCCTGACCCTGCTCGGCCGCCGCTTCGGCCGCGCCGAGCTCGCCGGCGCCAGCACGGCCTTCGTGATGATCTTCGAGATCGGATCGCTGGTGGCGCCGCCGCTCGCCGGCGCGGCGATGGACCTGTGGGATCCGCACGGCATGCTGCTGCTGGTCGGGCTGCCGGGCCTGGCGCTCGCCGGTCTCGCCGCGCTGCGCGCCCGGCGGATGAAGCGGGGGACGGAGCCCCGCCTCTGACACCCGCGGCATCCGGCGGCTCTCCGATCTAAACCGCCGGCACGTCCGCCAGACCCCAATGGGCGAGCTCGTAGCGCGTGCCGTGAACCGTGCCCGTCCCCGTGGCGATGGTCCGCTTCCGGCTGCGCACGTCCTCGACGTATTGCGGCCGGCTGGTCTCGGCCACCACGTCGGCGATGACGAGGCGCACCTCCCGCTCCTCCTGCGGCATCAGCCGCCCGAGGCGGTCGCGGATCCGGATCTCCTCCCGCCCGAAATCGACGCCGCCGTTCTGCACGGCGATGTCGAAGCAGAGGGCGAGCCCGAGCTCGCTGGTCAGTCCGAAACGGCGCGCGTCGCGCAGGCCGCGCGCCCAGTACCTGTCCACGCGGCGCTGCTGGATCTCCTGCACCTCGGCGAAGCTGCCGAGGCGGTCGAAGGCGGCGGCCCATTCGGGACGGACCTTGTAGCGGTCGCGGCCCAGCGAGATCTCGTTGGCGAACGCCTCCTGCGCCGCCGCGCCGCCGCCGCAGGCCTCGAGCAGCCGCTCGGTCAACGGCCCGCAGGCGCTGACGAGAAGATGCGGATGGTGCTGCTCCACCTCCGCGATGATCCGCTGCACCTCGCCGTGCCGCAGGGTGAAGCCGATGATGCCCCAGGTGAGCCAGGCGTCGTCGAAATTCCCGGCGACCTTGCCGAATCCGTGGCCCTCGAAATCGGCCGTGAGCTGAAGCGCGCGGTCGCGGACCGAGGGCGGCGGCGCGCCGACGATCGCCGACCAGCACTCGAAGGTGACCATGCCGGTCTCCGCCTCGCCCCGGCGCTGCTGCCAGGTCTTGACCGCGGCCGTGGTGTCGCCGCCGTAGATCCCGTCGATCTTACCGACGTCGCACCCGCTCTCCTCCAGGGCGCGCTGAAGCCGGCGCACCGGCTCGCCGCGCACGAGGCGATGCCCCGGCCTGCAGCGGCTGAACAGAATCCTGGCCATCCGTCCGTCCCCCGAAACAGCGTCGACCGCCGATCCGGCGGCCAAGGTCCCCTCTCCGTTCAGGGCAGCCGCGCGAGCTCGGTCTTGATCTTGTCCATGGCTTTCGCCGTCACCTTGCTCGCGTAGCGCAGGCTCCAGGCCTGCTCGACGGCGAAACGCGCCGCCCCGCCCAGCAGCGGCTTCAGCTCCGACCGGATCATCGCCCTGCCCACCTGCTTGATGCGGTTGGCGGTGAGCTTCTCCAGCGCGCCCAGATCGACCGCGCCGCCGGAGGGCAGAGTGGGCGCCGGCACCGGGGTCGCCGCGCTGCCGACCAGCGGAACGATCGGGACGAACGGCTGGCTGACGCCGTCCGGCGTGACGAACTCGTCGAGGACTCCGCTCGCGCGGCGCACGTGGAAGCGGCTGCGCACCGCCGGGTCGGTGGCGTCGCTGATCGGATTGCTCTCGGGCACGCAGAAATGCCACTTCAGGAAGGCCTGGCAGTTGCGGCGCCCGAGCTGGAAATCGTGGCGCCGGAACGACTCGTGGAAGAACCCGCCGAACCCGCCGAGGATCGCCGAGACCATCGCCGGCTCGGCCGGCTTTCCGTCCGCGTCCTGCCGCGACGGCGCGATCATGAAGCGGCTGAACACGTCCTCCCGCTCGGCGAGGTCGAGCTCCTCCGGCTTGAAGCGCGCCTGGTTCTTCAGGCTGTTGAACAGCTGCACCGCCACCGCGGTCAGCCGCTCGTCCGGCACGAAGCTCTCGTCCAGCTTGGCGACGTTCGGGAACGGATCGACCATCACCAGGGCCCGCCGCGCCTCGGCGCCCTCGCGCGGATTCCTCTCGTCGGGGCCGCCGGCCAGGTACTGCCTGGCGAGCTCGAGCGGCTCGTTGTTCATGAGGCCGCCGTCGACGCAGAGGAAGCTGTAGGCGCCGCTGCCGGCCGTCCATAGCGGCTTGCGCTTGTGCCGGGCATCGTAGTCGCCCCACGGGCGCTGCAGCACCAGGGGCGCAAGCCCGCCCGGGAAGGCCCCGCTCGCCAGAGCGGCCGAGACCAGCTTCTGCCAGTCGGCGGGCGCGCCCTGGTACGACAGCAACTCGGCCGCCGGCAGGCGATGCGCGTTCCAGCTCACGGCGAAGCGCAGATGGTCCATGTGCTCGAACATGCCGTAGAGCGCATCCGCGCCGAACAGCCGGAACCCGTACGGCACGCCGCGCAGATTGGCGACCGTCAGGATCACCGCGAGCGGATCGTCGACATAAGGCCGCGGGGCGGAGAGCCGAGGCGTCACCAGAACCGAATCCGCGATCGTCTTGAGCGGCTTGGCGTCGAGAAGGCTCACCACCTTGCCGGCCCCGTCGAGGTCGGTCGTGCCGAGGAGCCTGGCAATGTCGATCTGGCGCACCCAGGCGTCGTAGAAGCGGTTGCGCTCGGGCGGCGGCGGATTGGCGGTATCCATCACCGGATCGATCTCGCTGCCGAAGGAGACGGCGGCGATCGCCGAGGTCATGGCGCCCGCCGACGCGCCCGACAGGACGCGGATCCTGACGCTGTGCCGCGGCACGGCGGCGTCCGGATCATGCTTGGCGGCTTCCCACGCGTCGAGCGCCTCGATCAGGAAGTCCATCACCCCGGCCGTATAGGCGCCGGCCGAGATGGCGCCGGCCATGACGAGGCCGATGTCGAAGTTCGGAGTGCTCACGCTCGGCATGGCGCTTCTCCCGAACAGGGATGGGGATCAGGTTGCGCGTGCGGCGTCCGAATGGAGGCGGCGCGGCGCGGGCCGGGAGGCTGGGCTGGACGAAAGGTCGCGCGATTGCAGGGCCGCCGGACGGGCATGGCGCGGAAAGAGCAGCCTGCACGCGATCGGCAAACCGTCCCCCATGCGTCCCCGAAGATGCTCCGCGCCCAGGTAAGCATTCATCATGCCAGAACCGGCCGGGGCTCACAATCGCATCGCCGCCCGGCCGGATGCGGCGCGCAGAGGACGACGTGCCGAGCGCGGACAAGCCGGCCAGCTTTCTTGATCTGCGATGGAACATCGCCCATATCCTGCCGTTATCGGCTTGAAAGCGCGGAGCCAGGGAGGCAGACCGTCGCCATGCGGAGTGCCCGATCCGCCCGCCGAATCTGCTGGTCACCGAGCCGCCGCGCGCTGCAGGCCTCCGGCGTGTGGGGCGCCGCGGGGCTGCTTCATGCGGCGGAGTCCGCCGGCGCCTCGGCCCAGGAGCTGCCGCGTTGGCAGCTCTGGCATCCGCCCGCCGCCACCCCGTCCGCCGCGATGATCGAGGACCTGCATCTCCTGCTGTTCTGGGTGATGGCGGCGATCTGCGCCCTCGTCATCGGGCTCATGGTCTATGTCGCGCTGCGGTTTCGCGAAGGGCGCCACCCGGTGCCGAACCGGACCACGCACAACACGCTGGTCGAGGTGGTCTGGACGGTCCTCCCGGTCGTCATCCTCGTCCTGATCGCCATCCCCTCCTTCCGCACCCTCTACACCGTCGACCGGATCGCGGAAGCCGATCTCACCGTCAAGGCGACCGGATATCAGTGGTACTGGGGCTACGAGTACCCGGACCAGGGCGCCCTCGCCTTCGACAGCCTGCCGGTCGCCGAGGAGGATCTCGAACCCGACCAGCCCCGCCTGCTCCAGGCCGACAACGCCCTGGTCGTGCCGGTCGGCGCCCGGGTCCGGCTGCTGACCACCGCCGCCGACGTCATCCACAGCTTCGCCGTCCCCGCCTTCGGCGTGAAGGTCGACGCGGTGCCGGGCCGCACGAACGAGAGCTGGTTCCAGGCGACGCGCGAGGGGACGTTCTACGGGCAGTGCTCGGAGCTCTGCGGCACCAACCACTATTTCATGCCGATCATGGTGCGCGTCGTGCCGCAGGCGGAGTTCGACACCTGGCTGCGCGCCGCGCAGGAGGAGTTCGCGAGCCGTTCGGGACCGAGCCTGGCCGCGGCCGCGGATCCGGGAGGCTGACGCATGGCCCAGCGAACGAGCGCCGCAGCGCATCATCCCCATGAGCAGCATCTGCCGGGGCCGCTGACGCGCTGGCTGTTCTCGACCAATCACAAGGACATCGGGACGATGTACCTGGTGTTCGCCGCGACCGCCGCGCTGCTCGGGATCGCCCTGTCGGCGATCATCCGCAGCGAGCTGCAGCAGCCCGGGCTGGATTTCATCGAGGACGGTCATTTCTGGAACGTGGTGATCACCGCGCACGGGCTGGTCATGATCTTCTTCGTGGTCATGCCGGCCCTGATCGGCGGGTTCGGCAACTGGTTCGTGCCGCTGATGATCGGCGCGCCGGACATGGCCTTCCCGCGCATGAACAACATCTCGTTCTGGCTTTTGCCGGTGGCGCTCACGCTGCTCCTCATCTCGATGTTCGTCGAGGGGCCGAGCGGCATGCACGGCGCGGGCACCGGATGGACGCTCTATGCGCCGCTTTCGACGGCCGGGCATCCCGGGCCGGCGGTCGACTTCGTCATCCTGTCGCTGCACATCGCGGGCGCCTCGTCGATCCTCGGCGCGATCAACTTCATCACCACCATCTTCAACATGCGCGCGCCGGGCATGACCCTGCACAAGATGCCGCTGTTCGTCTGGGGCATGCTGGTCACCGCGTTCCTGCTGCTGCTGGCGGTGCCGGTGCTGGGTGGCGCGATCACCATGCTGCTGACCGACCGCAACTTCGGCACCAGCTTCTTCGATCCCGCCGGCGGCGGCGACCCGATCCTGTTCCAGCACCTGTTCTGGTTCTTCGGTCACCCCGAGGTCTACATCATGATCCTGCCGGCCTTCGGGATCGTCAGCCACGTGGTCTCGACCTTCTCGCGCAAGCCGGTGTTCGGCTACCTGGGCATGGCCTACGCGATGGTGGCGATCGGCTTCGTCGGCTTCATCGTCTGGGCGCACCACATGTTCACGGTCGGCCTGGACGTCGATACCAAGGCCTACTTCACCGCGGCGACGATGATCATCGCGGTGCCCACGGGCGTGAAGATCTTCAGCTGGATCGCGACCATGTGGGGCGGTTCGCTGCAGTTCAAGACTCCGCTGCTCTGGGCGCTGGGCTTCATCTTCCTGTTCACCGTGGGCGGCGTCACCGGCGTCGTGCTGGCCAACGCCGGCATGGATACGGCGCTGCACGACACCTACTACGTGATCGCCCACTTCCACTATGTGCTCAGCCTGGGCGCCGTGTTCGCCATCTTCGCCGGCATCTACTACTGGATGGGCAAGATGAGCGGCCGCGACTTCCCGGAATGGGCCGGCAAGCTGCACTTCTGGACCACCTTCATCGGCGTCAACCTGCTGTTCTTCCCGCAGCACTTCCTCGGGCTGCAGGGC
>DAIMFL010000155.1:5526-7294 GCA_036724615.1 Alphaproteobacteria bacterium | reverse complement strand
TAAGGCCGAGGCACGGGCCGGGCCATGCTGCTCGTGGTCGGGCTGGGCAATCCCGGCCCGGAATATGCGGGCAACCGGCACAATGTCGGGTTCATGGCGGTGGACGAGATCGTCCGCCGCCATGGCTTCGGCGCAGGCCGCGCCCGCTTCCACGGCCTGACCGCGGAAGGCGCTCTGGGCGGCGACAAGGTGCTCGCCCTGAAGCCGCAGACCTACATGAACGACTCCGGCCGGTCGGTCGCCGCCGCCGTGCAGTTCTACAAGCTGCCGCCCGAGCGGGTGATCGTCGTCTATGACGAGATCGACCTGCCGCTGGGCCGGGTGCGGGTGAAGCGCGGCGGCGGCACCGGCGGCCATAACGGCATCCGCAGCATCGACGCCCATATCGGGCCGGCGTTCTGGCGCGTGCGCATCGGCGTCGGCCATCCCGGACACAAGGAGCTGGTGCACCGCCACGTGCTGAACGACTTCGCCAAGGCGGAGCTGCCCGAGGTCCGGCGCATCGTCGAGGCGGTGGCGGAGGCCCTGCCGATCCTCGCCGGCGGCGACGAGAACGGCTTCATGAACAAGGTGAGCGTGACGCTCAACCCGCCGCGGCCGAAGCCGCCCCGGCCCCAGGGGAACGGCGCGGCGGCGCGGACGGACGAGAAGGAAAGCGGCTCGAATGGGCTTTAACTGCGGCATCGTCGGCCTGCCGAACGTCGGCAAGTCGACCCTGTTCAACGCGCTCACCTCGACCGCGGCGGCGGAGGCGGCGAACTATCCCTTCTGCACCATCGAGCCCAATGTCGGCCGCGTCTCCGTGCCGGACGAGCGCCTCGACGTGCTGGCGAAGATCGGCAAGTCGGCGAAGATCATCCCGACCCAGCTCGAGTTCGTCGACATCGCCGGGCTGGTGCGCGGCGCGAGCAAGGGCGAAGGCCTCGGCAACCAGTTCCTCGCCAATATCCGCGAGGTCGACGCCATCGTCCACGTGCTGCGCTGCTTCGAGGGCGAGGTGACCCATGTGGAGGGCTCGGTCGACCCGCTCCGGGACGCCGAGACGGTGAACACCGAGCTCATGATCGCCGATCTGGAGAGCGTCGAGCGGCGGCTCGACGCGGCGGTGAAGAAGGCCCGCGGCGGCGACAAGGAGGCGAAGGCGCTCATCGACATCCTGGAGCTCGTGGCGGCGAAGCTGCGCGCCGGCGAGCCGGCCAGGCGGGCCGCGATCTCCGAGGAGCAGAGGCCGCTGTTCCGGCAGCTGCAGCTCCTGACGGCGAAGCCCGAGCTCTATGTCTGCAACGTCGAGGAGGCCGCGGCGGCCGAGGGCAACGCCTGGTCGGCCAGGGTGGCGCAGATGGCGGCGGCGGAAGGCTCCGCCTCGGTGGTGATCTCGGCCGCGATCGAGGCCGAGGTGGCCGCGCTCGGCGATCCGGCGGAGAAGCGCGAGTTCCTCGAATCGCTCGGGCTCCAGGAGACCGGCCTCGCCCGGGTGATCCGCGCGGGTTACCAGCTGCTCGACCTCATCACCTTCTTCACCGTGGGTCCGAAGGAGGCGCGCGCCTGGACGGTGCGGCGCGGCGCCAAGGCGCCGGAGGCGGCCGGCGTCATCCACACCGATTTCGAGCGCGGCTTCATCCGCGCCGAGACCATCGCCTTCGCGGACTTCGTCGCCTGCAACGGCGAGCAGGGCGCCAAGGACGCCGGCAAGATGCGCGCCGAGGGCAAGGACTACGTCGTCCAGGACGGCAACGTCTTCCACTTCCGCTTCAACGTGTGACAGAGT
>DAIMFL010000155.1:0-5516 GCA_036724615.1 Alphaproteobacteria bacterium | reverse complement strand
CTGACGGCGCGCGGGCCCCTTCCCTCTCCCGCGAAGCCGGGAGAGGGAAAAGAAAGACCCCCTCTCCCGGCTTCGGGAGAGGGCCGGGGTGAGGGTCTCTTCAGCGTCGAGATCTGCATGGTCGAGCTCACGTCAGAGGAACGCGACATCGCCGCCGGCGCGGCCGGTCCCGCCGCCGCCATGGCCATGCGCATCCTGGCGGAGATGGGGCGGCTCTTGGGCGCCGACCGGCTGATCCCGGTCGCCTCCGCCCATATCGACGGCTGCCTCTATCACGGCGATTCCGGCGTGCATTTCGCCGAGCGCCTGGTCGAGGGCGGCGGCCGGGTCGCGGTGCCGACCACGCTCAATGTCGGCGCGCTCGACCTGCTGCATCCCGACCGCGTCAAGGCGGCGCCGGAGCGGCGCCGGATGATGCTGCGGCTGATGCGCGCCTACGAGGCGCTGGGCTGCAGGCCCACCTGGACCTGCGCGCCCTATCAGGCCGGGCATCGCCCCGCGGCCGGCAGCGACGTGGCCTGGGGGGAGAGCAACGCGGTCGCCTTCTGCAATTCCGTGCTCGGCGCGCGCACCAACCGCTACGGCGACTTCCTCGACATCTGCGCGGCGATCGCCGGCCGGGCGCCGCGCTATGGCCTGCACCTGCCGGAGAACCGCCGGGCGCGGGTGGTGGTGGAGACAGGCGGGCTGTCGCCGGAGCTCAGGACCAGCGATGCCTTCTTCCCCGTGCTCGGCCACTGGCTGGGGGCCGAGCTCGGCACCACGATCGCGGTGATCGAGGGGCTTCCCGCGGGAACGTCGGAGGATCGGCTGAAGGCGCTCGGCGCGGCCGCCGCGTCCTCCGGCGCGGTCGGGCTGTTCCATGTCGCCGGGGTGACGCCGGAAGCGCCGACGCGCGAGGCGGCGCTCGGCGGCGTGCCGCCGGAGCGCGTCATCCGCCTGACGCCCGACATGGTGCGCGCGGCACGCGACCGGCTGTCCACAGTTTCCGGCGCGCGGATCGACGCGGTGGCGCTCGGCAGCCCGCATTTCTCGCTGGAGGAGGTGACGGAGCTCGAGCGGCTGCTGGCCGGCCGGCGCGCCGCGGCGCCGATCTATGTCTGCACCGGCCGCCATGTCGTGCGCGCGCTCGAGCGCGAGGGCCGGCTGAAGCCGCTCGAGGCGGCCAATGTCACCGTCGTCGCCGATACCTGCGTCGTCGTGACCCCGATCCTGCCCGACACCGCCGGCGGCGGGCGCGTGCTGATGACCAATTCCGGCAAGTTCGCCCATTACGGTCCCGCCAACACCGGCTACGAGGCGGTCTATGGCAGCCTGGCCGACTGCGTGGAATCGGCTGTCGCCGGAGCGGTCAGGCGCGACGAGAGGCTCTGGCAATGAGCCCCATCGAAGGCGAGGTGCTGATCGCCGGAACGGCGGACGCGCCGCTGCTGCGGCTCGCCAAGCCGATCAGCTTCTGGGGCGGCGTGGATCCGTTCTCCGGCCGCATCACCGATCCGCGCCATCCGGACCATGGCGCGGTGATCGGCGGCAGCGTACTGGTGCTGCCCGGCACCATCGGCTCGAGCTCGTCCTCGGCGGTGATGCTGGAGCTGATGGCGGGCGGACGGGCGCCGGCGGCGCTGGTCCTGGCCGAGCCGGACGCCATTCTCGTCCTCGGCGTCGTCGTGGCGCGGGAGATGGGCTACGGCAGCATCCCCGTGCTGATCGTGCCGCGCGCGGCGCAGGCGGCCTTCGCCGGCGCCGGGCGGGCCGCCATCGCCGAGGACGGCCGCATCTCACTCGGCTGAGGCGACGAGCTCCAGGATCGTGCCGGTCGCGGCGGCGGCCGGGATCACCAGATTCGACTCTCCCGAATGAAAGGCGACGCCGCGCCGCGCCAGCACGCCCGCCGCGCGGTCGAGATCGTCCACCGCGATGGTCATGGCCGCGGGCCAGGGATTCGGGACGGCGGGAATCTCCCCTGCTCCGCCGTAACGGCGCTTCAGCCATTGCGGCGACATGAAGCGCAGCGTGCCGGACGGCGTCGCCACGTCCACCTCGCCGTCGCCCGCCACGAGCGACTCCTCGCCGAACAGCGGCAGATAGCCGAAGCCGGCATCGGCCGGGCGATCGCTGCAGATGGTGACGGCGACGAGCCTTCGCGCGCCGTTCGCGTGGGACAGCCATTCGGGGCGGCGAATGAGGTCCGGCGTCAAATGCTGGCAGATGAAGGCCCGGAGCTCCGGCGTCTCCTGCGGCGGGAGATGGAGCAGCTTGAACGCCGGCAGCACGTCGCCGTCCGGCAGCTCGAGATAGCGCTTGAGATCCTTGGGGCCGTCCGGATGCAGCCCCGCCGCCGCCAGCTCCTGCGCCAGGCGGTCCGCGTCGTCGCTGGCGAAGGCCAGGGCGAACATGCCCTCGCGGCTCTCCAGCACCTTGTCGAGATTGTTGGTGAACTGCGACGGATCGACGATGCCGAGGAGCTCGACATAGCCCTCCTCCAGCATGATGCAGTAATTGGCGGTGCCCCAGCCGATATGCCGGCCGCGCGGGCTGACCGTGAAGCCGAGGCCCTGCCACACCGCGCGCGCGGAGTCGAGATCGCGCACGCCGATAAGCGTGTGATCGATCCCCGTCAGATGGACCACGGCGCCCGATCGAGGCGGCGCAGCCGGATTCGCTTCAGCCATCATCGACCCCCCGGCGCCAGTGTTTCACCGGCGCGGGGGGCGATCAAGCACGGCTCGACGGCGGCTCGGTTGCCGTCACACCACGCTGAGGCGTACGTCGATGTTGCCGCGTGTGGCGTGCGAATACGGGCAGACCACGTTCGCCTTGTCGACCAGCTCCTGGGCCTTGGCGCGCTCGATGCCCGGCAGGCTGACCGCCAGCCCGACCTCGAGGCCGAAGCCGGTGCCGTCGTCGCGCGGGCCGATGCCGACGGTCGAGGTGACGGTGGCGTCGTCCGGCACCTTAACCTTCTCCTTGTCGGCGACGAACTTGAGCGCGCCGAGGAAGCAGGCGGCATAGCCGGAGGCGAAGAGCTGCTCCGGATTGTTGCCGCCGCCCCCGCCGCCCATCTCCTGCGGCACGGCGAGCTTCACGGCGAAGCTGCCGTCCTTGGTCTTGGCACTGCCGTCGCGCCCGCCAGTGGCAACGGCTTCGGTCCGATACAGGATCTTCAAGAGGGATCTCCCGGGTTGCTGGACTCGAAAAGGGAACAGAAACCATATCGTGCACGATTTAATTCTGCACAACCGACCTGGCGGCATGCCAGCCCCGCCGCTGTCGCATGGCGCGATTAGATCGCGCGCCATATATTTCGGAAGCGACGACAGAGGATGACGCCCCCATGGCCAGCCGACCCGCCGACCCGCTCGATCTGAGCCAGCAGCTGTGCTTCGCCATCTACTCGGCGGCCCATGCCCTCAACCGCGCCTACAAGCCGCTCCTGGAGGCGCTGAACCTCACCTATCCGCAGTATCTGGTGATGCTGGTGCTGTGGGAGACCGACGACCAGACGGTGGGCCGGATCGGCGATCGGCTGCTGCTCGACTCCAGCACGCTGACCCCGCTGCTGAAGCGCCTGGAGGCGGCCGGATATGTCCGCCGGGAACGCGACCGGGCGGACGAGCGCCAGGTCCGCATCCGTCTCACCGCCAGCGGGCGGTCGCTCAAGGACAGGGCCCGGGGGATTCCGCTCGCCATCGCCGGCGCGGCGGGTCGCACGGCCGCCGAGCTGCAGCGCCTCAAGGCCGACATATTGGCGCTGCGCGACACGCTCAACGCCGCCGGGGCCGCCGCCTGACGATGCGGCCGCGGCCCGGACGTCGCACACAAGGGAAAGGCCGCTGCCCGGAAGCAGCGGCCTCGTCGGTCTGCGGCGGCGACCGGGGTCAGTGCACCTGCGCCCAGATCTTCCGCTTCGTGGCGTAGAGCAGGCCCGTCAGCACGATCAGGAACAGCATGACCTTGACGCCGGTGCGCTTGCGCACCTCGAGCTCCGGCTCCGCCGCCCAGTTGAGGAAGGTGGTCACGTCATGCGCCATCTGGTCGACGGTCGCGGGCGTGCCGTCGGCATAGCTCACGATGTCGTCCATCAAGGGCGGCGGCATGGCGATCTGATGGCCGGGGAAATAGGCGTTGTAGTACATCCCCTCGGCCACGGTCACGTCGGCCGGCGGCTCCACGTAGCCGGTCAGCACGCCATAGGTGTAGTCCGGGCCGCCGACCCGCGCCTTGGCGATGAGCGAGAGATCGGGCGGAAGGGCGCCGCCGTTCGCGGCACGCGCCGCCTGCTCGTTCGGGAAGGGCGCCTTGAACGGATCCGAGGCGCGGCCCGGCCGCTCGAACATCTCGCCGTTCTCGTCCGGCCCGTCGGTCACCTCGACCTCGGCGGCGATGGCCTTGATCTCGTCCTCGCTGAAGCCGAGATCGGCGAGGTTGCGGTAGTGCACCAGGTTCAGGGAATGGCAGCCGGCGCAGACCTCCCGATAGACCTGGAAACCGCGCTGCGCCGCGCCGCGGTCGTAGGTGCCGAAGAGACCGTCGAAGGACCAATCCTGATGCGGCAGGGCGGCGCCCTCCGCCGCGGCGGCCGTGCCGGCGCCGAGCCCCGCGAAGACCCAGGACGCGGCGAGAGCGAAGAGAGCGCGACGCATCAGGCCTTCTCCATCGGATGAGCACGTGCCGCGACGGCGGCGCCGCCGCCCTTCAGCACCGGTTTGCTGATGCTGGCCGGCACGGGGAGCGGACGCTCCATCGCGCCGAGCAGCGGGAACAGGATCAGGAAGTGGAAGAAGTAGTAGGCCGTGCCGATCTGGCCCAGATGCACGTACTGGAACCAGGGCACGGCGGAGAACACCGGCGCGTCCGGCGAGCGCGCGCCGACCAGCCCCAGGATCAGGCAGTCGACCAGCAGGATCCAGAAGAACTGCTTGTAGATCGGCCGGAACTTGGCGCTGCGGACCGGCGAGCGGTCGAGCCACGGCAGGAAGAACAGCACGCCGATCGAGGCGAACATGGCGATGACGCCGAGCAGCTTCGCCTCGAGGAACCAGATGTCGAAGGTGATCGAGCGCAGGATCGCGTAGAACGGCAGCAGGTACCATTCGGGCACGATGTGCGGCGGCGTCACCAGCGGGTCGGCGGGGATGTAGTTGTCCGGCTCGCCGAAGAAGTTCGGCGAGAAGAAGATGAAGCCGCAATAGAACAGCAGGAACACGCCCAGCCCGAACATGTCCTTCACCGTGTAGTACGGATGGAAGGGGATGCTGTCCTGCGGGCCCTTGGTGTCGATGCCGAGCGGGTTGTTCGAGCCGAAGCGGTGCAGCGCCATGAGATGGAGCCCGACCACGCCGACGATGACGAACGGCAGCAGGTAGTGGAGCGAGAAGAAGCGGTTCAGGGTCGGGTTGCCGACACCGAATCCGCCCCACAGCCAGGTGACGATGGGATCGCCGATCCAGGGGATCGCCGAGAACAGGTTGGTGATGACCGTCGCGCCCCAGAAGCTCATCTGGCCCCAGGGCAGC
>DAIMFL010000154.1:0-7300 GCA_036724615.1 Alphaproteobacteria bacterium | reverse complement strand
GAGCACGAGAGGCTGCGCCAGTCCTACGATCTGCTCGAACACCAGATCCGGATGATCATCACGGCGACCAACGCACCCTTCGCGGACCTGACGCTCATCGCCGAAGCCCATGGCGACATGATCGACGCGATCTGCCGCGGCGATCATGAAGCGGCCCAGCAGTTTGCCGTCGATCACAACACCGCCTACTACGAGGCCCTCCTCGGCGGGATGACGGAATAGGCAGGCGGCTTACCTCCAGAACAGCACGCCGACATTCCACCCGGCCAGCAGCACGACCGCGATCCCGACGGCGTAGGTGAACGGCCGGGGCGGCAGGTGCCGGCCGAGCCAGCCGGCGAAGGGCGCGGCGATCGCGCCCCCGGCGAGCAGCCCGAGAACGGCCTCCCAGTGCTGCAGCCCGATCGTCACGATGAAGGTGAGCGAGGTGGCGAAGGTCACGAAGAACTCGGCCGCGACCACCGTGCCGATGCTGTAGCGCGGCGCCCCGCCGCGGCCGATCAGGGTGGAGACGACGATCGGACCCCAGCCGCCGCCCAGCGCGTCGAGCAGCCCGCCGACGAAGCCGAGCGGCACCACCGGCTTGTCCTTGCCGTCCAGCGCCGTGCCCCAGTTCACGGCCCGGCGCAGGATGACCACGCCCATGATGCCGAGATAGACGGCGACGAAGGGGCGCATCGCATCTCCCGGCACGCTCGACAGGAGATAGGCCCCGACCACCCCGCCGGCGACGCCGGCCGGGGCGAGGCGGACGAACAGGCGACGGTCGATGTTGCGGAAATAGGCGTGCGACAGGCCGGAGAGGCCGGTCGTCACCACCTCGGCCGCATGCACGCTGGCCGAAGCGGCCGCAGGCGGCAGCCCCGCCCCGAGCAGGAAAGAGGTGGAGAGCACGCCATAGGCCATGCCGAGCGCGCCGTCGACCAGCTGCGCCAGCACGCCGATCGCGGCGTATTGCAGGAACTCGATCACGATGCCGCCGGAGGTTCGGGCGCCAATCTCACCGCCACAATGCCTGCGGGTTGTTCAGCACCTCCGGCCGGAGCGCGAGGCAGTAATGGCCGAGATCCCACAGCTTGCGGCAGGACGCGGTCGCCTGTTCCTGGCCGAGCCCGACTACCAGGGCGCTGTACAGCGTCGTGCCTTCCTGCGTCCGCTTCAGCGGCATGGGCTGGCCGCCGCTCACCGTCGACTTCAGGATGCCGCGCATTTCCTGAAGGACGCTCTGCGCCTTCGCCTTCTGCGGGAAGGCGCCGAAGATGACGCCCCAGCCCGGCAGGCGGCCGCTGGCGGTCGCGGCCGCGCCGGGCACGCAGAGATCGGGACCGAGCTGCTTCGGCAGCGGCGCGTCGGACGGCGTGGCGAGGGCGGCGAGGGTGAGCCCGTTGCCGTCGAGCTCGCCGGCGAAGGCCTGGTTCAGCAGGGCCGCCACCTTCTGGTTGCGCGAGCCGTTCGAGGTGGCGCCCAGATAGACGGCGATGACGCGCCGCCCGTCGCGCACGGCGGAGGCGACGATGTTGTAGCCGGAATCGCAGGTGAAGCCGGTCTTGATGCCGTCCGCGCCGTCATAGCTCACCAGCAGCCCGTTATAGCCGCCCAGGCTCTGCCGGCCGTAGCGCAGCTGCGACTCCTTGAACAAATGGAAGTGCTGGGGGAAGTCGCGGATGAGCGCCAAGGCGAGCACGGCCATGTCATGCGCCGTGGTGACCTGGCCGGGATCGGGCAGGCCGCTGGCGTTGCGGAACATGCTGGCCGTCATGCCGAGCCTGTGCGCCGTCTCGGTCATGCGCCGGGCGAAGGCACCCTCGCTGCCGGCGACGCGTTCCGCGAGCGCCACGGCGGCGTCGTTGGCCGAGCGCACGATGGTCGCCCTGATCGCGTCCTCGGCGGAGATCTTCTCGCCGCTCGCCAGGCCGAGCTCGGTGGCCGGCTGGGCCGCGGCCTTGTCCGAGACGGTCAGCACCTCGTCGAAGGCCAGGCGGCCGGCCTCGATCTCGGCGAAGGCCATGTAGACCGTCATCATCTTGGTGAGCGAGGCTGGCGCCCAGCGCGCATTCGCTTCCACGGCGTGCAGCACGGCGCCCGTCTCGCCATCGACCACGAGCGCGGCATGCCGCCCGGCCGATGCCGCAGGCCACGAAACCAGGAACGCCGCGGCGAGCCACGCCGCCAGCCCGATCAGAATGCGTCGCATCGAAGGACCCGAGACCCTTCCCTGGCGCCCCCGCCGCCGGGCTCAGCCGGCATCCGGGTGGAACACCTCGTCCGGGTAAGGATACCACCAGCCCTGGATTTTCGGGTCATGGTCGATCACGACCATCTTGGCCTGGCGGAAGGCGTTGAGGCCGAGCCGGCCGAGCTCGCGGCCCATGCCGGACAGCTTGCGCCCGCCGAAGGGCAGGGCATCGTTGTCGATCAACGGGTTGTTGACCCAGACCATGCCGGCCTCCAGGGTCTCCACGGCCTTCATCGCCTCGTCGAGCCGGGTGGTGAACACCGACGCGCCGAGCCCGAAGCGGGAGCGGTTGGCCAGCGCCAGACCCTCCTCGAAGCTCCTGACCCGGCAGACCGGCGCGACCGGCCCGAATACTTCCGTATTCATGATCGCCATGTCGGGCGTCACCCCGGTCAGGATGGTGGGCTCGTAGAACCAGCCGGTGTTGCGCCCGGGCGGCACCCGGCCGCCGCATTCGATCTTCGCTCCGGCGGCGACCGCCTGCTCGACCAGCGCCATGACCTTGTCCCGCGCCGCCTGGCTGGCGAGCGGACCGATCTCGGTCTTCCCCAGGCCGTTGCCGACGCGGAGCTTGCGCGTCATTGCGACGAAATCGGCGACGAAGCGGTCATGGACCGCCTCGTGCACGTAGAACCGCTCGGCCGAGGTGCAGATCTGGCCGGAGAGATGGAAGGCGGCCGTCACCGACCCCGCCACCGCCACGTCGAGCGGCGCGGCGTCGGAGACGATCAGCGGGTCGTTGCCGCCGGCCTCGATGATGCAGGGCTTGAGCAGCCGGCCGCAGCGTTCCGCCACCTTGCGCCCGGTCTCGACCCCGCCGGTGAAGGCGACGACATGGGTGCCGTCGGAGTCGATCAGCCGCTCGGCCACCGCCGGCCCGCCGGGCAGGCAGGCGGCGAGCCCTTCCGGCAGCACGGCGAAATGCTCCATGAACTTCAGCGTGCAGAGCGCCGTGGCGGGGGCCGGCTTCACGATGAAGGCATTGCCGGCGGCGAGCGACGCGGCGGCCGTCCAGGCGAAGAGCAGGATCGGGAAGTTGTAGGGCATGATGTGGACGCTGACGCCATAGGGCTCCCAGCGGCTGAACTGGAACGACCCGGCCTGCGTCGTGCCGGCGATCTGCCCGGCCTCGTCGCGCGCCATCTCGGCGCAGTAGCGGAAGACCGGCGCCACGTTGGCGAGCTCGCCCACCGCCTCGGCATAGGGCTTGCCCATGCCGCCGACCATCAGCTCGGCGACCTCGCGCGGCGAGGTCCGCTCGATCGAATCGGCGATCCGGTGCAGCAGCCCGGCGCGGGTCTTGAGGTCGAGCGCCGCCCAGCCGCGCTGCGCCGCGTTCGCCCGCGCGATCGCGTCGTCCACCTCCGCCGCCGTCGCATCGGCGATCACCCCGGCCTTGCCGAGCGTCGCAGGATCGAGGATGTCGACGGCGACTCCCGCGCTGCGGACGAAGCCATTGCTCAGGAAGAGCTGCGGAACGGCGGGATCGAAGCTGGTCATGAGTTGATATCCTTGCCTGCGCCACCTCGCCCCATCCCCTCACCCTCGCGCCGCTCGCGCTGCGGGTCCCTCCCTCTCCCCGCAAAGCGGGGAGAGGGTCGGGGTGAGGGGCGCTTGCAAGCGCGAACGCTTCGGCCGAGGGATCAGCGGATCATGTAGACCTTGCGGACCGTCTCGTGCACCCGGCAGGTGCCCTTCCAGTCCTTGGGGAAGAACGCGACCGTGTCGGGCCGGATCTCGATCACCTCGCCGGATTCGTGGGTATAGGTGCAGCGCCCCGCGATGAAGTGGCAGTACTCGTCGCTGGTGACGTGGCAGTTCCAGAAGCCCGGCGTGCAGACCCAGATGCCGGTCTCGCTGCGCCCGCCCGGCCCCTTGTGGAGGAGCCTGCCCGAGGTCATGGACTGGCCTTCGATCATGGTCGGCACCGGGCCCCAGTCGACCAGCTGGCCGACGCCCAGCGGGTTGCGCAGCATAGGCGAGGCGCCGCGATCGATCGCCGTCGGCGTCACGCTCAGCATGTAGGTGTTGCGCATCGTCTCGTGCACGTCGCAGCGCCCCGTCCAGCCCGACGGGAAATGCACCACCGTCTGCGGCCCGACCTCGATCGTCTCGCCGTTATGCTCGGTGTAGGTCGCCCGGCCGGACAGGAAATAGCAGAGCTCGTCGCCCGGGATGCTGAGCCGCCAGGAGCCCGGGGTGCAGACCCAGAGGCCGCTTTCGACCGCCTTGTCGTCGCTCTTCCACAGGAGCAGCCCGCTGCTCTTCGACCGCCCCTCGATCATGTCGGGCTGGTCGCCCCAGTCCGTGAGGTCGGCGGCGGTGGCGGCGTCGTGGATATGCGGCGCGGAGCTGGTCATGGCAGAGGCCTCTGTAGGTCGAGAAAGGATGCCGGTCCGGGCCGCCAAGGCAAGCAGTCTTGCGGGTAGGTCATTTTTGTCCTATACGAGGTCATGAACGGCGAGGAGTTCCTACGACGGATCAGACGGCTCGGCAAGGAGCGCGGCGTCAGGGTCGACAAGCGGCACGGCAAGGGCAGTCACGGAACGCTCTACTATGGCGACCGCAAGACGACGCTGAAGGATCGCCGTAAGGAAATCGGGCCCGGCCTGCTGCAGGCAATGCAGCAGCAGCTTGGTATCGACAAGAAAGATCTGGGCTAGGAGAGCCATCATGCAGGCGACGCTTTACGCCTATCCGGCTACGCTGGCGCGCGACAAGGCCGGGCGCTTCGTGGTTCGTTTTCGCGATCTTCCGGAGGCGCTAACCGATGGCGCTACGGAGGAAGAAGCCATGACGGAAGCGGCCGATTGCCTTTCGGAGGCGCTCATGAGTCGAATCGCAGACGGCGAACCGATCCCGCTGCCGTCAGCGCCGACGCGCGGCGAACATCAGGTCGCTCCCGAGCCTACTGTCGCCCTCAAGGTCGCCCTCAACACAGTAGCGAGAGAGGCGCGGGTGAGCGCGGCGGAGCTCGCCCGGCGGCTGCGGGTCGATCACAAGGAAGCACGCCGCCTGCTCGACCCGAGGCACAGCAGCAAGCTGCCGCGACTGGCCGACGCTCTCAACGCCTTGGGACACGAGGTCAAGATCACCGTGCACGATGCGTCCAGGCGAGAGCGGTTGCTGACATCGCCGGCTGAACCGAAACCGCGCCGGACGAAGGCCGAGCGCGCAGCGCGAGCGGAGCCTCGGTAGGCCCTGAAGCTCACTCGCGCCGCCGCCCTCAACTGCTCGCCGCGATGCGGGCGATGATCTGGGCCGCCTTCTCGGTTCCCTTCGCCGCCTGCATGCGGCGCGAGACATGCGCCAGACGCTGCCGCATCGCCTCGTCGCCCAGCAGCCGCTCGATCGTTCCGGCCAGCTCCTCGTCCGTCCAGGTGTAGCGCGGCAGCTGCTCGCCGTAGCCGGTGTCGTGGATGCGCGCGGCATTGTCGAGCCCGTCCCAGCAGAACGGCATGATGAGCGCCGGCTTGCCGAAATAGAGCGCCTCGTTGAAGCTGTTGTTGCCGCCGTGGTGGACGAAGAGATCCACCTGCGGCACGACGGCCGGCTGCGGGTACCAGGATTCGAGGTGCACGTTGCCGGGCACGTCCTTGTACTGGTCCTTGTAGTCGCCGACATTCATCAGGAAGCGATAGGGCAGCGTGCCGAACAGCGCGATCATCCGCTTGTAGAGATCGACGTCGGCCGCGCCGAGGCTGCCGAAGCTCACATAGATCAGCGGCTGGTCGTCGTGGCCCGGGAAGTTGGGAACGGTGTAGCTGCCCTCGTCCCGCACGCAGCCCTCGAGATACTGGAACCGCGTCGGCGCCAGCGGATGGCGCCGCTTGAACTGCAGCGGCTGCGGATAGAGCAGCAGGTTCATCCAGGGCGAGGTCTCGAAGAACTCGCCCTGCGGGTACGGCTCCTCTCCCACCTTGCGCAGGAAGTCGTTGAACCTGACATGGGTGGGCTCGACATGCTTCAGGAAGGCCTCCTGATAGGCCTTGAAGCAATCCTTGTCGTTCTCGTGGCAGCCGGAGAGATGCGGCGGGATGTCGGGGTCCGGCACCTCGTTCTCCGAGCAGGAGATGATCCGGACCCACGGGCGGCCGGTGCGCTTGATCGCGGGGAACAGGATCACGTTGTCGACGCAGGTGACGTCCGGCTTGATGCGCTGCAGATGCGCATTGAGCCCGTCCTCCGCGATGATCGCGCTGTCGACGATCGCCTCCCACACCGGGACCACGTAGGTCGGGATCTGCTCGATCGGCGACAGGCGGAAATGCGGCAGATGGCCGGCGATGAAGTTCGCCCAGAACTTCGCGATCTCCTCGTCCGACATGCCGCCCGACATGTCGACCAGGTTCTCCTCGAAGCCGTATTTCTCGAACACGCCCTTGAAGCCCTTGTCGCAGACGAAGACGGGGTTGTGCCCCATCTTCTTCAGCTGCTGGGCGATGCCGACGCAGTTGAGCGCCGGCCCGAAGGCCGCCTCGGGAAACAGCACGATCGTCTTGGCGCCGGAGCGCGCCGGGCGCAGCTTGCCCGGGGCGGCAGCCGCGGCCGGCCGGGGCGCGGCGGGCTTCGCGGCCGGGGATTCCGGCGCCGGCTTCGGAGTCTCCGCGAGGGAAACGGCCGGCTTCGGGACGGGCGGCGTCGGGGTTGCGGGCCGCGGCGCGCCGGATGCAGCCGGAGTCCGCGGCCGGGCGGGAGTCTTTCTCTTGGCCTTCGTCTTGCTCTTGGCCTTCGGGGCGGCCTTGCGCCCGGCCTTGGCGGAGGTCTTCGGCCGGGCCGTGCCGCGCGCCTTCGCGACCTTCCGCCCCGCCTTGCTCTTCGCTCTGCTCTTCGTCTTGGCCCGGGCCTTGGTCCCGGTCTTGCTCCGCGCCTTGGTCTTGGCGGCGGCTTTCGACCTGGCCTTGCTCTTCGGCTTGCTCTTCGCCTTGGCGGCGGTCCGGCGCTTCGGCCGCGCCTTCGTGCCGGTCCTGGCCTTCGCCTTCGCGGCGGTCTTGCGCTTCGGCGCAGGCTTCTTGCCCGCCCCGGCCTTGCGCTTCGCCATGCGCCTTGCCTACCTCTTCGGCG
>DAIMFL010000153.1:0-7327 GCA_036724615.1 Alphaproteobacteria bacterium | reverse complement strand
TCGTGGCCCGCACCGCCGCCCACGCATCCCTTCCTCTATCAACTTGTCAAAGAGCAACGCCGACACGGCTCACCGCCGGGTCTCGACCCCAACTCGCGTCGACGATTGGCCTCGCGCCGAAGGCGGCACGGGCAACCACCGAATATAGCGATTTGGGCTCGACGCTTCAATGCCCCTTCGGAAATCTCCCCCGGAGGGCATCACGTCGCCGGCTGCCGCCGGGACCGTGACCGACCGGCGGGCCGGCCGTCACGAGGCGTTCATATAGGCGGGCGCGGCGGCGGCGTCCAGAGGAAAATTCAGAATCCGGATTCCGGGCGAGGCGCCGATCAGAGCAGCCCGAGTTCCCGCAGCTCGGCCAGCATGCCGGGCGGCGGCTCCTCGGCCGAGCTCCACGCCACTTCGCGCAGATCCGCCGGCGCGCGCTCCGGCTCCAGATACCGCCAGCCCTGGAACGGGCGATGCGGCCGCGGCTCCACCGCGACGAGCTCCGGGTCGTACAGGATTGCGCAATGCGGCGCGCCGTCCTTGCCGACCACGGGTTCCAGCCCGACGATGCGCTGGCGCACCCGCACGAGACCCTTCATCACCCAGAACAGGGATCCGCCATCGAGGACCTCCTCACGCCGCCGCGGCATGCTCCGGGTGACATGCTGCAGGATCTGCGGCTGGCGCCGCTTGCGCCGCTGCGCCAGGCATTCCTCCTGCCAGGCCCGCAAATCCTCGGGGCTGTCGCAGCCGACGCAGAGCTTGATCAGATGCACGGTCATGCCGCCGAGACTATCCCGGCCGGCCACGAGTCGTCACGTCGCGGCCGCAGCTTCGAAGTCGCAGAGCTCCGCGCCCTCCTCCACCAGGTCGCCCACGGCGTAGTGCAGCGCGATGACCGTCCCGTCCGACGGGGCGCGCACGCTGTGCTCCATCTTCATGGCCTCGAGCACGACGAGGGGCTGGCCGCGCGAGACGCGCGCCCCCGTTTCGACCAGCAGCTGCACGATCCGCCCCGGCATGGGCGCGGCGAGATGCGGCGGGGCAGCCGCGTCGTCCTCGCCCGTACCCGCGAGATCCAAAAGGGTGAACGTCCGCGCCGCGCCGTCAACGAACACCGTGAGCTCCCGCCCGTGCCGGACGGCCGTCGCGGTGAGGACCGTCCCGTCGAGACCGGCCCGCAGATCGACGGCGCTGCCGTCCCGGCGGATGATCTCGCCGCGGACCGTGAGCGCGCCTCCCGGCAGATCCAGCCGGTAGCCGTCGGCACGGTAGTCGAGCGCGACCGATACGGCCTCGCCGCCCAGCCCGAAGCGCAGTACGTCCCGGCCGCGCCCGTTCAGCCGCCAGCCGTCGACGCGGTGCCAGGGAGAGGTCGGGTCGCCGGACGCGGCGGCGCGGCGCTCCGCCTCGTCCGCGCGCCATTGCAGAACCGCCAGGCAGGCGATCGCCAGGTGGCGCGCCGATGCCGGCGCGTCCGGCGCAGACAGCATGCCGTCATGCGGCTCGATGAAGGCGGTGTCGATCTCGGCGGCCTTGAAGGCCGGATGCGCCACGATGGCCTGCAGGAATTCGAGATTGGTCTTCGGCCCCACGATCTGGTACCGGCGGAGCGCCCGGGCGAGGCGCAGCCGCGCTGCTTCCCGCGTCGACCCATGCGCGATCACCTTGGCGATCATCGGGTCGTAGTGAATGCCGATCTCGTCGCCCGAGCGGACGCCGGTGTCGATCCTGAGCCCCCCGCCGTCGTCCGGCGTGCGCAGATGGACGAGGCGTCCGGTCGCGGGCAGGAAGCCGCGCGCCGGATCCTCGGCATAGAGGCGCGCCTCGATGGCGTTTCCGGCGGCGGCGATCTGCTCCTGTGCGAGAGGCAGCGCCTCCCCGGCCGCCACGCGGAGCTGCCACTCCACCAGGTCCAGCCCGGTCACCATCTCGGTGACCGGGTGCTCGACCTGGAGCCGCGTGTTCATCTCCATGAAATAGAACGCGCCGTCCGGCGCCACGATGAACTCGACCGTCCCGGCCCCGACATAGCCCACCGCGCGCGCCGCCGCGATCGCAGCCTCTCCCATGGCGCGGCGACGCTCAGGCGTCATGCCGGGCGCCGGCGACTCCTCGATCACCTTCTGATGCCGTCGCTGGATCGAGCAGTCGCGCTCGAAGAGTTGCACGACATTGCCGTGTCCGTCGGCGAAAACCTGCATCTCGATATGCCGCGGCCGCTCGAGAAACGTCTCGACCAGCATCCGGTCGTCGCCGAAGGCGGCCAGAGCTTCCCGCTTGGCGCCGGCCAGCGCTGCCGCAAGCTCGCCCGGGCCGTCGACGCGCCGCATGCCCTTGCCGCCACCGCCGGCCGCCGCCTTCAGCATCACCGGATAGCCGATCTCGGCCGCGGCCTTCTCGATCGTCTGCGAGTCCTGGGCTGCGCCGTGATAGCCCGGGAGCAGCGGCACGCCGGCCCGCGCCATGATCGCCTTCGCCTCGCTCTTCGAGCCCATGGCGCGGATCGCCGCGGGCGGCGGGCCGACGAAGACGATGCCCGCCGCCGCGCACGCGTCGGCGAAGGCCGCGTTCTCCGAGAGAAAGCCGTAGCCCGGATGGATCGCCTCCGCGCCCGCGGCGCGGGCCGCGGCGATCATCGCCTCGATGCGCAGATAGCTGTCGCGCGCGGGCGCGGGCCCGATGCGGATCGCCTCGTCGGCGACAGCGACGTGCAGCGCCGCTTCGTCGGCGTCGGAATACACCGCGACCGTGGCGATGCCGAGCCGCTGCGCCGTGCGCATCACCCGGCAGGCGATCTCGCCGCGATTGGCGACGAGGATCTTGCGGAACATCGCCGGACCGCGCTCCGTCATGTCGCCCAGCCGGGCTTGCGCTTCTCGAGAAACGCCGCCACCCCCTCGCGCCCTTCCGGCGCGGCGCGCGCCTCGGCGATGCGCCGCGCCGTTTCCTCGATCAGGGGCTCGTCGACCGGCCGGTGCGCGACGTCGGCAATGAGGCGCTTGGCCGCGGCCTGCGACTGAGGTCCTCCGGCCAGCAGCGCCGCGACGACCTCCTCGACCGCGTCGTCCAGCCCTTCGGGCGTGACCACGCGGTGGATGAGACCGATCCGTTCGGCCTCCCTCGCCCCGAACCGCTCGGCGGTCTGGAAGTAGCGGCGCGCCTGCCGTGCCCCGATCGCGGCGACGACGTAGGGCGAGATCACCGAGGGGATGAGGCCGAGCCGCACCTCGGACAGGCTGAACGTCGCGGTGTCGGCGGCCAGCGCGACGTCGCAGGCGGCGATCAGGCCGAGAGCGCCGCCATAGGCCGCGCCGTGCACCCTGGCGATGGTCGGCTTCGGCAGCGCGTTCAGGTCGCGCATGAGCCCGGCCAGCCGGCGCGCGCCCGCCAGGTTCTCCTCGAAGGAGTTCGCCGCCATGCGCCGCATCCAGTTGAGATCCGCCCCGGCGGAGAAGCTCTTGCCGGCACCGGCGAGCACGACCACGCGGACGGCGCCGTCCGCGCCGACGGCGGCCAGCGCCGCGGTGAGCTCGGCGATGAGGTCGTCATCCAAGGCATTGTGCATCTCGGGCCGGTTCATCCGGACCGTCGCGACGCGCGACTGAATCTCGACATCGACGAGGCCGGCCATGATCACATCCGAAACACGCCGAACCGCGTGCGCTCGATCGGCGCGTTGAGCGCGGCGGAGATGGCGAGGCCGAGCACCAGCCGCGTATCGGCCGGATCTATGATTCCGTCGTCCCACAGCCGGGCCGTGGCGTAATAGGGATGCCCCTGCGTCTCGTATTGCTGCCGGATGGGCGACTTGAAGGCCTCCTCCTCCTCCCCGGACCAGGTCCCACCCTTCGCCTCGATATTGTCCCGGCGGACCTGGGCGAGCACGTTCGCCGCCTGCTCTCCGCCCATCACCGAGATGCGGGCATTCGGCCATGTCCACAGGAAGCGCGGGCCGAAGGCGCGGCCGCACATGCCGTAATTGCCCGCGCCGAAACTGCCGCCGATGATGACCGTGAACTTGGGCACGGCGGCGCAGGACACCGCCGTCACCATCTTGGCACCGTCCTTGGCGATTCCGCCGGCCTCGTACTTCTTCCCCACCATGAACCCGGTGATGTTCTGCAGGAAGACGAGCGGGATGCCGCGCTGGGCGCAGAGCTCGATGAAATGGGCGCCCTTCTGGGCGGATTCGGAGAACAGAATGCCGTTATTGGCGACGATGCCCACGGGATAGCCGTAGATCCGCGCGAAGCCGCAGACCAGCGTCGCGCCATAGAGCGCCTTGAACTCGTCGAGCTCGCTGGCATCCACGATACGGGCGATCACGTCGCGGACGTCATAGGGCTTTCGGAGATCGGTGGGCACCACGCCGCCGAGCTCGCTCGGGTCGTGGAACGGCTCGCGCGTTTCGGCCACGTCGAGCTCGATCCGCTTCGGCCGGTTGAGATGGCCCACGATGCGCCGGGCGATCGACAGCGCGTGCGCATCGTCGCGCGCGTAGTGGTCGGTGACGCCCGAGACCCGGCTGTGCACCTCGGCGCCGCCCAGCTCCTCCGCGGTGACCACCTCGCCCGTCGCGGCGCGCACCAGCGGCGGCCCGCCCAGGAAGATCGTCCCCTGGTTCCGCACGATGATGCTCTCGTCGGACATGGCGGGCACATAGGCCCCGCCCGCGGTGCAGGACCCCATCACCACGGCGATCTGCGGCACGCCGGCGGCCGAGAGCGTCGCCTGGTTGTAGAAGATCCGGCCGAAATGCTCGCGGTCGGGAAACACCTCGTCCTGGTTCGGCAGGTTGGCGCCGCCGGAATCCACCAGATAGACGCAGGGCAGCCGGTTTTCCCGCGCGATCTCCTGGGCGCGGAGATGCTTCTTGACCGTGATCGGGTAATAGGTCCCGCCTTTCACGGTGGCATCGTTGCAGACGACCACGCATTCGCGGCCGGAGATGCGGCCGATCCCGGTGATGAGCCCGGCCGCCGGCACCTCGTCGTCATACATGCCCCAGGCGGCGAGCTGGGACAGCTCGAGAAACGGGGCGCCGGGATCGAGCAGCGCACGCACGCGCTCGCGCGGCAGCAGCTTGCCGCGTGCCAGATGCTTCTCCCGCGCCGCCGCACCGCCGCCCTCGCGCACGGCTTCGGCCTTGGCGCGCAGATCGCCGACCAGCACCGCCATGGCAGCGGCATTGGCGCGAAACTCGTCCGAACGAGGATCGACGGCGGATTTCATCACCGTCATTCGAAATTCCTCCCCTGGCCGGTAGCATCGCCGCCGGCGCTACGGTCAGCAAGGAGAAAGGGCAGCGCGCACAGGATGAAACCCGCCGGGATCCGGCCGTATTGGTACACCTCCGAAAATTGTCTAAACTGACAGAAAAACTGCTAATAAGAGTAGAATCGTGAGCCTGGACGTCTACGGGCCCGCCGTCGAACAGAACGGCGATCTGGTCCCCCTGCTGCGTCCCTGGGCAGAGATCTGGCCCGTTAGAAGCTGCAATCCAGTCTGTCGCTGCTCATCCGTGGACGAGAACGGCGCCAGGCGGGACCCGGTATTGCAGAACGTCGCAAGGGCCCGGCGGAGGCTGGTGCCCGGGCGGCCGATCGGGATGCCAAACGCGGCATTCGCCCGGCGGCATATGCCCTGGTGGAATATGGGCTGGCCCCGAGTGGTAACGGGGATGCGGCCCGGCATAGACGGCGCAGCCCCCTACGGCAGCTGCGAGCGCAACGGCAGCGAGTTGGCGCAGGAAACGAGACTGCTCGATGAGAGTGGGCATCGATCCTCGGCTCTTCGTTGAACGATGGCCGAAGCATCGCGCCCGCGCGATGAACCCGGGATGAACGCGAAGGGCGAGCCGAGACGCCGCCGGCAAGCGCCGCGTCGTCCCATGCCTGAGCCGCTCCTTGGCGACGGGATCGTCGACCCGCGCGCATCGCAGCTCGGTGACGCCGAGGGGGGCGCGAGTTCGGTCGCGCCCCCCGGCTCACGTTGCGCCCGAGGGCGAATGCCCCATCGGAGCCGGCTTCGCTGCGTCAGAAGCGGATGCCGACGCCAATGGTCGTCGTGATGATGCCTTCGTCCAGGTCGCGGTTGAACGGAATGTCATAGGCGACCTTCGCGCGGAGTGGGCCGGCAGAAATGCCGATCTCCGGTCCCGCGAAGAAGTCGTCGTCGATGCCTGCGCCGTAGAGATAGCCGATGTTGCCGCCGATATGCGACACGAACCTGCCACCGCCCAGCAGGAAGTCCACGCTGGCCGCCGTCCTGCCACCGAAGCCCTCGTCCTCGGTGCCGAAATGAAAGAAGCCTGCCTGCTCGGCTCCCAATCCCAGCCACGGCAAGACCGCGTAGTCGGCGCTGAGATTGATGCCGCCCAGATGACTGGTCTCGCCCTCCTCGTCCTCGAGGTTGAAGCCATAGAAGGCGCCGACGCTGAAGTTTCCACGCTCCAGCATCGAGGCGGCCGCAGCCATGGGCTCCGGAGCCGGCGCAGGTTCCGGGGCAGGAGCCGGAACCGGGGCAGGCTCGGCGACAACCGGAGCCGGCTGCTCGATGTCGATATCGACACGCCTATTCTGCGCCTCCCGGACCCCGTCGGGTGTCGGTACGGCGAGGTCGGTTTCGCCGAACGCCTGTCCCGAGATCGCGTCGGCGGGAACGCCGAGCCGAACGAGCTCGTTCGAAACGGCCTGCTCCCGCCGTTCGGAGAGGGCCTGATTGAGGTCGGCGCTGCCCGAAGTGTCGGTGTGGCCGCGAACCGAAATCTCGGCCGAACCCGTGCGCTGAAATTCCGCTGCGGCCTCTCTTACGACTGCGAGAGCTTCGGCGTCGAGCGTGGACGACCCGAGATCGAAGAAGACTACGAAGCGGCCCGGCTGGCTCTGAGCCAACAGAGTGGTGGACGATGGTTGTTCAGCCAGTGCCGCATTCGTCGCGAGAAATAGGCCTAGGGCCGCCATCACCATGAGGCGTTTCATCGATATCTCCTGTGCCGTTGGGTCAAACCTCCGCAAAACGCCGAGCGACCTGGGCGGGCATCCCATATCGGAGCCTCGCGCGCAGAGCGGTCCTTCGGTGCCCGAGGTGGTCGATGCTGTCCTCCCGCGGGGATAGCCGGGTCCAACGCCGGCCCCGATCATCACCCCGTGCCTGGCACGCTTTGCCCCGTGAGACTCCCGATCCTTCATCGACCTTGTCTCCCTCCAGGCTCACTCGGGATCGTATGCCCCGCAGAGACCCGATGGGCGCGACATCTTCGAGGCAGCGCGGCAGCCCCTCAGGGCTGGCCGCCTGCGCATTCGGACGAGCGGATGCATGGGTCGAGGATGTCGAG
>DAIMFL010000152.1:0-7341 GCA_036724615.1 Alphaproteobacteria bacterium | reverse complement strand
GATAGGACTTCGCCACCTTGAGCGCGAGGGCGATGCCGTCGAGTCCCGGCATGACGATGTCGGTGAGCAGCAGGTCGTAGCGATCGCCCGCGAGCGCCTCGAGCGCGCGGACGCCGTCGGTCACCGCCGTCACCTCGTGACCCTGCAGGGCGAGGGCGCGCGCGACGAATGCGCGGACGGCATCGTCGTCTTCCGCCACCAGGATGCGGGGCATGCGGTCCTCTCTCTGCCGGCAGCGCCGAACCGGCTCAGCTCGCGGGCGGCTCGGTGAAGGTGACGGAGAGCCGTTGCGTGCTCGGCGGCGGATCGCGGGTCGTGGTCTGGAACGTCGCCGTCTCGCCCGATTCGAGGGTCGGCTGACCGAGGCTGAAGGTCCAGTCCCTGAGCCAGCGGCCGGCCTCGTCCTGCAGCGTGGCCTTGAGCATCGGCACCGGCTGCGTCTCGGCGGTGGTGTTGAAGATCTGGCCCTCGATGGCGAGCAGGCTGGCCCCGTCCACCTCGCGCCGCTCGAACCTGATGTTGGAGAACTCGAGACCGGCGCCGAGCGGCGGCTGGCCGAAGGACGAGAGGACCGAATCGACTGCCTCGTAGACCGCGGCGGTCTGCGGCAGCTCGATGACGATGCGATGGCGATAGAAGATCGCCCCGATGACGAGGATCGCGATGACGGCCGCGATCGGCAGCAGCCACAGCCTGCTGATCTTCGGCCGCGGCTCCGGGACGCGCGCGGGCAGAGCGGCGCGGCCGCCGGCCGTCTCCATCTTGGGCGGTATCGGCACGTCGATGCGCCGCGGCATGTCCACCGGCGGCGCCTGCATCCAGCTATGGCCGCATTTCGCGCAGCGTACCGTGCGACCCGTCGGGCCGAGCAGGGCCGGATCCGTCAGATAGCGCGTCGCACAGGCGGGGCAGGTCAGAATCATGCGGTGAGAAGGAGCCCCAGAATCCCCTGAAATCCTAGGCATTTATAGGGGGAGGCCGGGTCCAAGGCAAGACGAGCCCCGCGCTTTACGAGGCGAAGGGCCCTGTGCGATGCTGCGCGCCCGCGGTGCGGCGCACCGTCCGTCGGGGTCTTCCGTCACCGTCCGCGGCTCGCGTTTCGGGCCGCGCACGATCGGCGCTGGCGCTATCTGGGGCGTGATTTGGTTCTGCTCGAAGACGTCGGCATGCGCTACGGCGCGGGGCCGGAAATCCTGCGCAACGTGACCTTCACCCTGGCCCCCGGCTCGTTCCACTTCCTGGTCGGGCCGAGCGGCGCCGGCAAGTCGTCGCTGCTGCGCCTCATGTTTCTCGCCCAGCGCCCGACCACGGGGCTCCTGTCGCTGTTCGGCCGCGACGTGGCGAGCCTGCGCCGCGACGACCTGCCGGGGCTGCGCCGCCGGATCGGCGTGATCTTCCAGGATTTTCGTCTCATCGACCACCTGTCGGCCTTCGACAACGTGGCGCTGCCGCTCAGGATCGCCGGCGTGCGCGAATCGGAGATCAGGAAGCACGTGCCGGAGCTGCTCTCCTGGGTCGGCCTCGCCGACCACCTCGCCGCCCTGCCGGCGACGCTGTCGGGCGGCCAGCAGCAGCGCGTGGCCATCGCCCGCGCCGTGATCGGGCGGCCGAGCCTGCTGCTCGCCGACGAGCCGACCGGCAACGTGGACGACGCGATCGCCCTGCGGCTCATGTACCTGTTCGAGGAGCTGAACAAGATGGGCACCACCGTCGTGATCGCGACCCACAACGACGGGCTGGTGAACCGCTTCTCCCATCGGCAGCTGCGCATCGACAGCGGCACGGTGCGCGTCTTCGACCCGGCGCGGCACGGCCGGCACTGAATGCTCCGGCTGCGCTCCGACCTGCCGCTCGTCGGCGACGCCTCCGGCCGGTTCCTGCCCTGGATCGTCGGCTTCATGGTCTATCTGGCGGCGCTGGCGATCGCCGGCGCCTTGAGCCTCGACGGTGTCGCGGAGCGCTGGCAGGCCGGGATCAGCGGCAGCCTGACCGTCCAGATCGCGCCGCCGCCGGCGCCCCAGCCGGACGAGCCGCCCGCCGAGGACCGCGAGACACGCCTGGAGCGGGTCCTGCAGGTCCTCCGTGACGAGCCGGGCGTGGCGGGGATCGAGGTGCTGGGGCCGGACGAGATGAACCGGCTGCTGGCGCCCTGGCTCGGTCCCGACAGCGCCGAGCTCGGCCTGCCCCTGCCCGACCTGGTCTCGGTGACGCTGCGGTCCGAAGGATCGGTGGATCTCGGCGCGCTTGCCGCGAAGCTGGCCGCGGCCGTGCCGGGCGCCCAGGTGGACGACCATCGCCGCTGGCTCGACGACCTCGCCGTCTTCGTTCAGGCGGTGCAGCTCCTCGCCGCGATCGTCGTCGCCCTGGTCTGCCTGGCCGCCGTGCTCACCGTCGTCTTCGTGACCCGCACGGGGCTCGCCGTCCACCGGCGGGTGATCGAGATCGTCCATCTGATCGGCGCGCGCGACGCCTATGTCGCCGGCCAGTTCCAGAGCCACGCGCTGCGCCTCGGGCTCGTCGGCGGGGCGGTCGGGTCGGCGCTCGCCGCGGTCACCCTGCTCGGGCTGCAGTCCCTTTTCGCCGGCTTGGCGACGCCGCTCCTCGCCGGCTTCGGCCTCGGCCTCGCACATTGGGTCGCGCTGGCGCTGCTCCCGCTCGCCGCCGCGCTCATCGCCATGCTGACGGCGCGGCTCACCGTGCTGCGCTCGCTCGCCCGGATGAGCCGGCAATGAGGCGCCCCAAGCGACTCTGGCGCGCCGCCGCGATCGGGCTCATCGCGCTGCTGCTGCTCTCCGCCTGGTCGGCGGGGCTCTTCGTCTTCGTCGGCCACATCCCGCGCGAGCCGGCCACCGCCACGCAGCAGACGGACGCGATCGTCGTGCTGACCGGCGGCAGCGAGCGGCTCGGCGAAGGCGTCCGGCTGCTCGCCTCCGGCCTCGCGCGGAAGCTGTTCGTTTCCGGCGTGCACGAGGAGGTCGATCTCGCCGCCCTCGTCGCGAGCCTCCCCGGGACCGTGCCGCCGCCGAGCCCGGAGCTGCTCGCCTGCTGCGTCGTGCTCGGCCACAACGCCGGCAACACCCGCGGCAACGCGCGGGAGACCGCCGAATGGATGGCGGCGGAGGGCTTCAGCTCCATGCGGCTGGTGACCGGCAACTACCACATGCCGCGCAGCCTGCTGGAGTTCCGCCAGGCCATGCCGGGGACCGGGATCGTCCCCCACCCGGTCTTTCCGGCGCAGGTGAAGCGCGACGAGTGGTGGCGCTGGCCGGGCACCGCGGCGCTCATGGTCTCCGAGTACCACAAGTTCCTGTTCGCCCTGCTCCGCGCCATGATCACCGGCGCCGCACCGCGGAGCTGATGGTCATGTCCGCGCTGCGCTCCTTCGTCTTCAACCTGCTGTTCTTCGCCTGGACGGCGGCGATCCTGCTGCTGATGAGCCCGGCCCTTCTGTTCGGTGTCCGGGCGGTGCACTGGGTGGGGCGTCTGTGGGTGCGCGTGACCTTCGCGCTGCTCGCCGCGACGGTGGGACTGAGGTACCGGATGCTCGGGCTGGAGAATCTTCCGGACGGCCCGGCGATCGTCGCGCCGAAGCACCAGTCGGCCTGGGACACGATGGTGTTCGCCCTGCCGCTCAAGCTGCCGGCCTATGTGCTGAAGCGCGAGCTGCTGCGCGTGCCGCTGTTCGGCGCCTATCTCTGGCGCGCCGGCATGATCCCCGTCGATCGCGCCGGCGGCGGGGCGGCGCTGCGCCGGATGGCCGCGGCAGCCGGACAGGCGGCGGCCCAGGGCCGCGACGTGCTGATCTATCCCCAGGGCACGCGGGTCGCGCCCGGCCGGCGCGCGCCCTATCATCCCGGCATCGCCGCGCTCTATGCCCAGCTCGGCCTGCCGGTGGTCCCGGTCGCGCTCGATTCGGGCCTGTTCTGGGGCCGCCGGGCCTTCACCAAGCGTGCAGGGACGATCACCGTCGAGTTCCTGAAGCCGATCCCGCCCGGCCTGCCGCGGCGCGCCTTCATGGCGGAGCTGGAGAGCCGGCTCGAGGCGGCATCGGACCGGCTGGCGGCCGACGCCGAGCCTGGCTGACCGGCCGTTTTCCACAATGTGGGAAATGCTGTGGACAGTTCGGCGAGTCGTCCCCGGCTTTGTTCGTCCACCGCCTGTGAATCTCCGGGATCGTTCCGGATCACATAGTATTATCAAATGAATAGCCGGCTCAGAATCTGTGGCTTCTGGAAACAGAAGGTGAACGATTCTTGACCCCGGCCCGGCCGGTCCCTAGACTTTCGGGACCTTCCCGGGCGGCCCGCCCAGCGCCGGCCGCCTGCCGCTCACCCGCTCCAGGATTGCTGACCGATGCCGCAGGTCGCCGCCATTTCCCAGCAGATCTGGGACATGAAATACCGTCTGAAGGCGCCTGACGGCGCCGCTATCGACAAGACCATCGAGGAGACCTGGCGGCGCGTGGCGGAGGCGCTGGCTGCTCCCGAGACGGACCCGTCGGCCTGGGCCGACCGGTTCTACGACGCCATGGCCGGATTCCGCTTCCTGCCGGCCGGCCGCATCATCGCCGGGGCGGGCGCCGGGCGGAACGTCACCCTGTTCAACTGCTTCGTCATGGGGACCATCCCCGACGACATGGGCGGCATCTTCGAGCATCTGCGCGAAGCGGCGCTCACCATGCAGCAGGGCGGCGGCATCGGCTACGACTTCTCGACGCTCAGGCCGCGCGGCGCGCCGGTGAAGGGCGTGGGCGCCGACGCCTCCGGCCCGCTCACCTTCATGGACGTGTGGGACGCCATGTGCCGCACCATCATGAGCGCCGGCCACCGCCGCGGCGCGATGATGGCGACGATGCGCTGCGACCATCCCGACATCGAGGCCTTCATCGAAGCCAAGCAGCAGGCCGGACGGCTGCGCATGTTCAACCTGTCGGTGCTAGTGACCGACGCGTTCATGGCCGCGGTGAAGCAGGACGCGCCCTGGGAGCTCGAGTTCGGCGGCACGACCTATCGGGTCGTTCAGGCGCGCGAGCTCTGGGACAAGATCATGCGCGCGACCTACGCCTATGCCGAGCCGGGCGTGATCTTCATCGACCGCATCAACCGGCGGAACAATCTCTATTACGCGGAGACGATCAGCGCGACCAACCCGTGCGTCACGGCGGAGACCTGGGTTCACACCGCCGAGGGTCCGCGCCGGGTCGCGGAGCTGGTCGGCCGCCCGTTCACCGCGCTGATCGACGGCAAGCCATCCGCGTCCGGGCCGGACGGGTTCTTTCCGACCGGCCGCAAGAAGGTGCTGCGCCTGACCACAAGTGACGGCCAGACGCTGCGGCTCACCGCCGATCACAAGGTGCTCGCGGCAAGCGAGCTCACCCGCTGGCGCATCGGGAAGACGTGGCGCGCCGCCGGCGAGCTGGCGCCGGGCGACATGATCGTCCTGCACGATCATCGTGCTGCGCCGGACTGGCCCGGGCGGCACGGCGAGGACGAGGGCTATCTGCTGGGGCTGCTCGTCGGCGACGGCACGCTGAAGGCCGACAAGGCCGTGCTGTCGGTGTGGCCGGGGCGGCTCGCCGCGAATGGCAGCGCGCCGGGACACGGCGCGTCCGCCGTGATGGAGCGCGCGCTGGCGGCCGCGCGGAGCCTGCCGCACCGCAGCGACTTCGCCGGCTGGGTCGAGGTGGCGGGCCGCGGCGAGTATCGCCTGGCCACCGCCGCGCTCAAGAAGCTGGCACTGGAGCTGGGGCTCGCGCCCGGCCGCAAGACCGTGACACCGGCCATCGAGTCCCAGTCGAGCGGTTTCTATCGCGGCTTCCTGCGCGGCCTGTTCGATGCCGACGGCACGGTGGGCGGCAGCCAGGAAAAGGGCGTATCCGTGCGCCTCGCCCAGAGCGATCTGGAGATGCTGCGCGCCGTGCAGCGCATGCTGCTGCGCCTGGGCATCGCCTCGCGGATCTACACGAACCGTCGGCCGGCCGGCATTCGCCGCCTACCCGATGGACACGGCGGAACCGCCGAGTACGGCTGCAGCGCCGACCACGAGCTGGTGATTGCGCGGGACAATCTGGTTCGCTTCGCCGATCAGATCGATTTCGCCGACACGGCGAGGTCGGCGCGCCTCGCCGCCGCCGTCTCCTCCTACCGGCGCCGGATCAACCGGGAGCGCTTCGTCGCCCAGGTGGCGGAGATCGTCGAGGACGGCGAGGCCGAGGTGTTCGACGTCCAAGTGCCGGGCGTCAACGCCTTCGACGCCAACGGGCTCTACGTCCATAACTGCGGCGAGCAGCCCCTGCCACCCTACGGCGCCTGCCTGCTCGGCTCGGTCAACCTCGCCATGCTGGTGAAGGACCCGTTCGAGGAGACGGCGGAGCTCGACATGGCGGAGCTCGACCGGCTGGTGCGCATGGCCGTGCGCATGCTGGACAACGCCATCGACGTGTCGCGCTTCCCGCTGCCGCAGCAGCTGCACGAGGCGCAGGCGAAGCGGCGCATCGGGCTCGGCGTCACCGGGCTCGCCGACGCGCTCATCATGTGCCGGGCGCGCTATGGCAGCACCCAGGCGGTCGCCCTCACCGAGAGCTGGATGAAGGCGGTGCAGCGCGCTGCCTATCTGGCCTCGGCCGAGATCGCGGCGGAGAAGGGCCCCTTCCCCCTGTTCGACGCGGAGCAGTATCTGGCCGGCGAGACGGTGCGCGAGCGCGACGAGGACGTGCGCGCGGCGATCGCCGCGCACGGCATCCGGAACGCGCTTCTCACCTCGATCGCGCCGACCGGCACGATCTCGCTCTTCGCCGACAACGTGTCGTCGGGGCTCGAGCCGGTGTTCAGCTTCAAGTACACCCGCAATGTCCTGATGCCGGACGGCACGCGGGCGAGCGAGGAGGTGAGCGACCACGCCTATCGCCTGTTCCGGCGCCTGAAGGGCGAGGCGACGCCGCTCCCCGACTATTTCATCGACGCGCAGAAGCTCGCGCCCTCCGACCACGTGGTCATGCAGGCCGCCGTGCAGAAATACGTCGACAGCTCGATCTCCAAGACCATCAACTGCCCGGCCGACCTCAAGTTCGAGGCGTTCAAGGACGTCTACCTGCAGGCCTACGAGCTGGGCTGCAAGGGCTGCACCACCTATCGGCCGAACGAGGTGACCGGCGCCGTGCTCGAGGTGAAGCCGGACGCGGCGGAGGCGCCCCAGGCCGAGCTGCCGCTCGGCGCGCCGCCGGCCCGGCCGCAGGACGTCTACGAGGCGGGCGGCGTCGTCTACATGACCCAGCCGCTCGACCGGCCGGAGGCGCTGCCGGGCCAGACCTACAAGATCAAGTGGCCGGAGAGCGACCACGCG
>DAIMFL010000151.1:0-7517 GCA_036724615.1 Alphaproteobacteria bacterium | reverse complement strand
CGGCGCGGCGGCTCGCCGAGCGGCCGCGAGGCCCGGTGCCGGCGCGCGGCCGGCTGCCGCGGCCCGAGCGCCTCGCTCTGTTCGAGACCATGGCGACCGAAGCGGCGGCGAGCGTCGTCCGCCTCGGCGCGGAGGACGAGATCCCGGCGGCGGTCGCGGATTTCCTCGCCCAGGAAAACCTTCCTGCCGCGATCCGGCTCGCCCCCGATCCGGCCCTGGCCTCCCTGCCCTGGTCGGACCGGCCGCTCCTGTCGGTCACCACGGGTCCCAGCGACGGCAGCGACCCGGTTTCGGTGACGGCGGCCTTCGGCGCGGTGGCGGAGACCGGCACCCTCGCCCTCGTCTCCGGCGCGGAGACGCCGACCACGCTCAACCTGCTGCCGGACGTGCATATCGTGGTGCTGAAGGCCGATACGGTGGTCGGCACGTTCGAGGAGGTCTGGGGCGCCCTGCGCGCGCGCTTCGGCGACGGCGTGATGCCGCGCACGCTCAACTTCATCACCGGCCCGTCGCGCAGCGCGGACATCGAGCAGAAGCTGCAGATGGGCGCGCACGGGCCCCGGCGTCTGCACGTCCTGCTCGTCGGCGGCGACGCGGATTCCCGTGGCCAAGCGCCGCAGGGAACTTAGCCCGGCGGAGCTCGAGCTGTGGCGCTCGGTGCTCCGGGACACGGTGCCGCTGCCGGGCCGCAGCCTGCCCGTGCTGCCGCCGGAACCGGGTGTCGCCGCCCCGCTCGAGCTGCCGGCCGTGCCGCTGAAGCGGCCTCGCGGCCGCGCCGCTGCGACAGCGGACGCGCGGTCGCCCATCCCTCCTCCCCCGGCGCCGCTCGAGCTCGGCGGGACCACCGGCATGGACAAGCGCCAGGCGGCGCGGCTGAAGCGGGGGCGCACGGCGATCGACGCGCGCATCGACCTCCATGGCATGACCCAGGCCGAAGCGCATCGCCGCCTCGACGCCTTCATCGAGGCCTCGGCGGCGGCGGGCCGGCGCTGCGTGCTGGTCATCACCGGCAAGGGGCTCACCTCGGAGATGAGCGGCCGCGGATCCGGCGTATTGCGCGAGGCGGTGCCGCGCTGGCTGAACGAGCCCCCGCTCCGCCCGCGCATCCTCGCCGTCTCCCACGCTCAGCCGCAGCATGGCGGCCGCGGCGCGCTCTACGTGCTGCTCAGGCGGTCGAAAGGATGATGCAGGCACCCTCACCCCGACCCTCTCCCGCAAGCGGGAGAGGGGGCGCACCGAGCGCATCCGAACACCCTCTCCCGCCCCGCGGGAGAGGGAGGGGCCCGTCGCGTCAGCGACGGGAGGGTGAGGGCCATCGCCGCCGCATCGACGGAGGCGCAACGTGACGCCGTTCGGCGAGCGCCTGCGGGCGCTGCGGGCCGAGCGCGGGCTCAGGCTCAAGGACATGGCCGCCGCGCTCGGCGTCTCGGCGGCCTATCTCTCGGCGCTCGAGCACGGCAATCGCGGCCGCCCCTCCTCCGGCTTCGTGCAGCAGATCTCGGCCTATTTCAACCTGGCCTGGGACGACGTGGACGAGCTGAAGCGACTCGCCGAGCTGTCGCATCCGCGCATCGTCGTCGACACGGCGGGCTTGAGCCCCCGCGCCACCGAGCTCGCCAACCGCCTCGCCGAGACGATCGGCCGGCTCGACGAGCAGACGATCGAACGGATGCTGGCGGAGCTCGACGGCGACCCGCGCACAGGTCGATGACGCAGGGCGCGCGCACCATCCTCATGCTTCGACAGGCTCATGCTTCGACAGGCTCAGCATGAGGAGGGTGTCTATGCTCCCCACATCGTCCTCGTCCTGAGCCCGTCGAAGGACGAGGACGTCCCCCTACAGAATGAACTTGCTCAAGTCCGCGTTCTTGGCGAGGGGCGCCACGCGCTCCTGGACATAGGCGGCGTCGATCACGATGGTCGCACCGGCGCGGTCGGTCGCGGTGAAGCTGATCTCCTCCAGAAGGCGCTCCATCACCGTGTGCAGCCGGCGCGCACCGATGTTCTCGACGCTCGAATTGATCTCGGCCGCGAGGTCGGCGACGGCGTCGATCGCGTCGTCGGTGAAGTCGAGCGTCACCTCCTCCGTCGCCATCAGCGCCTTGTACTGCGTGATGAGGCTCGCCTCCGGCTCGGTCAGGATGCGGCGGAAGTCGTCGCGGGTGAGCGCGTCGAGCTCGACCCGGATCGGCAGCCGGCCCTGCAGCTCGGGCAGCAGGTCCGCGGGCTTGGCGAGGTGGAAGGCGCCCGACGCGATGAACAGGATGTGGTCGGTCCTGACCGTGCCGTGCTTGGTCGCGACCTGGGTGCCCTCGATCAGCGGCAGCAGGTCGCGCTGCACGCCCTCCCGGCTCACATCGGCGCCCATGCGCTCCGAGCGCGCGGTGATCTTGTCGATCTCGTCCAGGAAGACGATGCCGTTCTGCTCCACCGCCTGGATCGCCTCGGCGACCAGCGTCTCCTGGTCGAGCAGCTTGTCGCTCTCCTCGGCGACGAGGACGGCGTGCGAATCGGCCACCGTCATGCGCCGCTTCTTGGTGCGGCCGCCGAAGGCCTGGCCCAGTATGTCGTTGAGATTCACCATGCCCATGCTGGCGCCGGGCATGCCGGGAATCTCGAAGGTGGGGAGCGTGCCCGCGCCGCTGTCCCTCACCTGGATCTCGATCTCGCGGTCGTCGAGCTCGCCGGCGCGCAGCATGCGCCGGAACTTGGCGCGCGTCTCGGCGCCGGCCTGCTCGCCGACCAGGGCATCGATCACCCGCTCCTCGGCGGCGAGCTCGGCCTTGGCCTGCACCTGCTTGCGCAGCCGGTCGCGGGTCATGGTGAGGGAGATCTCGACCAGATCGCGCACGATCTGCTCGACGTCGCGGCCGACATAGCCGACCTCGGTGAACTTGGTCGCCTCCACCTTCAGGAACGGCGCCTGGGCGAGCTTGGCGAGCCGGCGCGCGATCTCGGTCTTGCCGACGCCGGTCGGGCCGATCATCAGGATGTTCTTGGGCAGCACCTCTTCGCGCAGCTCGGGCGCGAGCTGCTGGCGCCGCCAGCGGTTCCTGAGGGCGACCGCCACGGCGCGCTTCGCCTCGGTCTGGCCGACGATGTGGCGGTCGAGCTCGGAGACGATCTCGCGCGGGCTGAAGGCGGCTGCGGCCGGCTCCGCCGGCTCGGGCGCCAAAGGCGGCGTTGCGCGTTGCGGTTCGGCCATTACAGCGATTCCAGGATGACGTTCCGGTTGGTGTAAATGCAGATGTCGGCGGCGATGTTCATCGCCTTGCGGGCGATCTCTTCGGCGGACATCCCGTCCATATCGGCGAGCGCCCGGGCGGCGGCAAGGGCGAAGGCGCCGCCGGAGCCGATGCCGATCAGCCCGTCCTCCGGCTCCAGCACGTCGCCGGTGCCGGTCAGGACCAGGCTCACCGACCGGTCGGCCACGGCCATCATGGCCTCGAGCCGGCGGAGATAGCGGTCCGTCCGCCAGTCCTTGGCCAGCTCGACGCAGGCGCGGGCCAGCTGGCCCGGATGCTGCTCCAGCTTGGCCTCCAGCCGCTCGAACAGGGCGAGGGCGTCGGCGGTCGCGCCGGCGAAGCCGGCGATCACGTCGCCCTTGCCCAGCCGCCGGACCTTCTTGGCGTTGGACTTCATCACGGTGTTGCCGAAGCTCACCTGGCCGTCGCCGGCGACGACGACCTGGCTGCCCTTGCGGACGGACAGGATGGTGGTGCCGTGCCAGACCGGCTGGCCGGCGGCCGCAGCGGGCATATACGGGGAGGACATAGGCGTTCAGATAGGCCAGGACCGGCCGGGCTGCAAGACTGGCGGCCGCCCGCCTATGCTGCTAAAACCTCGCTCGCCTGTGGATAACCGCCGGCGCGGCGGGGATGGAGGGACTGTCATGGCAACGGCTGGCGCGGCGCGGACCGGCTCCGGCGCGGTTACGGCGGCGGGGCGGGTGGGGCGCGTGGAGCGCAACACCAAGGAGACCCGCATCACGGCCGCGGTGGATCTCGACGGCTCCGGCCGCTCGACCATCGCGACCGGCATCGGCTTCCTCGACCACATGCTGGAGCAGCTGTCGCGCCACAGCCTGATCGACCTGGAGATCGAGGCCAAGGGCGACCTCCATATCGACTTCCACCACACCACCGAGGACACCGGCATCGTGCTGGGCGAGGCGGTCTCCCGCGCGCTCGGCGACCGGCGCGGCATCGTGCGCTACGGCGAGGCGACCATCCCGATGGACGAGACGCTGACCCGGGTGGCGCTCGACGCCTCGAACCGGCCCTATCTGGTCTGGAAGGTGGCCTTCACCAAGCCGAAGCTCGGCGAGATGGACACCGAGCTGTTCAAGGAGTGGTTCCAGGCCTTCGCCCAGCATGCCGGGCTCACCCTCCATGTCGAGAACCTCTACGGCGAGAACAACCACCACATCGTCGAGTCCTGCTACAAGGGCCTGGCCCGCGCGCTCCGGCAGGCGATCGCCATCGACCCGCGCAAGGCCGACGAGGTGCCGTCCACCAAGGGCGTGCTCGGCGGCTCGCTGTAAGGCCGGGCGCGGCGGCCTCACCCTTCGACAAGCTCAGGGTGAGGCTCTTTCCGAAATCCTGAGAAGGCCTCGTCCTGAGCTTGTCGAAGGACGAGGCCCGGCTCCGCTGCAATGGACTCTCCGCATTGAACGTCGTCGTCGTCGATTACGGGGGAGGCGGCAATCTCCACTCCATGCTGAAGGCGCTCGGCCGCGCGGCGGCGGCGCTCGGCCGCGGGCATGAGGTGCGCCCGGGCCGCACGCCGGACGAGCTGGCCGCCGCCGACTGGATCGTGCTCCCCGGGCAGGGCGCCTTCGCCGACTGCCGCGCCGCGCTCCACGGCCGCGCCGGCATGGCGGAGGCCTTGACCGAGGCGGTGACGGCGCGCGGCCGGCCGTTCCTCGGCACCTGCATCGGCGAGCAGCTGCTCTGCACGACGAGCCGCGAAATGGGCAGCCACGAGGGCTTCGGCTGGATCCCGGGGGAGGTGGTGCGGATCGCGCCGGAGACCGGGCAGGGCGTCGCCACCGCCGCCGGCACCACCGTCTGGCCGCCGGCCGGGCGGCCCTGGTGGATTCCCCATTACGGCTGGAACGACCTCGGGATCGCCGCACCGGACCATCCGCTGTTCCGCGGGGTGGAGCAGGGGGCGCATGTCTATTTCGTGCACAGCTATCACCTGCTGCCGGACGACCCCGCCCATCTCCTCGCCGAGGCGGATTACGGCGGGCGGATCGTCGCCGCGGTCGGGCGCGACAACCTGGTCGGCACCCAGTTCCACCCGGAGAAGAGCCAGGCCGTGGGCCTGAGGCTCCTCGCCAATTTCCTGGCCTGGCGGCCGTAGGCGTTTCAGGAGGTCGCATGATGCTTCCCAGTAACAGGATTGTCATCGCCGGGCTTGACCCGGCGATCCATGGCGCCGCCCGCGCGAGGTCGACATGGATGCGCGGGTCGAGCCCGCGCATGACAACGAGTAGCGGCAGGGCCGGGCCGGTCGCCGCAAGGACGACGTCATGACCGACGCGCCGACGATCACCCCGACCACCTCGGTCGAAGAGCTGCGGGAGCTCAAGGGGCCGGACCTGCACGATCTCTGCGACGCCGCGGCGGACGCGATCGAGGTCGGCGGCGGATTCGGCTGGCTGAAGCCGCCGCCGCGCGACGTCATGGAAGCCTACTGGCGCGGCGTGCTGATGATCCCGGAGCGGCGGCTCTTCGTCGGCCGGCTCGACGGCATCATCGCCGCCTCGGCGCAGCTGGTGCGCCCGCCGCGCAACAACGAGGCGCAGGCCCATTCGGCGCAGCTGACGACGAGCTTCGTCGCGCCCTGGGCGCGCGGCCACGGCCTCGCCAAGATGATCACCCTCGCGGTGGAAAGCGCGGCGCGCGCCTCGGGCTTCCGCGTGCTCAATCTCGACGTGCGCGAGACCATGGGCGCCGCGATCCAGCTCTACCATTCGCTGGGCTACCGGCATTTCGGCACGCATCCGGACTACGCGCTGGTGGAGGGTCGGTACGTGGCCGGCCTGTACTTCTCCAAGCGGCTGGACGAGGCGGCGGAGACGGAGGCGGCGCCGTGATCCTCTACCCGGCCATCGACCTCAAGGGCGGCCAATGCGTGCGCCTGGTGCAGGGCGACATGAGCCGGGCCACGGTGTTCAACGCCGATCCGGCGGCCCAGGCGCGCGACTTCGCCGGCGCCGGCTGCCGCTGGCTGCATCTGGTCGACCTCGACGGCGCCTTCGCCGGCAGGCCGATGAACGCCGAAGCGGTGGAGGCGATCGTCGCCGCGGTGGCGATTCCCTGCCAGCTCGGCGGCGGCATCCGCGACAGGGCGACCGTCGAGGCCTGGCTCGGGCGCGGCATCGCCCGCATCATCCTGGGCACCGCCGCGCTCAAGAACCCCGCTTTGGTGCGCGAGGCCTGCCGCGCCCATCCCGGCCGCATCGTGGTCGGCATCGACGCGCGCGGCGGCCGGGTCGCGACGGAAGGCTGGGCCGAGGTGAGCGAGATGACCGCGACCGAGCTCGCGCACCGCTTCGAGGACGCCGGGGTCGCCGCCATCGTCTATACGGATATCGACCGCGACGGCGTGCTGGCCGGGGTCAACGCGACGGCGACGGCGGCGCTCGCCCGCGCCGTCTCGGTCCCGGTGATCGCCAGCGGCGGCGTCGCCTCGCTCGCCGACCTCGAGGCGCTGCTGGCGGTGGAGCGCGACGGGGTCGCCGGGGTGATCTCCGGCCGCGCGCTCTATGACGGCCGCCTCGATCTCGCCGCGGCGCTCGCGCTGCTCGCCCGGGCGGAGGCGGCCTGATGCTCAAGGCCCGCATCATCCCCTGTCTCGACGTGAAGGACGGACGCGTCGTGAAGGGCGTCAACTTCGTCGACCTGGTCGATGCCGGCGACCCGGTGGAGCAGGCGGCGGTCTACGACGCGGCCGGCGCCGACGAGCTCACCTTCCTCGACATCACGGCGAGCAACGAGAACCGCGACACCATCTACGACGTGGTGAGCCGGACGGCGGAGCGCTGCTTCATGCCGCTCACCGTGGGCGGCGGCGTGCGCAGCGTGGAGGACATCCGCAAGCTGCTGCTCGCCGGCGCCGACAAGGCCTCGATCAACACCGCCGCGGTGCACCGGCCCGATTTCGTGCGCGAGGCGGCGGAGAAGTTCGGCAGCCAGTGCATCACCGTGGCGATCGACGCCAAGTCGGCCAGCGGGAATCCGGGGGGGCCAGATAGATTCGAGGTCTTCACCCATGGCGGGCGCAAACCGACCGGGATCGACGCGGTCCAATGGGCGCGGCGCATGGCGGAGTACGGGGCGGGGGAGATCCTGCTCACCTCGATGGACCGCGACGGCACCCGGGCCGGCTACAATCTCGAGCTCACCCGGGCGGTGGCCGATGCGGTGCCGGTGCCGGTGATCGCCAGCGGCGGCGTCGGCACGCTCGACCATCTGGTCGAGGGCATCCGCGACGGCCACGCCGCCGCG
>DAIMFL010000150.1:0-7558 GCA_036724615.1 Alphaproteobacteria bacterium | reverse complement strand
GACGACGTCCGCGTGAACGCCGATCTCGACAGCACCCTCGACGAGGCCGAGGCGCGCTATCGCGCGGCGAACCCCAGGAGCCTCGCCCGCCATCAGGCGGCCGGCGCGGCCATGCCCGGCGGCAACACCCGCACCGTGCTGCACTACCCGCCCTTCCCGCTCGCCTGGGCCAAGGGCGAGGGCGCGACCCTCACAGACCTCGACGGGCATCGCTACACCGACTTCCTCGGCGAGTACACGGCCGGGCTCTACGGCCATTCCAACCCGGTGATCCAGGATGCGGTCCGCGCCGCGCTCGCCGACGGCATCGTGCTCGGCGGGCCGAACCGCTACGAGGCGGAGCTCGCCGGCGAGATCTCCCGGCGCTTTCCCTCGCTCGAGCTGCTGCGCTTCTGCAACTCGGGGACCGAGGCCAATCTCTTCGCCCTCTCCACCGCCCGCGCCGTCACCGGCCGCGCCAAGATCCTGGCCTTCACCGGCGGCTATCACGGCGGGGTGTTCTATTACGGCCTCGCCGGCTCCGCCATCAACGCGCCGTTCCCGACCATCCTGGCGCGCTACAACGATGCGGAGGGCGCGGCGGCGGCGATCGCCGAGCACGCCGCCGATCTCGCCGCCGTGGTCGTCGAGCCGATGCAGGGCTCCGGCGGCTGCATTCCGGGCGACCCGGGCTTCCTCGCCGCGCTGCGCGCGGCCTGCGACCGCCACGGCGTGGTGCTGATCTTCGACGAGGTGATGACCTCGCGCCTGTCGCCGGGCGGGCGGCAGGCGCTGCTCGGCATCACCCCGGACATGACGACGCTCGGCAAGTATCTGGGCGGCGGGCTGTCCTTCGGCGCCTTCGGCGGCCGGCGCCGCTTCATGGAGCGCTACGATCCGGCGCGCCCCGACGCCATCGCCCATGCCGGCACGTTCAACAACAACGTGCTCTCCATGGCGGCCGGCCGCGCCGGCCTCACCCGGGTGCTGACGCCGGAGGCGCTGTCGGCGCTCAACGCGCGGGGCGAGGCCTTGCGCGAGCGGCTGAACGCGCTCGCCGGCAAGCGCGGGCTGCCGGTGCAGGCGACGGGCTGCGGCTCGCTCGTCAACCTGCATTTCCATCGCGGGACGATCCGCGCGGTCGAGGACTACCAGGGCGACGCCGAAGCGAACGCCCGCCGCGCGAAGCTCACCCGGCTCTTCCATCTCGACATGATCGCCGCCGGCCAGTACCTCGCCCTGCGGGGATTCATGGCGCTGTCCCTGCCGATCACCGACGCCGACTGCGACCGGCTGGCCGCGGCGGTGGACGAGTTCCTGGCCACGCGCGGCAGGCTGATCGAGACGAACGCGAGGTAGCGTGAAATTGTCATCGCCGGGCTTGACCCGGCGATCCATCCCAACGCTCGCGCGGGCGGCTGAATGGATGCGCGGGTCTCCCTCGACAAGCTCGGGATGAGGGCCCGCGCATGACAATCGGTAGTGTCCTGAGAGTTCTGCAAGACGGCTGAGAGCCGGATTTTTTACGACCGGTGGTTCACGCGGGCTTGCGGAACTGGCGGCCGACGATGGCGACGAGCTCGGCGCTGTCGAAGGGCTTCGTAATCCGCGGCGTGCCGTGGAATTCGGGCGGGAAGGCGCCGGCCTCGCTGTAGCCGGTCAGGAAGACGAACGGCACCGCGCGCGACCGGAGCATGGCGGCGATCGGGAAGCAGTATTCGCCGCCCAGGTTGACGTCGAGCACCGCCCCGTCCAGCGGCTCGTCCCTGGCGAGGCCCAGACCTTCCTCCAGGCGCCCTGCGGGACCGACCACGTCGCAGCCGCAGCTGCCGAGCTCCTGGCTGATGTCTTCCGCCACGAGCATCATGTCCTCGACGACGAGCACCCTGAGGCCGCTCAGATCGGGCCGTTCACGTTTCAGAAAAGCCATCGCGAGTTCCCGATAGGTCACGTTCCATGTTGCGCGCGAAGGGTATCGTCAGAACGACGCGGAGACCCTCGGGCCGGAAGTCCGTCTGCGCCGATCCATGCAGCTCGTACTCCACGCTGCGCTGGATGAAGCTCATGCCGAAGCCGTGGCCCTCGGGCGTCTGCACCGGGGGGCCGTCCTGCTCCGCCCAGGTCAGGGACAGCTGGTCGCCTTCGGCCGAGCCCGCCACCTGCCAGGCCACGGCGATCCGGCCCTCGGGCTTGGACAGCGCCCCGTACTTGGCGGCGTTCGTCGCGAGCTCGTAGAGGACCATTCCCAGCGTCGCCGCGGCGCCGGGGGTCAGTATGACGTCCGGGCCGCGCAGCCCGATGCTTCCTTCCCGTTCGCCGACATAGGCGGACAGGTTAGAACGGATCAGGTCCTCGAGGCTCGCCCCCCGCCAGTTCTGCCGGGCGAGCAGATCGTTCGTCCGTCCCATGGCCGTCAGCCGCGCGCGGAGCGCGGCGACGAAGTCCTCCGCGGAGCGGCGGCCCTGCAGCAGGCGGCCGGCCAGAGCATTGATCCCGGCCAGCGTGTTCTTCACCCGATGCTGCAGCTCGTGCATGAGGAGCTGCTGCCGCGCCTCGCTCTTCTTCCGCTCGGTGATGTCGACGATGGAGGCGATCGCGCCGCGCGGCTTGCCCGCCTCGTCGAACAGGGGCGTCGCCGAGATCATCACGTCGATGCGGCTTCCGTCCCGCTGCTCCAGCTGTCCCTCGAAGCTGTCCACCGGGCGGCCGGTGCGTGCCGCGAGCGTCAGGGGATCGCGTTCCGCCGGGAGCTGCTCGTCGTCCATGAACAGCCGGAGCGGGTCGGACAGCCCGGTGAGCCCTTTCACCTCCCCGTCCTCTCCGAGGAGCCGCGCAGCGGCCCCGTTGATGCGGATCTGTCCGGAGCTCTCGGCGGCGTCGTCGAACAGGATGCCGACCGGGACGATGCCGAGCAGCGTCTCGAGACTGTCCAGCCTGTTGCGCAGGTCGCGGGAGAGCTCCGAGATCCTTTTCTCCGCCTCCACCGTCCGCGTGACGTCCGCGAAGGTGATGACGACGCCGTTGATGACGTTGTCGAGCGTGCGGTACGGCATGATCCGCATGATGTAGCGGCCGTCCGTCTCGCTGCTTTGCACCTGCCGCTCGACCGTGGCGAGCGTGCGCAGGACCCGTTCGGCGTCGTCCTGCACCGTATCCCCGGCGAAACGGGCGCGCACGTGGCCGATCGGCCGGCCGGCGTCGCTCTCCACCAGCCGGAACACGTCCTTGGCCGCCGGGGTGAAGCTCTTCACCGCGAGCTGGCGATCGAGGAAGATCGTGGCGATCTGCGTGCTCTCCAGCAGGTTCGCCATGTCGCTGTTGGTCCGGCTCAGCTCCTCGACCCGGGCATTGAGCTCCGCATTGACGGTCTGCAGCTCCTCGTTGATCGACTGCAGCTCCTCGCGCGAGGTCTCCAGCTCCTCGTTGGCCGATTGCAGCTCCTCGTTCATCGAGGAGAGCTCCTCGTTCCCCGACTTCAGCTCCTCGTTCGAGGATTCGAGCTCCTCGGTCGTGGTCTGCAGCCGCTCCCGGGTGGTGCGCAGCTCCTCCTCGAGCTGCCTCAGGCTGATGCTCTCCACCTCCTCGCGGCTCGGCACCTGGTCCGGTTCGGCGGCCGCCTGCAGGCTGCCTACGTCCTGGAACACGACCAGGAAGAGCGGGTCCTGGCTGTCGGACCGGCGCAGAGGCTGGACGACGAGGTCGATGACCTGCCGCCCGCCATTCGTGCCGACGGCGACGTTCTTCTGGACCGCGGCCCGGCCGCTGCGCACCGCCTTGTGCACGGCCGCCCGCATTTCCAGGCGCAGCCCGCGGCGGGCCATGCCGAAGATGCTGTGGTCGGGAATGCCCACCGGCAGCTCGAGATACTTCCCGGTACGCGCCGAGGCGTGCAGCACGTCGCCGTCGGCGTTGATGACGACATGGGCCGGAGCGAACTGCTCGAGGAGCTCCCGCTCCGCCAGCGTCTGCAGCGACATCTCTGCCGTTCCGGGGAGCCTGAGCCCGGCCGGCCTGCGCCGGCTCATTTCCGGCGCCGCCAGCGGGAATTCCGGCAGGCCGCGATCCGTGCGCGGCCGCCTGCGGAAGATCCGGCTCGGCTTGTCGACCGTCGAGAACAGGCGGGAATGACGCGTCACGTTCTCCGACGTTCCGAGGAACAGGAAGCCCTGATCGCGCAGCGCATAGTGGAAGAGGTCGACGACCCGGCCCTGCAGCTCGGAGCTCAGGTAGATCAGCAGATTGCGGCAGGAGATCAGGTCGAGCCTGGAGAACGGCGCGTCATGCAGAAGGTTGTGCGTCGAGAACAGGCAGATCTCGCGCAGCTCGGTCGCCACCCGGCAGGTGCCGTCCTCGCGCGTGAAATAGCGGTCGCGCAGCTGCGGCGGGATGTCCTTCAGGCTGGCGACGGGATACCGGCCGGTCCGCGCCACGTCGAGCGCCGCCTCGTCGATGTCGCTGGCGAAGATCTGCAGCTTCGGGGCCGTCGGCAGCCGGGCAGCGTATTCGCGCAAGAGGATCGCGATCGAATAGGCCTCCTCCCCCGTCGCGCAGCCGGGCACCCAGACCCGGACCGTGTCGTCCGGCCCCTTCCCCTCGAAAAGCTGCGGGATCGCCTGGCTGCCCAGCGCGTCGAAGGCGGCCTGGTCGCGAAAGAACTGGGTGACGCCGATCAGCAGGTCCTGGAGCAGGAGATCGAGCTCGCGCGGATCTTTCCTCAGCCGCTCCAGGAACTCGGGGACGGTCTCGACCTGCAGCACCTGCATGCGGCGCTGGATCCGGCGCCGCACGGTCTTGTCCTTGTAGCCGCTGAAGTCGTGCCCGGTGCGCGCCCGCAGCAGGGCGCAGACCTGGTGGAGGTGATCGGCGCTTTCCGGCTGCTTGGGCGCGACGGCGCGGAAGCGGAAGTAATCCGCGATCTTCCCGGGGATGCCCTCCACGGGAAGGACGGCGTCGACCAGGCCGGTCGCGACCGCGCTGCGCATCATGCCGTCATACTCGGCATCGGCCTGGGCCAGCGCGAGCCCGCCATGCTCCTTGATCGCCCGGAGCCCGATCGTGCCGTCGCTGCCGGTGCCGGACAGGATGATGCAGGCGGCATCTTCCCCCCGGTCGGCGGCGAGGGAGAGGAAGAAGTGGTCGATCGGGCTGCGATGCCCGCGCGGCTCGCCGGGAGGGGCCAGCCTGAGCGCGCCGTCCTCGAGCGTGAGCGTGGCGTCCGGCGGTATCACATAGGCATGGCGCGGCTCGATCCGCGCATCGTCCGTTATCTTTTTCACCGGCACCTTGCTGACCCGCGCGATGAGCTGGGGCAGCGTGCTCCCGTGGTCGGGGTCGAGATGCTGAACCACGACATAGGCCATGGGCTCTTCCGGATCGACCGCGGCAAAGAACCTCTTGAGCGCGTCCACGCCTCCCGCCGAAGCACCGATGCCGACGATCGGACACGTGCCGGACCCGGTCGCCGACTCGCCCCCCGATCCGGGTTCCTCGGCCTTATCCCTGGTCTCGTTCATCCTTCGCACTGCCCCTCGGGTCCGGATGTGAAGCGGCGCGCGATGATCGGATGGCGCCCCGGCCGGTCAGAAGGCCGCGTACGATCGCGGCATCCTGCTCGTACTGCTCGGCCCTGCCGTGGAACTGTGCGGCCAGCGAATGTCGGTTGCGCGCGCGCTCCCGCTCGGCCAGGCGCCGCACCAGCTCCGCACGTTCCTCGTGCGTCCGCAGCAATGCCCAGAGCCTCTGCTCGATCTGCTCGGCCTGGGTGGCGAGCAGGATGTCGGAGGTGAAGGCGTGGCCGACATGGCAACGGTAGCGGAGCAGGGTTCCATCGGCAAGTTCCCACAGGCTGCCTCCGCATTCCGGGCAGGTGAATGGGGAGAGGGTCCCGGGCTGTGCTTCGATGCTCATGGCCTGCGGCTCCTGTGCAGCGATCGCCGCTTCGATCCGGACGCTGGTCGGAAGGTCCCGGGTCTCGGCCGCCGGCTCGTGCACGAGCCGCTGCAGCAGTCCGGCGAGCTCGCGGGCCGGGACCACGTGGTCGATCTCGACGTGCCGGAGCGCGCTTTTCGGCATGTCCGCATGCTCGGCGTCGGCCGGATCCTGCACGACGGCCGCGCCGCCGCCGGCCTTGATCGCGCGCAGCCCCGCCGTCCCGTCGTTGAGCGCGCCCGACAGCACGACCCCGGTCACCCGCCCGCCGAAGCTAAGCGCCGCGGACCGGAACAGCGGGTCGATCGCCGGCCGCGACAGGTTCTCCCGCGCGCCGCGCCGCAGCAGCACATGATCGTCGTGCAGCAGCAGGTGCCGGTCGGGCGTCGCCACATAGACCCGGCCGTGCTCGACGCGGGCGCCGTTCGAGGCCGCCACCACCTTCAGCCCGGTGACGTTGTCGAGGATCGCCGGCAGGTGGCTGCTGGGTCCGAGATGCATCACGACGAAGACCGCCGCCGGGAGATCGGCCGGAAGCCCTGAAAGGAGGGCCTTCAAAGGGGTCAGCCCGCCGGCCGAGGCGCCGATTGCGACGATGTCGCGGTTCCTGCCCCACGAACGGGGAACCTGGTCCACCATGCGCCTCCCGAGGCAGCGCCGACGGCGCGCATCGAGAGAACCGCCGGGGCTGCTCCCCAGTTCCGCCCGGGCTCAGCTGCCGAGGAACCGGAGGGCGGGCCGGGGCCGCGCCGGGTGTCGCAGCGTTCTCAGCCGTCCCGCTGGCCAGCGCGCCACCTCCGCGAGCAGGCCGGCGAGCCGGTGATCGCCCGGGGGATCGCCCAGGGGAGGATCGCCGGACGGATCGCCGGGGGGATCGCCCGGGGGCGCGGCGATCGCCGCCAGGATCCGCCCGGCGGCGCAGGCGGGGTCCACATTGTCCGACAGGCGCAGCAGCCAGCACAGCACGATGTCCTCCGGCGCCACGGCCGGATCGCGGGCGGCGCCTAGCGCGCGGCGCTGCGCGCCGTCGGGATCGTCGAGGGCGAGCGCGTCCGCCCGCGCGGTATCGGAGTCGGTGGAAACGTCGACGGATGTGGATTCAGCCATGCCTGCCTCCGCCGGCGCGCCCCGTCCGGCTCTGCTGAGGGTTGCGTCACGTCGGACGGCAGGTCTCCTGGCTCGCGGGTCGCGGCGCCTGCGTCCGGCCTTCCCGGTCGGGGCGCAAGCCGCGCCGGACCAGTGGCCCCGAGAGGGGTCGAGCCCGCCTCGGCAAGGCTCGCGGCCGAAGCCCGCGAGCCGGGACGTAAGCGCTACCCGCCTACAGTTGCGGGGGCAGCTCCGGAATAGGCGTCTCGCGGAAAGGGCGAGAGCCGCACCGGATTCCCTTTTCATCCCCGGGCGGGCGAGCCCGCGACCGGAGAACCGTCACGGCTTCTGAATAGGCGAAGCCCCGGGCGCCGTCAATCGCGGCCGATCGGCGGCTCGGCGCCGCCTCGGGCGCCGTCCATCGTTGCATCTGTAGGCTTTTTGTCCTATAAAGGAGTCAATTCTAGCTGTCGTCCTGCGCCCGGACCCTGACGGGCACGACAGCGGACGGAGCGGACCGCCGCGGCATCGCCCGGCGGTCTTTTTGTCGAGCCGCGGACCGGCA
>DAIMFL010000149.1:0-7631 GCA_036724615.1 Alphaproteobacteria bacterium | reverse complement strand
GGTGCGCCGCGAGAGCTCCTGGATGGTGCGCCGGATCTCCTCGTCGCGGCCGATCACGGGGTCGAGCTTTCCCTCACGCGCCGCGGCGGTCAGGTCGCGGGCGTATTTCTTCAGGGCATCGTAGCTGTCCTCGGCCGTCGCGCTCTGTGCCGTACGGCCCTTCCGGAGCTCGTTCACCGCCTGATTGAGCGCCTGCGGCGTCACGCCGGCGCGCTGCAGGGCCTGGGCCGCGGGGGTGCCCGCCGCCATGGCGAGGGCCAGCAGCAGGCGCTCCGCCGTGACGTAGCCGTCGCCCGCCTTCTCCGAGAGCTGCTGGGCCGTCTCGAACAGCCGCGCCGTTTCCGGGGCGAGATAGACCTGGCCGGCGCCGCTGCCTTCGACGCGCGGAAGCTTGCCGAGCTCGGCCTCGACGGCCTTGTGGGCGAGCGCCGGGTCACCGCCCGCCGCCCGGATCAGATTGGCTGCGAGCCCTTCCCGGTCGTCGAGCAGGACCTTGAGCAGATGTTCAGGCGTGAAGCGCTGGTGGTTGCTGCGCAGCGCCAGACCCTGCGCCGCCTGGACGAACCCCCGCGAGCGCTCGGTGTATTTCTCGAAATCCATTCCATGCCCTCCATCGGTCGCGCCCAGGACCCGTTCGCATGGTCAAGCCAGCGGCACGCGACTGAAGATGCCTCGATAGCAGGTCGATTGACCCCGGCACGGATATGGTTGTTGCCCAAAGGACACGCAAGAGTCTGCGCCGCTCGTTGCAAGAGGGAGCGGGCGGTGTGCTTGGCGGGTGTACCGGCCTGCCAGCAGGCTGCCGGAATGGACGGAGAGACCTGGCGGAGGTCAGGCCGTGCCTTCGGTCGCCTCGTCCGACGCGCTCGCGTCGCCGGACACAGAGCCGGCCGCCTCGGCATCGTGACCGTTGCCCTCCTGCCTGGGGGGACGATGCCCATGGCCGTCGGTCGAATTGTTGATCAGGCGGTAATAGTGCTCCGCATGCTGCAGATAGTTCTCGCTGGCGATGCGGTCGCCCGCGGCGTTGGCGTCGCGCGCCAGGGCGAGATACTTCTCCAGCACCTGATAGGCGTTCCCGCGGACGCGGATATCCGGTCCGTTGCTGTCGAAGGTCTGCTGCTTGACGTTGACGTGCGGCTTCCGGGGGCCGCGACCGCGCGACCGCCGATTGTTCGGACCTTGTCTCATCTTACCGTCACTATCACGTGGCTGGTCTTGTTCCCCCGCCTCCAAGCCGCTCCGCGCCAACCTGTCCGCGGCGGCTTCCCGACTGCCTGAGGGCCACTTGGGGGGTGGGTCGAGGGGCCGGCGGCCGTCTGAAACGGCGCGCTTCGCGTTCCCCCGACGGTGATCACCCTAATCGGGATCCCAAGCCTTTCCAACTACTTTTTTGCACTGCCGCGAACTGCCACGGCGCAGCGGAGGACCCCACCGAGATCATGTCGGACGCCGCGAATTTCAAGGCCGGCCGCAACGAGAATCGCCGCCACGTCGCGGTCCTGACCTGCTCCGAACTCGAGCACCGCGACGCCCTGGGGTGCCAGCCGATCGAGGATCCGCGGCGCCAAGGCGCGATAGGCGTCGAGCCCGTCGGCGCCGCCCGCCAGGGCGCGGCGCGGCTCCCACCGGGCGACCTCCGGCGCCAGCCGATCGATCTCGGGATCCGGCACATAGGGCGGATTGGCGACGATGACGTCGAAGCTCTCCTCGAGCCCGGCAGTCCAGTCGCCGACACGGAACGACGCGCGGCCTGCGAGGCCGAGCGAGGCCGCGTTCTCTCGCGCCGCGGCCACGGCCGCGGGTTCGATATCGATGCCAAGCCCGGTCGCATTCGGCAGCTCGGCGAGGAGCGCGAGCAGCAGGCACCCGGTCCCGGTGCCGAGATCGAGCAGCCGCAGCGCCGCCGCCCGATCGGGGATCGCCGCTAGCGCCGCCTCGATCAGCGTCTCGCTGTCCGGCCGCGGGTCGAGAGTGGCCGGGGCGAGGCGGAAGCGGAGGCTCCAGAATTCGCGACGGCCGAGGATGCGCGAGACCGGCTCGCGCGCCTGCCGCCGCTCGACGAACCGCGCGAAGCGCTCGGCGGACCTCCCGTCCACCATGCGCCCGGGCTCGATGACGAGGGCCGATGCGTCGCAGCCGAGGGCGGCGGCGAGCAGCAGCCTGGCGTCCCGTCTCGGATCCTCGACACCGGCGGCGGCCAGGCTTTCGCGCGCCGATTCAAGCAGCGTGCGTGCGGTCGCCCGGCTCACGCGAGCTCCGCCAGGCGTTCCGCCTGATCGCTGGCGATCAGCGCCTCGACGATCTCGTCCAGCGCCTCGCCGCTCATGACCTTCTCGATCTTGTAGAGGGTGAGGTTGATGCGGTGATCGGTGACGCGGCCCTGCGGGAAGTTGTAGGTGCGGATGCGCTCGGAGCGGTCGCCGCTGCCGACCTGGCTGCGACGGTTCGCCGCACGCTCCGCATCCCGCGCGGAGCGCTCCAGCTCGTAGAGCCGGGCCCGGAGCACCTTGAGCGCCTTCGCCTTGTTCTTGTGCTGCGACTTCTCGTCCTGCTGCTGCACGACGATGCCGGTCGGCAGATGGGTGATCCGCACCGCGCTGTCGGTCGTGTTGACGGACTGCCCGCCCGGCCCGCTGGAGCGGAACACGTCGATCCGCAGATCCTTCTCGTCGATCACGATATCGACCTCCTCGGCCTCGGGGAGCACCGCGACGGTCGCCGCAGAGGTGTGGATCCGGCCGCCGCCCTCGGTCACCGGCACGCGCTGCACGCGATGCGTGCCGGACTCGAACTTCAGCCGGGCGAAGACATCGCGCCCGGAGATGGTGGCGATCGCCTCCTTGTAGCCGCCGATTCCGGTCTCGTTGACGCTCATGATCTCGGAACGCCAGCCATGGAGCTCGGCGTAGCGCAGATACATCCGGAACAGCTCGGCCGCGAACAGCGCCGCCTCCTCGCCGCCGGTGCCGGCGCGCACCTCCAGGATCGCGTTGCGCGCATCGGCCTCGTCCTTGGGCAGGAGGAGAACCTTCACCTTGCGGTCGAGCTCCGGCACGCGCTCGCGCAGGCTCTCCGCCTCCTCTTCCGCGAGGGTCTTCATGTCGGGATCGGCCGCCGGGTCGCGCATCAGCACCTCCGCTTCGGCAAGCTCGCGCTGCGCCTTCCGCAGCTCGCCGATCGCCTGGACGATCGGCGACAGCTCGGCATATTCCTTCGAGACGCGCGCGAAGGACTGGGCGTCCTGCGGACCGGCCGCCGACATCAGGGCGGCCAGCTCGTCATGGCGGCGGACCACCCGCTCCAGCTTGTCGTCCAGGTTCACGCGTCCGTCTCCTCGGTGTCTCGGTCGTCGTCCAGGTCGCTTTTCGCGGCATCGCCCTCGAGCGCGAAGAGCCGTCGCAGCAGCGCCTCGGCCTCCGCGGAGCTTCCGGTCTCGGCCAGCCGGCGCAGCGATTCGGACGGCTCGTGCAGCAGCCGGTTGATCAGCAGCCGCATCGCCTCGGCCGCGTCGACCGCGCCGCCGGCCAGGATCTCCTGCCGCGCCGCCTCGAAGCGGCGGCGCAAGGCCACCAGCGCCGGCACCGCCTGGCGCGCAGCGCGCTCGGCGCGGAACGCGCCGAGCTCCGCATCGACGATCGCCCAGGCCTCGTCGGCGGCGGCGGCCCGCCCGGCCCGGCCTTCCAGCGCCAGGCGCTCGAGATCGTCGAGATCGTACAGGAACGCCTGTTCGATGCCGCCCACCTCCGGCGCGACGTCGCGCGGGACGGCGGCGTCGATGAACAAGATGGGCCGCCGGCGGCGGGCCCGCAACGCGTCCTGCGCGGCCGGAGCGTCGACGACGAACCGCCCGGCGCCCAGCGCCGCGATCACCAGGTCGGCCCGCGGCAGCGCTTCGGCGAGGGCGTCGAGCGCGACGAAATGGCCGCCGAAGCGATGCGCCACCAGCTCGGCGCGGCGCGGCGACGGATGCGCCACCGTCCACCGCCCGAGCCCCGCCTGCCGCAGATGCTCGGCCAGGAACTCGCCCATCTCGCCTGCTCCCAGCACGAGGCCGGCGCAGCGCGCCAGGTCGCCATGGAGGTCGCGCGCCAGCTGGGCCGCGACGGCCGCCACGGAGACCGCCCGCTCGGCGATCGCCGTCTCGCTGCGGACCCGCTTGGCGGCGGCGAAGGCCGAGCGCAGCACGCGCTCCAGCTCCGGCCCAACCAGGCCGGCCGAACGGGCGAGCCGATGCGCAGCCTTCACCTGACCCAGCACCTGCGGCTCGCCGATGACGGCGCTGTCCAGCGACGCCGCGACCGCGAAGACGTGGCGCAGCGCCGCCTCTCCCTCCAGTCGGTAGCCGGAGGCGAGCAGCTCCGCCGGCGCGACCCCCGCCCGCGCCGCCAGGAAGCCGGTGATGACTTCCGCGGCCCGGTCGGGGGCGACGTCCATCGCCTGGATCTCCGTGCGGTCGCAGGTCGACAGCAGCAGCGCCTGGCCGATGCCGGCGGATTTGAGATCGTCGAGCAGGGCGGGCAATGCCGCCTCTTCCGCGAACAGGCGGTCGCGCAGGCTGGCCGGGGCGGTCCTGTGGCTGACGCCGATCACCACCGGTTCGACCGAGCCCTGGGCGGGCCGCCCCATGCCGCTACCGGAAGCGGGCGAGGCGCTCGTGCAGAGCGGCCAGAGGCACCTCCTCCTGCTCGCCCGAATCGAGGTCGCGCACGGTCGCGACCCCGCGACCCAGCTCGTCCGTCCCGATCAGCACCGCCGCCCGGGCGTTGAGCTTGTTGGCGCGCTTCATCCGCTTGCCGACATTGCCGCCGAAGCCGAGCTCGACGACGAACCCTTGGCCCCGCAGCTCGTGGGCCAGCTTCATGGCGGCGGTCTCCGCCTCGCCGCCCACGGGCACCACCGCGACCGGGCGCGGCGCCGCGGGCGGATCCGCCAGCATCAGCGACAGGCGCTCGATCCCGGCCGCCCAGCCGACGCCCGGCGTCTCCGGCCCGCCCATCATGCCGACCAGCCCGTCATAGCGTCCGCCGGCCATCACCGTGCCCTGCGCGCCGAGCCGGTCGGTCGTGAACTCGAAGGCGGTGTGGCAGTAATAGTCGAGCCCGCGCACGAGCCGGGGATTGAGCCGGTAGGCGATGCCGAGCGCATCGAGGCCTTCCGTCACCCGGGCGAAGAAGTCGCGGCTCGCCTGATTGAGGTGGTCCCCGAACAGCGGCGCGTCGGCGACGACGGCGCGATCGCCCTCGTCCTTGGAATCGAGGATGCGCAGCGGATTGCGCGACAGCCGCTCGCGGCTGTCCGCCGACAGACGGTCGCGACGTCCTTCGAAGTAGTCGACCAGCACCTTGCGATAGGCCTGACGGCTCTCGCCGTCGCCCAGCGTGTTGAGCTCCAGCGTGGTGTGCTCGAGAATGCCGAGCTCGCGCAGGATCTGCACGCCGAGCGCGATCACCTCCACGTCGCCCGCGGGCTGGGCGATGCCCAGAAGCTCCACGCCGATCTGGTGGAACTGCCGCATCCGGCCCTTCTGCGGCCGCTCGTAGCGGAACATCGGGCCGTTGTAGAAGAACTTGAGCGGAAGATGCTGCGAGAGCCCGCCGGAGATCAGCGCCCGCGCGATCCCCGCCGTGCCCTCCGGGCGCAGCGTCAGCATCTCGCCGCCGCGATCGGTGAAGCTGTACATCTCCTTGGTCACGATGTCCGACGTGTCGCCGAGCGTGCGCTTGAACACCTCGGAGAACTCGAAGATCGGGGTCGCGACCAGGGGATAGCCGAACCGTTCGGCGACGCTGCGCGCCGTCTCGACGACCGCGCGATGCCGCCGCATCTCGTCCGGCAATATGTCGTGCGTGCCGCGGACCGGCTGCAGCGTGGACATGACGGGCTCCGGTCTGGGCTAGGACGCAGCCGCGGCCCGCGGCTGTGCGTGCGCTTCGCGGGAGGCGCCGTCCGCAGCCGCGCGCGCCGCCTCGATCTCCGCCGCCTTCCTCTCGATGAGCCCGACCAGATGATCGACGATGTTCTCGTCCTTGAGGCGGTGATGCGGCACGCCGCTCAGATAGACCATGTGCGTCCCGTGGCCGCCGCCGGTGAGGCCGATATCGGTCTCGCGCGCCTCGCCGGGTCCGTTCACCACGCAGCCGATGACCGAGACGGTCATCGGCGTGGTGATGTGGCCGAGCCGGCTCTCCAGCAGCTCGACGGTCTTGATCACCTCGAACTGCTGCCGCGCGCAGGACGGGCAGGAGATGACGTTGACGCCGCGATGGCGCAGGTTGAGCGACTTCAGGATGTCGAAGCCGACCTTCACCTCCTCGACCGGGTCGGCCGAGAGCGACACGCGGATGGTGTCGCCGATCCCCGCCCAGAGCAGCGAGCCGATGCCGATCGAGGACTTCACCGTGCCGGTCCGCAAGCCGCCGGCCTCGGTGATGCCGAGATGGAGCGGATAGTCGCAGGCCTCGGCGAGGCCCTGATAGGCGGCCACCGCGAGGAAGACGTCGGAGGCCTTCACGCTGATCTTGAACTCGAAGAAGTCGTTGTCCTCGAGGATGCGCGCGTGATCGAGCGCGCTCTCCACCATCGCCTCGGGACAGGGCTCGCCATACCGCTCCAGAAGGTCGCGCTCGAGGCTGCCGGCATTGACGCCGATGCGCATCGAGCAGCCGTGATCCTTGGCCGCCTTCACCACCTCGCGCACCCGCTCGGCCGAGCCGATATTGCCGGGGTTGATGCGCAGGCAGGCGGCGCCGGCCTCGGCCGCCTCGATCGCCCGTTTGTAGTGGAAATGGATGTCGGCGACGATGGGGATCGGCGATGCGCGCACGATCTCCGGCAATGCCGCCGTCGAGTCCTCGTCGGGGCAGGATACCCGGACGATGTCGGCGCCCGCCTCCGCGACCTGCCGGATCTGGGCGATCGTGGCCGCCGCATCGGCGGTCAGCGTGTTGGTCATCGTCTGCACCGTGATCGGCGCGTCGCCGCCGACGGCGACCGTGCCGACCCGGATCTGCCGGGACCTGCGCCGCTCGATGTCGCGATAGGGACGGATGCTCATGCCGCTTCGCTGCCCCGGTTCGGGGACGTGGGGGACGGCGGCGCTTCGCCCGCGCCGTCGCCGGGACAGCCGGAACATGCGCGCCCGTCCGTGAAAGATCAAGGCCCGGCGCCCCGCCACGGCGGGAGGCCGGCGCGGAACGCGGCCTTACGGAACGGCGGGGGCGTTGGAGGTCGCGGTGCCGTCCGTCAGGCGCTGCGGGTCGAGGGCGATGCCGCGCCGGACCACGCCGACCGGTCCCAGCGGGGGCAGCTTGCGCCCGTCCACCCAGATGTCGAGCCCGCCGGCATTGCCGGTGGCCAGGCTCAGCCCGGCCTGGTCCGGGACATAATAGCGGTCGCCCGCCCGCAGCACGCGGGTGAGCAGCGCATTGGTCTCCGGATCGGTCACCTGCACCCAGCTCTCCAGCCGGGCGACCAGCACGATCCGCGACGGCGCGTCGGCGGCGCCGAAGACCTGGCCATCCGCCACCGGCGGCAGGGTCGATCCCTCCGGCATCGGCGGCACCCCGGGGATCGTGGCGGCCATCGGCGCCGGCGGGGCGGCCACGGTGGGCAGGCCGGAGGCGTCGAGG
>DAIMFL010000148.1:0-7676 GCA_036724615.1 Alphaproteobacteria bacterium | reverse complement strand
TGGTCGCGCTCATCGGGCGCTTCTGCGGCGGGCGCTCGGCAGTGGCGGTCGCGGACGTCTCGAACTCGGCCGTGCAGCTCCCCTGATCCGCAAACGACGAACCCCCGTCCTTTGGGCGGGGGTTCGGGTGCTTCTGCTTCCGGCTGTAGGTCCGGGCCGAGGTCTTGACCCGCATCTTCATCTTGCGGACCGCGGTGGCATAGGGATTGCGCGGCCGCCGCGTCGGCGTCTTGTGCTTCATGCCGTCCTCCGTCTTCACCTCATGTAGCTGGCTCCGAGCTCGCAGTAGTGCTGCGCGATGTGCCGGAACTCGTCGAGCTCGGCCCGGGTCAGCTGGCGCATCAGACGCGCCGGGCTCCCCGCCCAGAGCTCGCCCGACCGCACCCGCTTGTTGGGCGTGAGGAGCGCGCCGGCGGCGACCATCGCGTTCTCCTCCACCACGGCGCCGTCCATCACGCAGGCCTTCATGCCGACGAAGGCGCCGTTCTCCAGCCGGCAGGCGTGGATGAGCGCCATGTGGCCGACCGTGACGTCGTCCCCGACCACGGTGCAGCAGGCATTGGCGCCCCGCCCGCCATCCTCCTGGTGGTTCACGTGGATGATCGTGCCGTCCTGGATGTTGGTGCGCGCGCCGATGCGGATCGAGTTGGAATCGCCGCGCAGCACGCAGCCGAACCAGATGCTCGATCCCGGCCCGATCTCCACGTCGCCGACGATCACCGCATTCGGCGCGATGAAGGCGTCGGCGGCGATCACCGGCCGCCGGTTGCCATGCGTCAGGATGAGTCCACTCACGGCGCGCCCCGCTCAGGGAAACAGCGGCTGCTGCTCGAGACCGGCGGTCTCGGCGAAGCCGGCCATCAGGTTCATGTTCTGGATCGCCTGCCCCGAAGCACCCTTGACCAGGTTATCGATCACCGAAAGCAGGATCGCGCGGCCCGGCACGCGGTCCGCGAAGACCCCGATCAGGCAGTGGTTGGAGCCGCGCACGTGGCGCGTGTGCGGCACCTGGCCGGCCGCCAGCACCCGCACGAAGGGCTCGCCGTCGTAGCGCTTCGCAAGCGTCGCGCGCAGGTCGTCGGCCGAGGCGCCGTCCGCGAGCCGCACATAGATCGAGGACAGGATGCCGCGGCTCATCGGCATGAGATGCGGGGTGAAGTTGACGACGACCGGCCTGCCGGCGGCCTCCGACAGGCCCTGCTCGATCTCCGGCGCGTGGCGATGGCTCGCCACGCCATAGGCGTGGATGCCCTCCGTCACCTCGGTGTAGAGCGAGCCCTGCTTGGCGTCGCGCCCGGCGCCGCTCACGCCCGACTTCGCGTCGATGATGATCTCGTCGCTGTCGATCTGCCCCGCCTCGATCAGCGGGACGAGCGGCAGCTGCGCCGAGGTCGGGTAGCAGCCGGGATTGGCGACGAGCCGCGCCTTCGCCACCGCCGGACGCTTCAGCTCGGTGAGGCCGTAGACGGCCTCCGCCTGCAGATCCGGCGCGCGGTGCGGATGGCCGTACCATTGCGCATAGGTCTCGGTGTCGGCGAGCCGGAAATCGGCGGACAGATCGACCACCTTCAGGCGGCGCGGCAGCGCGGCGATGATGTCCTGGGTGGTGCCGTGCGGCAGGCCGCAGAACACCGCGTCGACCTCGTCCCAGTCGGCGTCCTCGACCTTCACCAGGTCGGGCAGCCCCAGCCCGCCGAGATGCGGAAACACCTCGGCCAGGGGCTTGCCGGCCTGCCGGTCGGCCGTCAGCGTGCGGATCTCCACCTCCGGATGGCGCGCGAGCAGACGCACCAGCTCCGCGCCGGTATAGCCGCTCGCCCCCAGGATTCCGATCCGCAGCCGGTTGGTGCTCGTCATCGCCTCATTCCTTCGCCGTGGCTCGAGTCTGTATAGCGCAAACGAAAAGGGGCGTCCCCCGGGGACGCCCCTTCCCTCGCAGCGGGTGGTCCGCGGGATCAGCGCTTGGAGAACTGGAAGCTGCGTCGGGCCTTCGCCTTGCCGTACTTCTTGCGCTCGACGACGCGGCTGTCGCGGGTCAGGAACCCGCCGGTCTTCAGCACCGAGCGCAGCGCCGGCTCGTAGAAGGTGAGCGCGCGGCTGATGCCGTGCCGCACCGCGCCCGCCTGGCCGGACAGCCCGCCGCCGGTCACCGTGCAGACGACGTCGTACTGGTTCGTCCGGCCGGCCGCGGCGAAGGGCTGCTGGATCATCATCCGCAGCACCGGACGCGCGAAATAGGTCGCGTCGTCCCGTCCGTTCACCGTGATGCGGCCGGAGCCCGGCTTCAGCCAGATGCGCGCGACCGCGTTCTTGCGCTTGCCGGTCGCATAGGCGCGGCCCTGCGCATCGAGCTTCTGGACGGCCTCCTCCGCCTCCGCCGGCGCAGTGACGGCGCGCAGGTCCTTGAGGTCCGTGAGGGTCTGGGTATCGGCGCTCATCGGGAGGCGATCCTCTTGTTCTTCGGATTGAGGGCGGCGACGTCGAGCGGCTCAGGCTGCTGCGCCTCGTGCGGATGGCTGGCGCCGGCATAGACCTTGAGGTTGCTCATCTGCCGGCGGCCGAGCGGCCCGCGCGGCACCATGCGCTCGACGGCCTTGATGATGGCGCGCTCCGGATAGCGGCCGCCGAGGATCTGCTCCATCGTCCGCTCCTTGATGCCGCCGGGATGGCCGGTGTGCCAGTAGAACTTCTTGTCGGCGAGCTTGTTGCCGGTGAGCTTCACCTTCTCCGCATTGATGACGACGACGTTGTCGCCGCAGTCGATATGCGGGGTGAAGATGGGCTTGTGCTTGCCGCGCAGACGGTTCGCCACGATGCTGGCCAAGCGGCCGAGCACGACGCCTTCGGCGTCGATCACGACCCACTTCTTGACCACCTCCGACGGCTTCGCGGAATAGGTCTTCATCTCTGTCCACTCGTTGAGGGAGCCGCACCCGCAGAAGGGCCGCGGCGGCGGCAAGGGACCGCCGGTCGAGGCGCGGAGTATCTGCAATCCGGTCCGAAAGTCAACGGCAAAAGCGCTGTTTTTTCCGATGCTTGAGTCTGAGGTATCATGATACCGCAAGACGAGGCCGACAAGTGGCGCTAACCCCTTGAACCGCCGGCGAGGCCCGGCGCAGAGTGCCCTGGAGATTGCGAGGGAACCGACGCATGGACCAGGCTCACGCGGCAGAGACCCCGGCCGTCAAGGCGGATGGAAGTCTCCTCCGCCGGGATGAGGAGGGGGTCGCGACCCTGACGCTGAACCGTCCGCAGCAGCGCAACGCCCTCTCGCTCGCGCTCATGGCGGCTTTGACCCATGAGCTCGGAGCGATCGCCCGGGACGGCTCGGTGAAGGCGGTCGTGCTCGCCGGGGCGGGCCCCGCCTTCTGCGCCGGCCACGACCTCAAGGAGCTGCGCGCCACGCCGACCCGGGACATGTATCAGCGCGTGTTCGCCGCCTGCAGCGCGCTCATGCTCGCCGTCACCCGCCTGCCGAAGCCGGTGATCGCCCGGGTGCACGGCGTTGCCACGGCGGCCGGCTGCCAGCTGGTCGCCACCTGCGACCTCGCCGTCGCGGAGAGCGGCGCCCGCTTCGCCACGCCCGGCGTCAATATCGGCCTGTTCTGCTCGACCCCGATGGTCGCGCTCTCCCGCGCCGTGCCGCGCAAGCAGGCCATGGAGATGCTGCTCACCGGCGACCTCGTCGATGCGGCCCGGGCGCGGGAGATCGGGCTGGTGAACCGCGTCGTCGCGGCGGACGCGCTCGACGACGCCGTCGCCGCTCTCGCCCGGCAGATCGTCTCGAAGAGTCCCCTCACCCTCGCCATCGGCAAGGAAGCCTTCTACCGCCAGGTGGAGATGGACCTGGCGGGCGCTTACGCCTATGCCAGCGAGGTGATGATCACGAACATGATGGCCCGCGACGCCGAGGAGGGCATCGACGCCTTCCTGGAGAAGCGCCAGCCGACCTGGCAGGGCCGCTGAAGGACCATCCCGCCCCCATGACAGATCACGACCACTATCCGGACGCGCTGCTGGTCAAGGTGCTGCGCGGCGTCAAGACCATCGCCATGGTCGGCGCCAGCCCGGACTGGAACCGGCCCAGCGCCTTCGCCATGAAGTACCTGCAGCACAAGGGCTACCGGGTGATCCCGGTGAACCCGAAGGCGGCCGGGCAGGTCATCAACGGCGAGACCTGCTACGCCCGGCTCGAGGACATCCCGAAATCCGACCATCCGATCGACATGGTCGACGTCTTCCGCAGGTCGTCCGAGGTCGGACCGATCACGGACTCGGCGATCGCCATCGGCGCCAAGGTGCTCTGGATGCAGCTCGGCGTGCGCAACGACGAGGCGGCGGCGAAGGCCGAGGCCGCCGGCCTCACCGTCATCATGAACCGCTGCCCCAAGATCGAATACGGCCGGCTGCACGGCGAGCTCAGCTGGGGCGGCTTCAACTCGCGCATCATCACGAGCAAGCGGCAGAAGCTGGGGGCACGATGAAGGACAACGGCCGTACCCGCCCCGCCCAGCCGGGCTTCGAGACCCGCGCGGTCCATGCCGGCGCGCCGCCGGATCCGACGACCGGCGCCCGTATCATGCCGATCTACCACACGACGGCCTATGTGTTCGACGACGCGGAGCACGCGGCCTCGCTGTTCGACCTGTCGACCTTCGGCTACATCTATTCGCGCCTCACCAACCCGACCGTGGCCGCGCTCGAGGAGCGCATCGCGAGCCTCGAGGACGGGCGCGGCGCGACCTGCACCGCCTCGGGCCATGCGGCCCAGCTCGTCGCCATGTTCTCGCTGATGAGCCCGGGCGACGAGTTCGTCGCCTCGCGCCGCCTCTATGGCGGCTCGATCACCCAGTTCGGCCGCACCTTCGCCAAGTTCGGCTGGACGGTGCATTTCGCCGACGGCGACGATCCGGAGAACTTCCGCCGCGCGCTGACGCCGCGCTGCAAGGCGATCTTCGTCGAGAGCCTGGCCAACCCGGGCGGCGTGGTGACCGACATCGAGGCCGCGGCGAAGATCGCCCACGAGGCCGGCATTCCGCTCATCGTCGACAACACCATGGCCTCGCCCTATCTCTGCCAGCCCTTCCAGTGGGGCGCCGACATCGTGGTGCATTCGACGACCAAGTTCCTCGGCGGCCACGGCAACTCCATGGGCGGCGCGATCGTCGATTCCGGCCGGTTCGACTGGGCGCAGAACGACAAGTTTCCGGCCCTGACCCGGCCCGAGCCCGCCTATCACGGCCTCACCTTCTACGAGACCTTCGGCGACATGGGGCTCATCATGCATTCGAAGGCGGTGGGCCTGCGCGACCTCGGGCCGACCATGTCGCCGATGAATGCGTTCCTGACGCTCACCGGGATCGAGACGCTGGCGCTCCGCATGGAGCGTCACGTCGCCAATGCCAAGGTCGTCGCGGAGTACCTGGAGAACCACAGGGACGTCGCCTGGGTGTCCTATGCCGGGCTGACCTCCAGCCCGTTCCATGCCCTGGCGCAGAAATACCTGCCGAAGGGCGCCGGCTCTGTCTTCACCTTCGGCGTGAAGGGCGGCTACGAGGCGGGGGTGAAGCTGGTCGAGGCCTGCGAGCTGTTCTCGCATCTCGCCAATCTCGGCGACACCCGCAGCCTGATCCTGCACCCGGCCTCGACCACGCATCGCCAGCTTACCGACGAGCAGCGCCTGGCCGCCGGCGCCGGGCCGGACGTCATCCGCCTGTCGATCGGCATCGAGACGGTCGAGGACATCATCGCCGATCTCGACCAGGCGCTCGCCGTGGCGGCGCGGTAGAAGTCTTTCTGTCGCAGAGCCAAATTCCCTCACCTTCCCCATCGCTGACGCGATGGGTCCCCTCCCTCTCCCACGCTTCGCGCGGGAGAGGGCAAGAAAAGCTCCCTCTCCCGCTTGCGGGAGAGGGTCGGGGTGAGGGCCCTCAGCCGCGCGCGATCCGCATCCGGTTGTCGTAGAGCCGCCGCCCGATGGCGTTCAACTCCGCCAGGTGGTGCGCAGTGGCCGCGGGACTCATTCCGCCGCGGCCGGGGCCGCCGCGCGGGCAGAGCGGCCGGCCGGCGGCAGGAACACCGCCGCGGCGAACGCCACCGCGGCCATCGCGGCGAGCGCCATGAACAGCCAGTAGAAGTCCCCGGTATTGCCGTGCACGAAGCTCACGAACTGCACGGCGAGCGGCGCGCTGCCGAAGGCGAAGACGTACTTGATGCCGAAGGAGAGGCTGCGGTGCTTCTCCGGCGAGAAGCGGGCGAGCATCATGTTTTCGGCCGGCAGGATCGCTGTGCTGACGACCACGTTCAGCATGACCACGACGAGCAAGGGAAAGCTCCCCAGCATGGCCACGGCATAGAGCAGCGGCACCTGGAGCATCAGCCCCAGCACATAGACCGGCTTCAGCGAATAGCGATCGGCCAGGTGTCCTCCCACCAGCTGGATGACGCCGGCCGCGAGATAGATGATGCCGACCAGCGTGCCGATGCCGGCCGTGCCGAGCTCGGCCACGGCCGGCAGCCGGTCTTCGAACAGCTTCGGCGCCGCGGTCTGCATGGCCTGATAGACGATGCCGTTGACCAGCATCGTGACCAGCAGCACGACGAAGGCGCGCACCATGTCGCCGCGCGAGGCCGGCGGCTCGCGGTGCGTGATGCCGCCCTCCCCGACACGGTCGCGGCGGATCAGGCGGACGAAGGCGAAGCCCGTCGCGATGGACAGCACGCCCGGCAGGATGAAGGCCGTGCGCCAGCCGGCGAAGGCGATGAGCAGGCCGGTGGCGAACATGCCGACCGCCACCCCGGCATTGCCGAAGATGCCGTTGAAGCCAAGTGCCTTGCCGCGGGCGACCGCATTGCGCACCAGCCAGGGAATCCCGACCGGATGGTAGATCGAGGCGAACAGGCCGATGCCGCACAGCCCGGCCACGAGGCCGAGCGGGGACTGCGCGAGCCCGCACAGGATCGAGGACGCGCCGATGCCGATGAAGAACACGGCCATCATGCCGCGCGCGCTCCAGCGGTCGGCGAGCCATCCGGCGGGGATCGCGCCCACCCCGACCAGGAAGGACGGGATCGTCCAGAGCGCGATCAGCTGGTGATAGGGCATCTGCCACTCGCGCTCGAGCGCCAGCACCATCACCGCGTAGAACGCCGTGAACAGATGGACGTAGAAATGCCCGAGCGCGGCGAAGCCCTGGACGTAAGTGCCGGCCGATAACCGCATGTGTGACTCTCCTGGGCGGACGGCGCGATCCTGCCACTCTGCCCGCCGCCGGGCAAATGGTCTGGCGCACCGCCCACAAGTCGGATCGGCATCTGCCGCCACCGCCTTGCTTCTGCCGGGTTTTCGTCGCGGCGCCGACACGCTTCAGCGGGAAGCTCCTGCTGGCAGACTTGTCACGCAGGAGGTCACCTTGAACCCGCAGGGGCCTGCCGGCCGCGATCCGGATCCTCGCGAAGCGCCGCCGGAGGATATCGAAGAGATCGATCTCGACCGCGCCACCTGGGACGCTGCGTACCGGCGCAGAGTGCTCCGGCGGATACGCCCGACGGAGCAAGACGTTGGAGACCGGCAGACGAGCGACGACAACTCAGTTTAGATACGGCTCTTAACATCCTGCAGCGCATCGTTTTTCATCTCGCGCCTGATCTAGGCTCTCGCGCCGCTTACGAGTTCC
>DAIMFL010000147.1:1791-7864 GCA_036724615.1 Alphaproteobacteria bacterium | reverse complement strand
ATCGGCACCCGCCAGCGCCTGGACTTCACGGTGATCGGCCCCGCGGTCAATCACGCGAGCCGGCTGCAGGGCCTGACCAAGACGCTCGGCGAGCCGATCCTCGCCTCGGCCGATTTCGCCGCCGCCTGCCCGGGCGCGCTCCGCCCTGTCGGCACTCATGCCCTGCGCGGCGTCGCGGCGCCCGTCCAGGTGTTCGCGCCGGCCGCGCCATGACGCCGGATCCGAGTTCCGTGCTCATGCATTGGCGCAAGAGGGCTGCGCAAAGCTGCCCGCTTGCGGCCGGCGCCGATTTGCGGAATATACGGAACGACCATTCCGAAACCATCCGAGGGAGTCCGCTCCATGACGACCTTCCATTTCTCGCCGGGCGCCTGCTCCATGGCGCCGCACATCGCCCTGGAAGAAGCAGGCATGCAGTTCGACCCGAAGCCGATCTCGCTCGCCAAGGGCCAGCACAAGTCGCCTGACTATCTGAAGATCAACCCGAACGGCCAGGTGCCGACGCTGGTCGTCGACGGCAAGACCTTGACCGAGAACGTCGCCATCCTCACCTGGATCGCCGAGCAGCATCCGGCGGCGAAGCTGATGCCGACCGACCCGTGGGAGCGGATCCAGGCGCTCTCCTACCTCGCCCGCCTCACCAGCGACGTGCACAAGACCTTCGCCCCGCTGTTCCGGCCGCAGGCCTATGTCAGCGACGAGGCGGCGCGGGACGATTTCGTGAAGAACGTCCGCGGTCTGGTCGCCGAGCGCATGACGGGAATCGACGCAAGACTTGCCGGCAAGGACTACGCGCTCGGCCAGTTCTCGGTCGTCGACTGCTATCTCTACGTGTTCTTCGCCTGGGCGAGCCATCTCGGCTTCGACACCGGCGCCTGGCCGAACTACGCACGGCATTTCGAACGCATGAAGTCCCGCCCCGCGGTCCAGCGCATGCAGGCCCGCGAATCCGCCGCGCAGGAGAAGCTCAACGCGGCGTGAGCGCGGTCGAATGCCGCTTATCCCCCTCCCCTTGTGGGAGGGGGAAGGGGGAGGGGTGCCGTCACGCGGCCGTTGATGGGTAGGAATACGATCTGCGGCCGAGCCCCCCACCCCCTCCCCGACCCTCCCCCGTCAAGGGGGAGGGGGAAGTCCTCAAGGCCTCCGGCCTGCGCGCAGGCGCGGGCCGGCGATCCGGGGTTCTGCCGCGGCATCCGGCAGAGGCGCGGCCTGCGCCTCGGCCGCTGCGAACTCGGCGACCAGCCAGTCGCGCAGCGTCTCCGCATCGCGCGTCAGCGGCCGCGTCTTCGGCCAGACCACGTGGAAGCCGAGCCCCGTCACCAGCGGCTGCGGCACGGGACGGGCGAGGGCGCCGCGCGCCACCAGCGCCTCGGTCAGGTGGCGCCAGCCGAGCGCGACGCCTTCCCCCTCCAGCGCGGCCTGGATCACCAGGGCATAGTCGTTGAGCCGCAGCCCCTCGCCGAAATCGACATAGGCGACCCCCTGGGCGTCGAACCAGTCGGCCCAGACCGGCCGCGGCCGGAACGGCTCGTCGAGATGGACGAGCTTGAGGCTGATGAGATCGGCGGGGGTCCGGGGCCGGGCGACCGAGCGCAGATAGCCCGGGCTGCACACCGGCTGGATCACCTCCTTCGCCAGGAAGGCGGCGGCGTATTCCGGCCAGTCGCCGCCGCCCCGCCGCACGCCGAGCTCGATGTTCTCGGCCGCGAGGTCGACGTCGCGGTCGGTGGTCTGCAGCCGGAGATCGATCTCGGGATGGGCGGCGCGGAACCGGGCCAGGCGCGGCAGCATCCACCAGCTGGCGAAGGCGGTGGAGACCGACAGGGTCACGTGGCCCGGCTCGCGCCGCAGCCGCAACGCCTCCGCCGACCGGCGGATATGGCCGAGACCGATCGAGACGTCCTGGAAGAACCGCTCGCCCGCCTCGGTGAGGACCACCCGGCGATGCTGGCGCTGGAACAGCATCAGCCCGAGGCTCGTCTCGAGCTGCTTCACCGCATAGCTGACCGCCGCCTGGCTCACCCCGAGCTCGGCCGCGGCGCGGGTGAAGCTGCCGAGCCGGGCCGCCGCCTCGAAGGCGAACAGGGCGCTCGGCGCCGGCAGGGCCGTTCGGAGATTACGCATAAGCCCAATTTATCGATTGAATAAGAAGTTTCCAGCGTCACGGCGCTGCCCGCCTTCCGTAGAATAAGGCCAGTCAGGTCTGGCCGATACTCGGGGAGGGGCAGATGGGCGAAGCGACGGCCGGCGGACGAAGCGCCCGCGCGGGACGTGCCGAGGGCCGGACCGGGGGCCGCGAGGCGAAGCGGGCACGGCACGCGGCGACGGCCGCCGGCGGCGGCCATGCGGCGCCCGCCTACATCACCCGCCGGATCCCCTATTACGAGCTCCTGGGCGAAGAGGGCCTCGACGCCATCGAGCATCACGCCGATACCCTGCTGGCCGAGATCGGGATCGAGTTCCGCGGCGACCCGGAGGCGATCCGGCTCTGGAAGGAGGCGGGGGCCACGATCGACGGCGAGCGCGTCCGCATGGACCGCGGCATGGCCAAGGCGATCATCCGGAAGAGCACGCCGGCGCGCTTCACCCAGCACGCGCGCAATCCCGCCCGGTCGGTCGAGATCGGCGGCCCGCACACCGTGTTCTCCCCGGCCTACGGCTCGCCCTTCGTGCGCGATCTGGAGAAGGGCCGGCGCTACGGCTCGATCGAGGACTTCCGGAATTTCGTGAAGCTCGCCTATGTCTCGCCCTGGATCCATCATTCCGGCGGGACGATCTGCGAGCCGGTCGACCTGCCGGTCAACAAGCGGCATCTGGAGATGGTCTATGCCCATCTGCGCTGGTCGGACAAGGCGCTGATGGGCTCGGTGACCGCGCCGGAGCGCGCCGAGGATTCGGTCGAGCTGTGCCGCATCGTCTTCGGCCGCGATTTCGTCGACGCCAACTGCGTCATCATGGGCAACATCAACGTCAACTCGCCGCTGGTCTACGACGTCACCATGACCGGCGCGCTCCGGGCCTATGCCGCCGCCAACCAGTGCACCGTAGTGGTGCCGTTCATCCTGGGCGGCGCCATGGGACCGGTCACGACGGCGGGCGCGGTGGCGCAGGCCCATGCCGAGACGCTGGCGGGCGTCGCCCTCACCCAGCTGGTGCGGCCGGGCGCGCCGGTCATCTACGGCAACTTCCTGAGCTCCATGTCGCTCAAATCGGGCGCGCCGACCTTCGGCATGCCGGAGCCCGCCCTCGCCTATCTCGCCGTCGGCCAGCTGGCGCGGCGGCTCAACGTGCCGCTCCGGCTCGGCGGCGCGCTGACCGCGGCCAAGACGAGCGACGCCCAGGCGGCGCAGGAGAGCGCGGATTCGCTGATGCCGGCGCTGCTCTGCGGCGCCAACTTCATCCTGCACGCGGCCGGCTGGCTCGAGGGCGGCCTCGTCATGGGCTACGAGAAGTTCGTCATCGACTGCGACCATCTCGGCATGATGCATGTCTTCATGAACGGACTGTCGCTCGACGAGAACGCCTTCGCGCTCGACGCCTTCCGGGAAGTCGGTCCGGGCAAGCATTTCCTGGGCGCCGCCCATACCATGGCGAACTACCAGACCGCCTTCCACGAGCCGGAGCTCTCCGACAACGACTCCTTCGAGCAGTGGCGCGACGCCGGCGAGAAGGACATCCAGGCCCGCGCCCACGAGCGCTGGACGGCGATGCTGAAGGCCTACGAGGCGCCGCCGATCGACCCGGGCGTGGACGAGGGCTTGCGCGACTTCATCGAGCGCCGGAAGGAGTCGATGACGGACGCGTGGTACTAGGCCGTCGCTGCATCCGGCCCTCATGGTTCGACGGGCTCACCATGAGGGCCTCACCCTGAGCTTGTCGAAGGGCGAGGCCCGAGCGGCCGCGCCAAAGTTGCGAAAGCGGAAGCGATGACGAATTCCAAAGACCCCCTGCTCCAGCCGTACCAGCTCAAGCACCTCACCTTGCGCAACCGGCTGATGAGCACGTCGCACGAGCCGGCCTATTCCGAGGACGGCATGCCGAAGGACCGCTACCGCCTCTATCACGTGGAGAAGGCGAAGGGCGGCATCGCGCTCACCATGATCGGCGGCTCGACCATCGTCTCGCCGGACAGCCCGCAGGCCTTCGGCAATCTCGTCGCCTACAAGGACGAGATCGTGCCCTGGCTCACCCGCATCGCCGACGACGTGCACGAGCACGGCGCGGCGATCATGATCCAGCTGACCCATCTGGGACGGCGCACCAACTGGAACAAGGCGGACTGGCTGCCGGTGCTCGCCCCCTCGCTGGTGCGCGAGCCGGCGCATCGGGCCTTCCCCAAGATCGCCGAGGACTACGACATCCGCCGCGTCGTGCGGGATTACGGCGACGCCGCCGAGCGGGTGAAGGCGGCCGGGCTCGACGGCATCGAGCTCGAGACCTACGGCCATTTCCTCGACCAGTTCTGGTCGCCGATCACCAACAGGCGCGACGACGAATACGGCGGCTCCCTCGAGAACCGCATGCGCTTCAGCCTGGAGGCTCTGGACGAGATCCGCCGCCGCGTCGGTCCCGATTTCGTCGTCGGCGTCCGCATGGTGGTCGACGAGGCCGACCCGGACGGCCTCTCGGCCGAGGAGGGCAAGGAGATCGCCCGCCGCCTGGTCGCCACGGGGCAGGTCGATTTCATCAACGTGATCCGCGGCCGGATCGATTCCGACGAGGCGCTGTCGCACGTGATCCCGACCATGGGCACGCCGGTCGCGCCGCATCTGTCGCTCGCCAGCGAGGTGAAACGCGAGCTCGGCGTCCCCGTCTTCCACGCCGCCCGCATCAACGACGTGGCGACGGCGCGCCACGCGGTCGCCGAGGGCCATCTGGACATGGTCGGCATGACCCGGGCCCACATGGCCGACCCGCATATCGCGGCGAAGATCATGCGCGGCGAGGAGGATCAGATCCGCCCCTGCGTCGGTGCCGCCTATTGCATCGACCGGCTCTACGAGGGCGGCGAGGCGCTGTGCATCCACAACGCCGCCACCGGCCGCGAAGCGACGATGCCCCACGTGGTGACCCGCGGGACGGGTCCGGCCAGGAAAGTCGTCGTCGTCGGCGCCGGCCCCGCCGGCCTCGAGGCGGCACGGGTCTCCGCCGCGCGCGGCCATCAGGTCGTGCTCTTCGAGGCAGCCCCCAAGCCCGGCGGCCAGCTGCAGCTCGCCGCCGCGCTCGCCCGCCGCAAGGAGATCGTCGGCGTCGTCGACTGGCGGGTCGACCAGTGCGAGCGCCAGGGCGTGGACTTCAGGTTCAACGTCTATGCCGAGGCCGACACGGTTCTGGCGGAAAAGCCCGACATGGTCGTCGTCGCCACCGGCGGCGTGCCCAACACCGGGTTCCTGACCGCGGGCGAGGACCTGGTCACCACCAGCTGGGACATCCTGACCGGCGCCGCCAAGATCGGCGAGGAGGTGCTGCTGTTCGACGACAACGGCACCCATCCCGGCATGAGCGCCGCCGAGATGATCGCCAGGTCGGGCGCCAAGCTCGACTACGTGACGCCGGAACGCATGGTGGCGCCCGACATGGGCGGCATGAACTATCCCGCCTACATCAAGACCTTCACCGAATGCGGCGTGAAGGTGACGCTGTTCGAGCGCCTGCGCGCGGTGGAGCGCCGGGGCAACAAGCTCGCCGCCGTGCTGTACAACCAGTACGCCAAGACCACGTCCGAGCGGATCGTCGACCAGGTCGTGGCGGAGCACGGCACCGTGCCGGCCGACGAGCTCTATTTTGCCCTGAAGCCGCTGTCGCGCAACCTGGGCGAGCTCGACCTCGCCGCCTTCACCGAGGTGCGGCCGCAGACCCTGGTCAACAATCCGGACGGCGCGTTCCAGCTCTTCCGCATCGGCGACGCGGTGGAGAGCCGGAACATCCATGCCGCGGTCTATGACGGCCTGAGGCTCTGCGTCGCGTTCTAGGCCCCTCACCCTTCCCGCGCTTAGCGCGGGCCCCATCCCACACCCGCGAAGGCGGGAGAGGGTGCCGAGCGGAGCGAGGCGGGTGAGGGCTTTAAGCACCC
>DAIMFL010000147.1:0-1781 GCA_036724615.1 Alphaproteobacteria bacterium | reverse complement strand
CCCTTCCGCCTGCTACACGGGCACGGGCGGAGTGTCGGGGGGAACGGCGGTGCTGCAGCGACTCTACGACTGGACGATGGGCCTGGCGGGGCATCGCCACGCTTTGCTGGTGCTCGCCGCCATCTCCTTCATCGAGAGCTCGATCTTCCCGATCCCGCCCGACGTGCTGCTGATCCCGATGGTGCTGGCGGCGCGGGAGCGGGCCTGGCTCATCGCCGCCGTCTGCACGGTCGCCTCGGTCGCCGGCGGCTATGCCGGCTACGCCATCGGATACTTCCTCTACGAAGCCCTCGGCCAGCCGATCCTGGAATTCTACGGCGCCCTCGGGCAGTTCGCCGAGTTCCGCGAACTGTACAACGAGTGGGGCGCCTGGATCGTCGGCATGGCCGGCTTCACGCCCTTCCCCTACAAGGTCATCACCATCGCGAGCGGCGTCACCCAGCTCGACCCGACGACGTTCGGCATCGCCTCGGCGCTGTCGCGCGGCGCCCGGTTCTTCCTGGTGGCCGCGCTGCTGTGGCGCTTCGGCGAGCCGATCCGGCGCTTCGTCGAGGCCAACCTGCCGACCCTCGCCTGGCTGTTCTTCGCCCTGGTGCTGGCCGGCTTCCTGTCGGTGCGGTATCTGTTCTGACCCTCGCCTGCCAGGTCGCTGCCAATGATCCGCCGCATTCCGCCGCCCCTCGCCGCCGCCCTCGTCATCGCCGTCGGCGTCTTCGCCCTCGCCGCCGCCTTCGCGTTCCAGCACCTGGGCGGGCTCGCCCCTTGCGTGCTGTGCATCTGGCAGCGCTACCCCTACGGCGTCGCCATCGCGCTCGGCGCGATCGCGCTGCTGCTCGGCCGCAGGCCCGGGGCGGTGCGGGCCCTGATCGCGGTCGCCGGGATCGTATTCCTGGCGGACGCGGCGATCGCCGCCTTCCATGTCGGCGTCGAGCAGAGATGGTGGGAGGGCACCGCCGAGTGCGGCGGCACTCTCGGAACCGGCCTCACGGCCGAGGAGCTGACCGAGCAGCTGCTCGCCGCGCCGGTCGTGCGCTGCGACGAGGTGCCCTGGTCCCTGTTCGGCATCTCCATGGCCGGCTACAATTTCCTGATCGCCGCCGCCGCCGGCACGGCCTCCCTTACCTGGGCGGCGCGAAGCAGGACCGCCCGATGACGCAGAGCGCCGAGACGCCCCGCAAGACCCGCCGCTATCTGCCCGGCGACCCGACGCCGGAGCAGCGGCTCCATCGCATGATCCGCGTCGACCATGCCGGCGAGTACGGCGCGAAGCGCATCTACGAAGGCCAGCTCGCGGTGCTCGGCCGGCGGCCCGATGCCGCGGTGATCCGCCACATGGCGGCGCAGGAGCAGGCGCATCTCGACGCGTTCGACCGGCTGATCGGCGATCGGCGGGTGCGGCCGACGGCGCTTCATCCGCTGTGGCACGTCGCCGGGTATGCGCTCGGCGCGGCGACGGCCCTGCTCGGCCGCGACGCCGCCATGGCCTGCACCGTCGCCGTCGAGGAGGTGATCGACGAGCATTACGACCGCCAGGCGGCGGCGCTCGGCGCGGACGAGCCCGCGCTCAAGGCGACCATCGAGACGTTCCGCGCCGAGGAGATCGAGCATCGCGACATCGGCCTGGCCGAAGGGGCCGAGCGCGCCCCCGGCTACGACCTCCTGAAGGCGGCGATCAAGACGGGGTCCCGCGCGGCGATCTGGCTCGCCGAGCGGTTCTGACCGGACGGGCCTCGCCCTTCGCCCTTCGAGACGCCGCCTGCGGCGGCTCCTCAGGACGAGGG
>DAIMFL010000146.1:0-7876 GCA_036724615.1 Alphaproteobacteria bacterium | reverse complement strand
CCTCGGGCGCAGCCGCCGGTGCGGGCGCAGGGGCGGGAGGAGCGGGAGGAGGAGAGGGCGGTGTCGCGGCCTGCTGGACCGGCGCGCTGCTCGCTGCGGGCTGGGCCGCTGCCGGGGCCGGCGGCTCGATCTTGGTCGGCGGAGGCGGCGGAGTCGGCTCCGGCTGCGCGGCAGCCTGCTGCGTCTCCTGCTGGCTCGTCTTCCCCGGCGCCGCCCCAGGGGCGGCCGGGGGCGGGGGCGGAACGCCCGGCGTCGGCAGCTTCGCGGGCTCTGCCGCCGGCTTCTTCTTGAACTCGGAGGGCGGGATCAGCTTCACGACACCGGTGCCGCCGCCGGGAGCGGCGGCCGCGGGCGTCTGGACGGTCAGGGTGCTGCGCGGCACCGATGGCGGCGGCGCGAGCAGCTGGCCGGGCTGCGGATAGAGACTTGGGGGATAGGGACTTGGGTAGGCGTAGGCTCCGGGGGTCGCCTGAGGCGCCGCGCCGCCGAGCAGCGCCGGCAGGTTGGAATCGCTCCCGATGCTCTCGAGCACGCCGTAATCGACGATCACGCTCGTTCCGACATTGCCGTACTGCTGCGCGTCGGCCGGCAGGGCGGCCAGGAGCAGGACGGCGCCGGCGCATCCGCTCAACAGGAAGCGTCCGTGCCGGGCGCCCTCTCGGGGCGCGGCAGCGCGCGCGATGGAATCCTGGAGCATGAGGCAGCCTGCCGAAGTTTCGCCAAGAGTTTCAGCACTATAGTGCAACGCTTCCAGATGAAACAACCGCCTTGCCGGTGCGCTTCTCGGACCAGAAGCCTGTCTCGATTCCGGCTTCAGGAGGCGTTCGGGCGGCGCGCCTTGCGCAGCAGCCGCAGCATCGGCGCGTGCAGGTGGTCGTTTGCGGCGAGCACGCTGCCGGTGTTGAGCACGTCCTCCGTGCCGTCCGTCCGGGTGACGTAGCCGCCCGCCTCGCGCACCAGCAGGATTCCGGCTGCAACATCCCAGATCGACAGATGCTCTTCCCAGAACGCGTCGTAGCGGCCGGCCGCGACATAGGCGAGATCGAGCGCGGCGGCGCCGAGCCGGCGGATGCCCGCGACCGAGTCCATCACCGCCTCGAGCTGGGCGATGAACTCGCCCGGCGTTCCATGGCCGTGATAGGGCATGCCGGTGCCGACCAGGGCCTCCTCCGGCTTGCGGCGCGAGGAGACCCTGAGCCGGCGCTCGTTCAGGAAGGCGCCGCCGCCCTTCTCGGCCCAGAACATCTCGTCCTTGATCGGGTCGTAGACGACGCCGGCGACGATCTCGCCCGCGCGCTCCAGCGCGATCGAGATGGCGAAATGCGGCACGCCATGGAGGAAGTTGGTGGTGCCGTCCAGCGGATCGACGATCCAGCGATGGTCGGGATCCTTGCCGGCGATCGCGCCGCTCTCCTCCATCACCAGGCCGAAGCCGGGCCGCGCCTTGGTGAGCTCCTCGCGCAGCACCTTCTCGGCCCGGTGATCGGCGGTCGAGACGAAATCCGCCGGTCCCTTGGCGGAGACCTGGAGCTGCTCGACCTCGCCGAAGTCGCGCTTCAGGCCGCGGGCGGCCTTGTCGGCCGCCCGGGCCATGACGTTGATGATGGCGGAGCGTGTGGCCAATTCGCCTCTCACTCTGTGGGATGAGCGGGCGGCCGAGGGGAACGGCGGCGCCCGCAGGATGGTGCGGGACGGCCGCCGCCATCCCGCCGGGCCGGTCAGTCCTTGGCGCGCTCGACGTAGGTGGCTTCGGCGGTGTTCACCACCACCCGGTCGCCGACGGCGATATGCGGCGGCACCATGACGCGCACGCCGTTCTCGAGCTTCGCCGGCTTGTAGGACGAGGCGGCGGTCTGGCCCTTCACGACGGGATCGGCCTCCACCACCTCCATGACCACGGTGTCGGGCAAGGTGACGCTGATCGGCTCGTCCTCGTAGCTCTGCACGCTCACCATCATGCCTTCCTGCAGGAACACGGAAGGGTCGCCGATCAGCTCGCCGTCCAGGGTGATCTGCTCGAAGGTCTCGTTGTCCATGAAGGTGTAGTGGGCGCCGTCGGCGAACAGGAACTGGTAGTCCTTCTCGTCGAGGCGGACGCGCTCGACCGTCTCGCTGGAGCGGAAGCGCTCGTTCAGCTTGGTGCCGTCGCGGATGTCCTTGAGCTCGACCTGCAGATAGGCGCCGCCCTTGCCGGGCTGGGTGTGCATCGTCTTCACCGCGCGCCAAAGCCGGCCATTATGCTCGATGACATTGCCGGGCTTGATGGCATTGCCGTTGATCTTCATGTGACTGTCCGGGGTCGCTCGCTGGGGCGATAAGGGGGCCGATTGGGCGGCGCGGACCCTATCAGCTTGACCGGCGGGAGTAAACGGGGCGTCGCGGCCGGAGGCTGCGGAATCCAGGCTACGGAATGCTGCGGTCGACCGCGGGCGGCGGCGTCTCGCCGGAGAGGCCCCGGGCGAGCCCACTCACCGGCTCCGGCTTCAGGCCGAGCCGGCGGCAGATGCCCAGCGTCAGGTCCGGCCGGTTGAGCGTGTAGAAGTGAAACTCGTCGACGCCTTCCGCCTGCAGCGCCCGGCATTGCTCGGTCGCCACCATGGCCGCCACCAGCTTGCGGGTGTCCGGATCGGCGTCGAGCCCGTCGAACAGCTGGAACATCCAGTCCGGTATCCGGGCGCCGCACATGCCGCTGAAGCGCTGGACCTGGGCGAAGTTGGTGACCGGCAGGATGCCGGGGACGAGGGGCCCGTCGATGCCGGCGCGGGCGGCGCGGTCGCGGAAGCGCAGGAAGGTTGCGGTGTCGAAGAAATACTGGGTGATCGCCCGAGCCGCTCCGCGATCGAGCTTGCGCTTCAGGTAGTCGAGATCGGCTTCCGGGCTCGCCGCCCTGGGATGGGTCTCCGGATAAGCCGCTACGCTCACCTCTAATTGGGCGATCCCGCGTATGTGGCCTACGAGGTCGGCCGCGCCCTCGACGCCGCCCTCGAGCGGCGCGGCGCCGGTGGCGCCCGGCGGGGCGCCGCCGGGCGGATCGCCGCGCAGGGCGACGATGTGGCGTATGCCGGCCTCCCAGTAGCGCGCCAGCAGGGTCTCGATCTGCTCGCGCGTGGCGCCGACGCAGGTGAGATGCGCGGCCGGCTCGAGCGGCGTCTCGCGCCGCAGCCGCAGCACGGTGGCGAAGGTCTGGTCCTGGGTCGAGCCGCCGGCGCCGTAGGTCACCGACACGAAGCGGGGGCGCAACGGGGCGAGGGCGGTGATGGCCTGCCAGAGCTGCGTCGACATCTCGGCGCTCTTGGGCGGGAAGAACTCGAACGAGACGCGGAGCCGTCCGCTGCCGACGCCCTCCGACGCCACGCTCGGCCGCTCGTGGAGATGGCTCGTGCCGTCGTTCAAGGCCGGTCCGTCCGCTCCTGCCGTGGTGCTGGCGGAAACCCAGTACGACCGTGTTCTGAATCCAGACCGGCCGTCAACCGTTTCGGCGAGCGAGCCCCTCGGCGATGGCGCGGTTGAGTTCGGCGACCGCGGCGGCCGGGCCGTCCGGATGACGCCAGACCGCGCCTGCCACGGCGATGAAGTCGGCGCCGGCCGCGACCAGCGGCACGCAGTTCCCGGCGGTGATGCCGCCGATCGCGACGCAGGGCACCGTCATGATCTCGCTCCACCAGGACAGGATCTCGGCCTCCGGCCGGCCCTTCGGCGCGTCCTTCGTCTCGGTCGGATAGAAGGCGCCGAAGGCGACGTAATCGGCGCCCTGCTCGGCGGCCACCATGGCGAGGTGGCGCGAGTCGTGGCAGGTCACGCCGACGATCCCGTCCGCCCCGACCAGCCGGCGCGCCTCGGCATAGGAGGCGTCGTCCTGGCCGATATGGACGCCGTCGGCGCCGGTCGCCGCGGCGATGTCCGGCCGGTCGTTGATCAGGAACGCGGTGCCGCGGTCCTGCACGACGGGGCGCAGGCGTTCGGCCGCCCGCCGGAGCGCGGCGTCGTCGGCCTCCTTGAGGCGCAGCTGGACGCAGGCGACGTCGCCGCCGTCCAGCGCCCGGGCGAGGCTGTCGGCGAAATCCTCCAGGCCGAGTCCGCCGCCGGCCAGCTCGTTCGGCGTGATCAGATAGAGCCGGCAGCCCGGCAGCGCCTCGCTCACGGCCGGTGTCGCACGGGCGACGTGGCCAGCCGCGTCACTCCCTGCCCTGATAGATCCGGATGATCTGGTCGAGCATGGCGAGGGCCTCCTCGCGCGGCCGCTGGAAGGTGTTGCGGCCGATGATCGAGCCGGTGCCGCCGCCGTCGCGGATCGCCTTCACCTCGTCCAGGATCCCGTTCAGGTCCTTCGCGGCGCCGCCGGAGAACACGACGAGCCGCCGGCCGTTGAAGCAGGACTGCACGACATGGGCGATGCGCGCCGACATCGAGGAGATGTCGACCTTGTGCTTCTCGTAGACCTTCTTCGCCTCGGCCTGCTCCAGGAAGTCCGTCGGCGGCTTCACCTTGATGATGTGGGCGCCGAGCAGGGCGGCCATGTGCGCGGCATAGGCGCAGATGTCCATCGCCGTCTCGCCCTCCTTCGACAGATGGCCGCGCGGATAGGACCAGACGACCACGGCGAGGCCGACCGACTTCGCCTCCTCGGCCATCTCGCGGATCTCCTCCATCATGTCGAAGGCGCTGTCGGAGGCGGGGTAGATGGTGAAGCCGATGGCCGAGCAGCCGAGCCGGAGCGCATCGCCGACGGAGCCGGTGATGGCCTGGTCCTTGGACTGGGCGAGGCTGTTGGAGCTGTTGACCTTGAGGATGGTCGGGATCGAGCCCGCGAAGGTCGCGGCGCCGGCCTCGATCATGCCGAGCGGCGCGGCATAGGCGGACAGCCCCGCGTCGAGCGCCAGCTGGAAATGGTAATGCGGGTCATAGGCCGCCGGGTTGGGCGCGAAGCTGCGCGCCGGGCCGTGCTCGAAGCCCTGGTCGACCGGGAGGATGACCAGTCGCCCCGTGCCGCCCAGCTTGCCCTGCATCAGGATGCGCGCCAGGTTCGCCTTCGTGCCGGGGTTGTCGCTTTCGTACCACGACAGGATCTTGCGGACCTTCTGGGTGAGCTTCATGACCTCGTTTCCTCGGGGGCGGTTCGACGGGACAGGGGAGAGCCGGCCGCGGGTTCCGCGGCCCGGGTCTGAATAGCCGAGCCGTCCGGCCTTTTCAACCGGCGGCCTGTCGCGCCGCCTTCCGACAGCCAGGCCCGGCAGGCGGCCTCACGGTCGACAACGTGGCTCAGATCAAGGGGTTCCCCGCAGCGCCGGTGCAGCGTGGCGCCGTATTGGGTCGCCACGTCCTGCAACTTGCGGGCGACCCGCTCCGGGCCGCGAAAGCAGAGGTGGCGGAGCCCGATCCGAAGCCCCGCCTGGACGAGGTCGGGACGGTCGCCACAGTCGAGCACCGCCGTGCAATCGACCTGCGGGTGCTCCGCGCCAAGGCGCAGCACCATGGCGCGCCACCATCCCGGGCCCAGCGCCGCCGCGCCGGACGGCGCGCTCACCAGGAGGACCGGAACGCCGAGCGCCGCCGCCGCCGCGGCCGCGGCGCGGGCGTCCGCCATGTCGTTGACCAGGATCGCGCGACCCTTCATCGCGCCATCATAGCCGGAGCGCGTCCGCCGCGGCGCGAGTCCGATTGATGGGAAGCCGCTGGTCGCGTTACCATTCCGCTGGCGTGGCCGCCAAGCCGTAGCCGCCATCACATATCGGCGTATTCGGCCCGCTCGCAGCCTCGGCCGTCGACCCGGAGAGTCGGCGGCCGGTCTTTGACCGAAGGGGGAGGGCAGGGGCGAGCGCAGGCAGCTCGCCGTCGTCAGACTGCGCCGGATCCCTACCTGCCGCCGGATGGCGACAGGCCGACCATCGTGCGGCCTTCGGCGCACAGTCCTCATCCTGATGAAGATCGACGCTGCGTTCCGGCGCAGCAAGAACCGTCACATAGGGAGGATTGCCATGAAGTGGAGTGCTCTCGTCGTGCCGGCGGTCGCAATGGGTCTGGCGACCGCGATTCCGTCGATCGCCGCCGGGCAGGACACCGACAATCTTCAGAAGCTCGGCCAGTTCAAGCAGACCGGCACGCCGCTCGAGATGGAGACGATCGAGCAGGCCGGCGCCAACGCCGACGCCATCCGCAAGAATCTCGAGCGCATCAAGCTGCCGCCCGGATTCAAGATCGACCTCTACGCCGTGGTGCCAGATGCGCGGCACATGACGGTCGGGCCCTCCACCGGCATGGTCTTCGTCGGCACGCGCAAGACCAGGGTCTGGGCCGTCACCGACCGCAACAAGGACCGCATCGCCGACGAGGTGAAGGTGTTCGCCCCGTCGATCGACTTCGTCCTGCCGAACGGCGTCTGCTTCACCAAGGACGGCTTCCTGTACGTGGTCGAGCAGAACCGGGTGCTGCTGTTCCCGGCGGCCGAGTTCTTCTACGAAGGTCCGGACGTCGCCGCCTTCGTCGTGGTCGATCAGGGCAAGCTCATTCCCGCCGAGGAGGAATCCTACAACCACACGGCCCGGGTCTGCGACATCGGGCCCGACAACAAGCTCTACATAACGCTCGGCCAGCCTTTCAACGTCTTCCCGCCGGAGAAGATGGACCTCTACAACGAGGTCGGCATCGGCGGCATCATCCGGATGGATCGCGACGGCAAGAACCGCGAGGTCTTCGCCCACGGCATCCGCAACTCGGTCGGCATGGACATAAATCCCGCCAATGGCGAGGTGTGGTTCACCGACAACCAGGTGGACGGCATGGGCGACGACATCCCGCCGGGCGAGCTCAACCGGGCGACGGAGCCGGGACAGCATTTCGGCTTCCCGTGGTACGGCGGCGGCAAGATCCGCACGACGGAGTACAAGGAGTCCGAGCCGCCGGCCGCCGTGGTGTTTCCGCAGGTCGAGCAGGTCGCCCACGCGGCCGATCTCGGCATGATGTTCTACACGGGCAGGATGTTCCCGCCGGAATATCGCGGCGGCATCTTCAGCGCCCAGCACGGCTCCTGGAACCGGACGACGCCGGTGGGGGCGAGGGTGCTGTTCACCAGCCTGAACGAGGACGGCTCGGCCTCCGGCAGCAAGGTCTTCGCCGAGGGCTGGCTCGACTCCTCGACCGGCGAATATCTCGGTCGGCCGGTGGACGTCGCGCAGCTGCCGGACGGATCGATCCTGGTGTCCGACGATTTCGCCGGCGCCATCTATCGCATCTCGTACGAGCAGTGACGTAGGGCTCGAACGCTGCGGTCGCGACGCCCGGCAGCTGCCGGGCGTCGCGATCCTTCGGGCCCCGGCATGGGGGAAGCGTGATGCTGTCGGCCATGATTCGATTGCTGTCGTGGAGCGCCCCGGCGCTGGCCTGCGGCGCGGCGCTGGTCGTCGTTTCGGCCGGCGGCGTCTCGGGCGCGGGGAAGGCGCCGGCCGGACGTGAGAAGGCGGCGCAGTGCCGGCCCTGTCACGGGCTGGACGGGGTGGCACGGCTGCCCAACGCCGCCACGATCGCCGGCGAAAGCGAGATCTATCTGACGAAGCAGCTCGAGGCCTTCCGCGCCGGCGAGCGCCAGGACCCGCAGATGTCGATCATCGCGAAGGGGCTCAGCGACCAGGACATCGCCGACCTGGCGGCCTGGTATTCCTCGATCAAGATCACGGTCGAGGTGCCGGAGTAGGCGAGTCCACCACGGAGCCACAGAGGAAGTTGTAGGAGCATCGTCATCGCCGGGCCCGCATCCCGAGCTCGTCGCGGGAGACCCGGCGATCCATTCCGCCGGTCGCGCAGGCGGATGGATGGATGCGCGGGTCGAGCCCACGGCTGTCCGGTTTAGATTTTCTGGACAGAGCGCATGGCGTTGATTCTT
>DAIMFL010000145.1:6887-7957 GCA_036724615.1 Alphaproteobacteria bacterium | reverse complement strand
AGCACTCGGGGTTGCACGTCAACAGAAAATCCGACCGGGTGCCCGGCCGTTTGCTGGCGCCTCTGTATGTGGGTGGGGGGGCTCGGCCCGCGCTCCGGGCCGAGCCCGCCGAGGCCGTCGGGGAGGACCGCGTCCGGCCCTGGCGGATCAGGCGGGAACCCGCTCGGTGAAATGCTCGGTGAAGGACTGGACGCAGAGCAGCCGCTGCTCGCTGTCCGTCAGCCGCAGATGCGTCGGGCTCTCGAGCGCGATGTCGAAGCGCACATGCGGAATGCCGAAGGAGTCGTTCTTCACCGCCACGACCGTGGCCTTCTCGATCAGGTTGTCCGGGCGGACCTTCCGGAACACGGCGCCGGGTTCGAGACTCAGCTGTCGCCGACTGTCCTTCCCAAACCAGCTGCCAAGCTTGCCGAGCATCGTCATGACGCTTTCCTCGGGGCTATCGTTATGCCTGGCCCGAAGATGGCACGAGGAGTGTTAATGATTCTTAAAAGCCGCAGCAGATTCCGGCGCTTAGATGCCGTTTTGCCACCCGGAGCACGATCCGATCCTGCTCTACCCTCGGACCAGGTTGCGGAAGCTTGGCGTTATCGCGATTTTGCGCTCGCCGCGATAGCTCTCATGGTTCGCCTCGATCTCGTCGGGGCGGTATAGATAATTCACCATCAGGCCGCAGGACCGGGCGATGCCTTTCGCGGAGACATCGCCGAGCCAGTCGAGCTGCTCGATCCGGGCGCCGTTGCTCAGATGGAAGTGAGCGACCGGGTCCAAGGCCATGCCGTTGCTTCGTTTCTCGCGGGAGAGATACACCGCGGCCAGGCGCATGAGCGGCCGGCGCAGCGCCTCCGTCGCCGGATCGGCAGGGTGCCAGAGGGCCAGGCGCAGCAGATTGCCCAGGGAGGCCGCGGGTTCCTCCACGGTGTCGGACTCGCCTGCGGCCTCCGTCACCGCCGCCGCCTCTCCGGCCGTCAGCAGGTCGGGGTCGGCGGCGATCTGCGTCTCGAGCCATGCCCGGAACCCGGGAATCGGCGACTGGGGCGCGAAGACCCGGAGCCGCGGCACTTCGCGGG
>DAIMFL010000145.1:0-6877 GCA_036724615.1 Alphaproteobacteria bacterium | reverse complement strand
AGAGCTCGTCCACCACCCGCTTGATTAGGAAGTCCCCGAAGCTGATCCCGGCCAGGCCCCTCTGGGCGTTGGAGATCGAGTAGAAGATCGCCGTGTCGGCGGTCGCCGGGTCGACCACCGGGGCCTTCTCGTCGAGCAGCTTCTGGATGCTGTCGGCCAGGCCGGACATCAGCGCCACCTCGACGAAGATCAGCGGCTCGTCCGGCATGCGCGGATGGAAAAAGGCGAAGCAGCGCCGATCGGAATCGAGGCGGTTCTTGAGGTCGTTCCAGTCGCGGATCTGGTGCACCGCTTCGTAGGCGATGAGCTTTTCCAGCAAAGCTGCCGGCGCGCTCCAGGAGATTTGCCGAAGCTCCAGAAATCCCACGTCGAACCATGAGGCGAGGAGACGCCGCAGATCGGCCTCCAGCGGCTTCAGGACCGGGTTCTCGCGGGCGAGGTCGATCACCTCCGCACGGAGGTCGACCAGGAACTTCGTTCCGTTCGGCAAGGCATTGAATTGCGTGAGAAGCCGCATGCGCGGCGGCTCCAGGGCTTGGCGAAGGGCCGCCTCCGCCGATGCGCGCGCGTCGGCGTCCGGCGCCGACAGCAGCGCGGCCGCGGCCTCGCGGACCGCTTCGCCGTCCGTGTCGAACTCGTCCGCCAGCAGGCGCAGGAAGCGCAGCCGCCCCTCGCCGTTCAGCTCGAGATAGGTCCGGCCGAGCGCGGCGGCGCGGGCGCGCGCGGAAACCTCGCCGCCCTTTCGCGCCAGGCAGTCCTGCATCTGCGCCCGGACGCGGGCGAGGTCCTCTCTGGGCAGATCGGGGCGAAGCTGCGCGCCGGAAACGGCGCCGGCCGCTACCTCCGCCAGGTCGCGCCACGCTCCCCGCAGCCGCGTGAGCGTGCGGTCGAAGAAACCCTGCGGTTCGGCCACGGCCACGTCCCTGATCACTCTCCTGCCCGTCCGGCCTGCAGCTTGCGCAGCACCTGCGGCAGCATATCCACCACGTCTTCGGCGACGAGGCCAGCCCCGAACGCCGCCGCCGCGGCGCCGTGCATCCAGCTCGCCGCCGCGGCGGCCTCGAAGCCCGGCACGCCTTGCGCGAGCAGGCCGAGGATCATGCCGGCGAGCACGTCGCCGGTGCCGGCCGTGGCCAGCGTCGGCGGCGCATTGGCGCTGATCGCCGCGCGCCCGTCGGGAGCGGCGATCACCGTGTCCGCCCCCTTGAGCAGCACGATCGCGTTGCTGCGCCGGGCGGCGAGACGCGCCCGCGTCACCTTGCCGCCCTGGTCGATGTCCGGGAACAGCCGTGCGAATTCCCCTTCGTGGGGCGTGAGCACACAGGTGCTCCGGATCGATGAGAACAGCCGCTCGGGCCGTCCGGCGAAGCTGGTCAGCGCATCGGCGTCGAGCACCGCCGCCCTGCCGCGGGCGAGCGCCGCGCAGGCGTAGGACGCGGTGATCTCGCCCACGCCGTGCCCCGGCCCGACCAGCACGGCGTTGCGCCGCGGGTCGTCGAGCAGGGACTCCGCCCCAGCCGCATCGTCGACGGCGAGCGTGAGCGTCCCCGGCCAATCGGACGCATAGATCGCATGGGCGGCACGCGGCGCCGCGATGGTGACGAGCCCCGCCCCGATCCGCCGCGCCGCCCGGGCGGCGAGCCGCGCCGCCCCGGTCAGCTCGGCGCCGCCGAACACGACGGCATGGCCCCGGTCGTATTTGTGGCCGACCGGCGACGGCCAGCGGAGCGCGCCCGCCCAGAGCTCGGGGCGGTTCTCCCAGGTCGCCGGAGCGATCCCGTCCAGGACGTCGTCCGGGATGCCGATATCGGCGACCTCCACGGGGCCGCAGCGCAGCCGTCCCGGCATCAGCAGATGGCCGGGCTTGCGGCGAAAGAAGGTGACCGTCGCCGTGGCCGTCGCGGCGGCGCCGAGGACCGCGCCGGTGTCGCCATGCACGCCGCTCGGGATGTCGACGGCGAGGCAGGGCAGCCGCCGGTCGGCGACGATGTCGATCAGCCGCCGGGCCATCCCGTCCAAGGGGCGGGCGAGCCCGGCGCCGAACAGCGCATCGACCACCACGGGATCGCCCTCGAGGATCGCCGGATCGAGCGGAGCGACATCGCCCCAGCGCTCCGCCGCGCTGCGGGCGTCGCCCTTGAGAACCTCCACGGGCACGAGGCAGCCGAGCCGCACCGTCCGCCCGGCCTCGCGCAGCAGGCGGGCCGCGACGAAGCCGTCGCCGCCGTTATTGCCGGGCCCGCACAGCACGGCGACCGATCCGTCCGGCCAGCGCCGCCGGACGGCCGCCGCGACCGCCGCACCCGCGCGTTCCATGAGCTCGATCCCGGGCCGGCCGCGCGCAATGGTCAGGCGGTCGGCGCGCCCCATCTCGGCGACCGTGAGCAGCACTGCAGAGGAAGCGTGTAGCGTCATGCGGGACTTGACCACGGGCTGAGGTTCAATTGAGCACCACCATGCACTGCTGGTCCGGCTCCCGCGCCTGGATCAGCGCGCAGAGCGCCGCCGCGCCCGAGCGGTTGGCGAACGGGCCGGCGAGAATGCGGTAGCGCAGCTCGCCGCGGCCGAGATCGACCCTGCGCAGCAGAGCTTCGCGCTCGCCGAGGAGGTCCGGATAGGCGTCGCGCAGCCTCTGCCACTCGGCACGCGCTGCCGCCTCGCGATCGCCCTCGAGCTCCCCGAGCCAGATCCGGTAGACCTTGTCCGGCTGCGGCAGAACCCCGGTCGCTCGATCGACGGGCGGTTCTTCCGGGTTCGGCTTCCCGTCGGGCTCTTCGGTGGTGGGCGCCGCCGACGGGAGCGCCGCAGCTCGGGAGGACGCCGCGGTCTCCTCCGCCGGCTCCGGCTCCTGACCTTCCCTCATGGGCGCGGCCGCGGCCTCGGCCACCGCGACCTCCTCGGGGAGGACGGGCTCGGCCGCGGCGGCGAGCGGAGCGGCCGCGACCGGCGCGGGCGCGGCATCGACCGCAGCCAGTTCCTCCGGTGCGACCGGAGCGACGGGGTCCGGGCCGGCCTGTTCCGCGTCCGTCGTTCCTCCGGCGGCCGGCAGCTCCGCGACCTCGACGGCGGGCGGCAGATCGGGCGGAAGAGGTTGTGGCGCCTCCTCCGGCGGCATCTCGGCCAATCGAGCGGGGTCCGGCTGTGGCGTATCGAGCGGGAGAAGGTCGGGAGGGGCCGCAGCGAGCGTCTCGGCCCGGGCCGGTCCCGCCGTCTCGAGCGCCTCCGCCACGCTCTCCTGAGGCGGCGATGGCGCGTCCTCGTAGGGACGGGCGGCCGTCTCCGCCGGAGTCTCGGCGGGCGCCTTCTCCTGCCCCCCGCCTCCGGGCTCCGCCGGCGGCACTGCCGCCGCTTGCTCCCGGGCAGGCGCGTCCGCCGGGGCTTCGCCGCCGAGCGCGGCGAGCCGCTCGGCCGCCGCCGGATAGCCGGCCGCGGCGGCCATGGCGTACCAGCGGCGCGCCTCCGCAAGGTCGCGGTTGACGCCGTGCCCCAGGCGGTACATCTCGCCGATCGCATACTGGGCGTCCACCAGCCCCTGGGCCGCGGACTCCGCGAACCATCGCGCGGCCAGCCGGTAGTCCCGGGGCACGCCGCGCCCGCCGAAATACATGAGTCCCAGATTGAACTGGGCCATCGGATGACCGGCCGTGGGCGCCAGAACCCCCAGCGCCGCCGCCAAAGCCAGGAACAGAGGGACACCCCGCCCAAACCAGAACAAAAACGCCAAGATGAAAAACACGCGCATCGCCGGCCTCGGCGAGCGGAAGCCATGTCTCGTAGGCATTGGCGAAATCGCCGCTGTCGAAGGCTTTCAGCCCGTCCTCGTAGCTCGCCCAGGCCGGCCCGGCGGCGAGCGACGAGGCCAGCCACATCGCCACGATCCAGAGCGCGACCGCCCGGAGGGCGGCGCGCGGACGACGGCGGAGGGAAGACCCGGCGAGCACGGCGCAACTATGGGTCCGGCGAGAGCGGCAAGGCAACGTCGCGCCGGGCTCAGTGCCGCGATCCGGTCGGCGCCGACGCGATGATGTTCGGGCGTTCTGCCGTCGGTCCGGCCTGGTGATGGACCATGCGCCAGCCGCCCGCCTCGCGGACGAAGACATTGGTGGCGATCAGCACGCCCTCCGGCATGATCTCCAGGCAGAGGACGAAGGCGCTGTCGCCCAGGAGGAAGGCGCGCGCCCCGTGGCAGACGATGTCGGGCGGCGCGGTGCGGAAGATGCGCCGCCAGCTCTCGATCACCTCCTCGCGTCCGGTGAGCGCGCCCCATCCGGGATGGATGCAGGCGACCGGCGCCTGGCGGGACCACAGCGCGTCCATTGCGGCCGGATCCGCGGCCGCGAAGGCGGCGTAGAACGCCTCGTTCGCGGCCAGGACCTCCTCCTCGTCCGCCATGGGCGCTCCCTCCTCCTGACCGTCCTCGGCGCGCAGCATAGGGCAAAGCGCCGGCACCGCGCGAGCCGGAGCGAGGCGGCCGCCAGGGTCAGTCGACGGCGTCGAGCTCCAGCAGGTTGCGTTCGCGGATGATGATGTCGAGCGCGAGGTTGTCGCCCATGAGCCGCAGCGACTTACGGCCCTTCTTCGGGATCGGCACCTTGTTGTCGATGCAGAAGCGGATGAGGGCGGCCGCCACCCGGCTGACGGGGAGATCCGAGGTGAAGGTGGCGTTGCAGGCCGTGTCCAGGACGGTCACCCGCACGGTGCCTTCGCCGTCCTCCGGCATCGCCACCGAGATGATTTCGCCCGGGGGGAAGGGCTCGCCGCCCGGATCGGAGGCGGCGAGAGCCTCGCGCAGCTCCCGGTTCGGAAAGACGACGCGGCGATACTCGGTCGGCATGACTCCCCCTGCCCCTTCCCTTGCCCCTTCGGCCCCCCGGATCTGGGCGGGGCACAGTATCAGGCGCGCGCCGGCCGGCATAGCACGTGCGGGGCCGGGCGGTGGGGCCCGGCGCAGCGGCCGGACGGAGCTGGGGAGGCGGGGAAATTGGGGCGAGTGATCGGATTCGAACCGACGACATCCAGGACCACAACCTGGCGCTCTAACCAACTGAGCTACACCCGCCGCCTGGGAGCGTTGTGTAGTCTCCGGCCCAGCCGGCGTCAAGCAGCCCGGCTTGCGGCCGGGCGGCCGCTGCCCCGGGGCGGGACGCCGCGCCTGGGCGATCGCATGTCGCCGCTGAAAAGGCTTGTTTCCCGCGCGGGCCGCAACTTTCGTAGCATTCGTGCCGGGCGCTCGTCGCCGGGATATCTCAGAAAAGGGGAGTCATAAATGGTCACTATGGCCGCTGGCATGTCTCGGCTGGGCACCGAGTCCGCCTTCCAGGTTCTCGCCCGCGCAAAGGCCATCGAGGCGACCGGCCGCAGCGTGATCAATCTCGGCATCGGCCAGCCCGATTTCAGCACGCCGCCGCACATCGTCGAGGCGGGCTGCAAGGCGCTGCGCGACGGCCATCACGGCTATACACCGGCGAACGGGATCCCCGCGCTGCGCACCGCCATCGCCGCCGACCTGCATCGCCGGCACGGCGTCGAGGTCGACCCGGCCCAGGTCGTCGTGGTGCCCGGCGGCAAGGTGACGATGTTCTTCGCCTGTCTGATGTTCGGCGAACCGGGCGCCGAGATTCTCTACCCGGACCCCGGGTTCCCGATCTACGGCTCGGCGATCGACTTCTCGGGCGCCAAGGGCGTGCCCATCCCGCTGCGCGAGAAGGACGGCTTCGCGTTCCAGGCCGAAGAGGTCCTGTCGCGAATCACGCCGCGCACCCGCCTCATCATCATCAACAGCCCGGCCAATCCGACGGGCGGCGTTTCCACCAAAGCCGAGATCGACAAGCTGGTCGCCGGGCTGGAGGCGCACCCGAACGTCGCGGTGATGAGCGACGAGATCTACAGCGAGATGCTCTATGACGGGCGCGAGCATGTCAGCCTTCTGAAGTACGAGAGCCTGCGCAACCGGCTGATCCTTCTCGACGGATTCAGCAAGACCTACGCCATGACCGGATGGCGGCTCGGCTATGCCGTGTGGCCGAAGGACCTGGCGGAGCCCGCGACGCGCCTGGCGATCAACGACCATTCCTGCGTGAACGCCGCCTCGCAGTGGGCCGGCATCGCCGCCCTGACCGGGCCGCGCGACGAGGTGAACAGGATGGTGGCCGCCTTCGACCAGCGGCGGCGGGTGGTCGTCGACGAGCTGAACGCGCTCCCCGGCGTGCGCTGCGTGGAGCCGGGCGGCGCGTTCTACGCCTTCCCCAACGTCTCCGCGCTCGGCATCCCGGCGAAGCGGATCGAGACCGGCCTCCTGGAGGACGCCGGGGTCGCCACCATCGCCGGAACCAGCTTCGGCGCCCAGGGCGAGGGCTTCATCCGGATCTCCTATGCCAACAGCGTGGAGAACATCCGCGAGGCGATGAAGCGGATCCGCGGCTGGCTCGACGCCCAGCCGAAGGCCGCTGAGCGCTCACAGCTTAAGCAGCCTGCCCAGTAATTGGGCAGATCGGACGTTCGTTCGGATCACTGATGCCCGCCCGCAGCCCGGAACCGCCGTCTCTCCAGACACGGACGGGCTGCGGGCGGCTTGGCATGCGTCGTGCAACTCCTTGGGCGCGGCGCCCTGAGAGCGCCGGCAAGGAGCACGGTTTCGGCATGGCGAGGTCATGAAGAAGATCGAAGCGATCATCAAGCCCTTCAAGCTCGACGAGGTGAAGGACGCCCTCCACGAGGTGGGGATCAAAGGCATCACGGTGACGGAGGCCAAGGGCTTCGGGCGGCAGAAAGGCCACACCGAGCTCTATCGCGGGGCCGAGTACGTGGTGGACTTCCTGCCCAAGGTGAAGATCGAGGTGGTGCTGGAGGACGGCCTGGTCGAGCGGGCGATCGAGGC
>DAIMFL010000144.1:0-7964 GCA_036724615.1 Alphaproteobacteria bacterium | reverse complement strand
CGGCCGTCCGCCGCCCCGGTTTCCGTACGGGCGGCAGCGTGTCGCAGGGAAAAAACAACCCGCCGCTCGGCGGCGATTTTGGGCCTTGACCCCGACCGCGGGTCCGGGGAAGCTGGCCACGCTTTTTGATCCGCCTTGCGGGAGAGACCGGCAGTCTCGGATGACGAGGCATCGCCGGCGCCGAAGGAGCAACCGCCCCGGAAACTCTCAGGCAAAAGGACCGCGCGGCGGAACGTCACTCTGGAAAGCAGGCGCTGCCCGCCATGGCGGCGCCTCACCGAAGGGGTAAACCGCCGGCGGGCCGACATGTCCGGTTTCAGGCGGCGAATCTTTCAGGTCCGAAGACAGAGGGGGCGCGAGCGACGCGGGCGAATTGCCTTCGTTTGCCAGGCGCGGTGACCCCTGTCGGAGGATGCAAGTGACCGAAACCGAGTTGAAGCGCACGCCGCTCCACGCCCTCCACGTGGAGCTGGGCGCGCGCATGGTGCCGTTCGCCGGCTACCACATGCCGGTGCAATACCCGGCCGGGATCATCGCCGAGCACCAGCACACCCGCGCCAAGGCGGGGCTGTTCGACGTCTCCCATATGGGACAGATCCGGATCCGCGCGGGCGATGGCGACGTGCTGGCGGCGGCGGCCGCGCTCGAGACGCTCGTGCCGGGCGACATCCAGGCCCTCGCGCCGCTGCGCCAGCGCTACACCCTGCTCACCGACGAGTCGGGCGGCATTCTCGACGACCTGATGGTCGCCAATGCCGGCGACCACCTGTTCCTCGTCGTGAACGCGGCCAACAAGGACGCCGATCTCGCCAGGCTGCAGCAGCACCTGTCGGGCCGCTGCCAGGTGACGCCGGTGACCGACCGGGCGCTGCTGGCGCTGCAGGGGCCGGCCGCCGCCGCCGTGCTCGCGCGCTTCGCCGGCAAGGCGGCGACGATGCGCTTCATGTCGGTGGACGACCTGATGATCGACGGCGTCGCCTGTTTCGTCTCGCGCTCCGGCTATACGGGGGAGGACGGGTACGAGCTGTCGGTGCCGGTCGACCAGGTGGAGCGGCTGGCGCGCCGGCTCCTGGCCGAGGCGGAAGTCGCGCCGGCGGGCCTCGGCGCGCGCGATTCGCTGCGGCTGGAAGCCGGGCTGCCGCTGCACGGGCAGGACATCGACCGCACGACGACGCCGGTCGAGGCCGGGCTCGAATTCGCGGTGGCGAAGCGCCGCCGCGCCGAGGGCGGCTATCCCGGCGCCGAGGTGATCTCGAAGCAACTGGCGGAGGGCGCGAAGCGGCGGCGCGTCGGCATCGCGCCGGAGGGCCGCCAGCCCGCGCGGGCGCATACCGAGATCCAGGACGAGTCGGGCCGCCGCGTGGGCGAGCTGACCAGCGGCGGGTTCGGCCCGACGCTCGGCGCCCCGGTGGCCCTGGGCTATGTCGAGACGTCCCTGGCCGAGCCGGGGACCGGGCTTTCGCTGATCGTTCGGGGCAAGCCGGTGCCGGCCAAGGTGGCGCCGCTGCCCTTCGTACCACATCGCTATTACAGAGGGTGAGGACACCGGGATGGCTGAGCTGAAGTTCACCGAAGAGCACGAGTGGATCCGGGTCGAGGGAGACGTCGGAACGGTCGGCATCACCACCTATGCGCAGGAACAGCTGGGCGACGTGGTGTTCGTCGAGCTGCCCGAGGTCGGCCGCCGGATCGAGAAGGGCAAGGAGATGGCGGTCGTCGAATCGGTCAAGGCCGCGAGCGAGGTCTACGCCCCGGTCAGCGGCGAGGTGGTCGAGTCGAACGGCGCGCTGACGGACGATCCCGCGAAGGTCAACGCCGACGCGCAGGGCGACGGCTGGTTCGTGAAGATCCGGCTCTCCGACACCTCGCAGCTCGACGGGCTGATGGACGAGGCCGCCTACAAGAAGTTCGTGGAGGGACTGCACTGATGCGCTACCTGCCGCTCACCGAGGCCGACCGCCGCGCCATGCTGGCGCGGATCGGCGCGCCGTCGGTCGAGAGCCTGTTCCGCGACGTGCCGGAGTCGGCGCGCCTCGACGGGCCGGTCGATCTGCCGCCGCATCAGGGCGAGCTCGAGCGGGAGCGGACGATCGCCGCCATGGCGGCGAAGAACCTGTCGCCCGCGCGCGCTCCCTGCTTCCTGGGCGCCGGCGCCTATCGCCACCACGTGCCGGCCGCCGTCGATCACCTGATCCAGCGCGGCGAGTTCCTCACCTCCTACACGCCCTACCAGCCCGAGGTGAGCCAGGGCACGCTGCAATATCTGTTCGAGTTCCAGACCCAGGTGGCGCTCATCACCGGGATGGAGGTGGCGAACGCCTCCATGTATGACGGTGCGACCGCCTGCGCCGAGGCGGTGATGATGGCGAACCGGGTGACGCGGCGCAGCCGCGCCGTGCTGTCCGGCGCGCTGCATCCCCATTACCGCGCCGTGATCGAGACCCATGCGCGGTTCCTGGGGTTCGAGCTCGTGGCCGGCGAGACAGATCCTGCGGGCCAGGAGGATCTTGCAGGCCTGATCGACGACAGGACCTCCTGCGTCGTGGTGCAGAACCCGAGCTTCTTCGGCAGTCTGCGCGACTACCGCGCGCTCGCCGAGGCGGCCCACGCCAAGGGCGCGCTCCTCGTCGTCGCGGTGGCCGAGGTGGTGTCGCTCGGCGCGGTCACGGCGCCCGGCCAGATGGGCGCCGACATCGTCGTGGCCGAGGGCCAGTCGCTCGGCAACCCGCTGACCTTCGGCGGACCCTATGTCGGCCTGTTCGCCACGCGCGAGAAGTTCCTGCGCCAGATGCCGGGGCGCCTCGCCGGCGAGACGGTGGATGCCGACGGCCGCCGCGGCTGGGTGCTCACGCTCTCGACCCGCGAGCAGCATATCCGCCGCGAGAAGGCGACCAGCAACATCTGCACCAACTCGGGGCTCTGCGCGCTCGCCTTCACCATGCATCTCACCATGCTGGGCGAGGCGGGGTTCACCCGGCTCGCCGCGCTCAACCACGCGGCGGCGGTGCGGCTCGCGGAGCGGCTCGCCGCGCTGCCCGGCGTCGAGCTGGTGACGGAGAGCTTCTTCAACGAGTTCACGCTGCGCCTGGCGAAGCCGGCAGCGGAGGTAGTGGAGCGGCTGGCCGAGCGCGGCATCCTGGGCGGCGTGCCGGTCTCACGGCTCATCCCGGGCGATGGTGCGCTGGCCAACCTGCTGCTCGTCGCGGCGACGGAAACGGTGACCGAGGCGGACATGGAGAAGCTCGAATCCGCTCTCGCGGAGGTGCTGAAATGATCGAGCGTGATCCGGTGACGGGCACGGTGAGCGGCAATCGCGGCCTGCAGCTCGAGGAGAAGCTGATCTTCGAGCAGGGCAGCGACGGACGGACGGGCGTCGACCTGCCGGAGCCGCCGGAGGTGAAGAGCCGGCTCGGCGGGCTCGGCCGCAAGGGCGCGATCGGGCTGCCGGGCCTCTCCGAGCCGCAGGTGGTGCGGCACTACACGCGGCTCAGCCAGAAGAACTACGCCATCGACATGGGGCTCTATCCGCTGGGCTCCTGCACCATGAAGCACAACCCGCGCCTCAACGAGAAGATGGCGCGGGTTCCTGGGCTCGGCGACATCCATCCGCTGCAGCCGGTCTCGACCGTGCAGGGCGCGCTCGAGCTCATCGACACGCTGGCGCACTGGCTGAAGACCCTGACCGGCATGCCGGCCGTGGCCATGTCGCCGGCGGCCGGGGCGCATGGCGAGCTCTGCGGCATGATGGCGATCCGCGCCGCGCTCGATCATCGCGGCGATTCCCGGAATCGCGTGCTGGTGCCGGAATCGGCGCACGGCACGAACCCGGCCACGGCGGCCGCCTGCGGCTTCACCGTCGATCCGATCCCGGCCGACGCGCGCGGCCGGGTCGATCTCGCGGCCTTCCGCGCCAAGCTCGGGCCGGACGTGGCCGGCATCATGCTGACCAACCCGAACACCTGCGGCCTGTTCGAGAACGACATCATCGAGATCGCCGAGGCGGTGCACGAGGCCGGCGGCTACTTCTACTGCGACGGGGCGAACTTCAACGCCATCGTCGGGCGGGTGCGGCCGGGCGATCTCGGCATCGACTGCATGCACATCAACCTGCACAAGACCTTCTCGACCCCGCATGGCGGGGGCGGGCCGGGCGCCGGGCCGGTCGTGCTGTCGGAGGCGCTGGCGCCCTTCGCGCCGGTGCCCTACGTCATGCACGGCAACGACGGCTTCGTGCTGGTCGAGCATGTCGACGAGGCGTCCGGCAGCGGCCGGTCCTTCGGGCGGCTGAAGGGCTTCCACGGCCAGATGGGCATGTTCATCCGCGCCCTCTCCTACATGCTGAGCCACGGCGCGGACGGGCTGCGGCAGGCGTCGGGCGACGCGGTGCTCAATGCCAACTACCTGCTCGCATCGCTCGACGACGTGATGACCCCGGCCTTCGACGGGCCCTGCATGCACGAGGTGCTGTTCGACGACGACTTCCTGAAGGATACGGGCGTCACCACCCTCGACATGGCCAAGGCGATGATCGACGAGGGGTATCACCCGATGACCATGTACTTCCCGCTGGTCGTCCACGGCGCCCTGCTGGTCGAGCCGACCGAGAGCGAGAGCAAGGAGTCCCTCGACCAGTTCGTGACGGTCATGCGCAGCCTCGCCGAGCGGGCCAAGGGTAACGACACCGGCTTCTTCCACGAGGCGCCGCGCCTCACGCCGCGCCGCCGCCTGGACGAGACCGGGGCGGCGCGCCAGCCGGTGCTGCGCTGGCGCCCGCCCGCGCCCAAGGGCGAAGCGGCGGAGTAGGGGCGAGCAAGAGAACCACAGAGGCACAGAGGCACAGAGACACAGATTGTCATCGCCGGGCTCGACCCGGCGATCCATTCCGCCGGTTGCGCTGACGGATGGATGGATGCGCGGGTCAAGCCTGCGCATGACAATTCTCCTATGACCTCCTCTGTGCCTCCATGCCTCTGGGGGACCTTCCCTTCGCCCTACCTTCCGTCCTCCACCTGCTGCAGGAAGAACGGCAGGCGGTGGCCGAGTGACCGGGCGAATCCGTCGAGCCCGGGGAACAGGCTGGCCTCGGTGATGTTGCCGCGATGGAGCTGCCAGAGCGCCACCCGGCGCGCCTCGGCGGTGAGCCGGATCGTGTAGCGCCTGAGCGCGCGCTCGCCGCACGGAGTGTCCTTGTCGCGCTCGTCGAGTGCCGCGAGATTGCTCTCGTAGCTCGACGACGCGTCGCCGGGGCAGAGAAACACGCCCTGCTGCACCTGGTGCCGCTGGTGAAACGTCCAGGGATTCTCCGGCAGGACGAAGCGGCGGAACGGCCGGCTGAGATAGGTCTCGCGGAAGGTCGCGTCGTCCTGCACGCCCTCGTCCTCGAAGCGCCGCCGGAGCGGCTTGTCCTCTGCGACCGATTCCGCGACCTCGCGGCACACGGCCGTATCGAGCGCCCAGAGATGGCCGACAGGATCGTCGCCCTCCGCCCCGCTGTCGCAGGGCTCCAGGTCCTTGATCGCGAAGAACAGCGCGATATAGGGCGAGTAGGTCCAGTCGAGGAGCCGGGTCGGCGCGCCGTAATGGCGCATCAGACCCATGCAGTAGAGCGTGTCGCTGGCCACGATCGCGGCGTCGGCGCCGCGGTAGTTGCGCCGGAACTCGCGCACCAGCAGCCGCTCGATCTCCGGCGCCCGGGCGAGGTCGATCGCCGCCGCGCGGCAGGCGCGCTCCAGGCTGCTGACCAGGCCCCGGCGCCGGGAGCCGCGATAGATCCAGCGCCGGGGCGAGGGGGCGTCGGCGAAGATCTCCTGGAACGCCGTCCAGTCCTCCACGTCGGCCTGCCGGAGCCCGCCCGAATCGGTCGAATCGAGCCGAAGTCCCGTCTGCATGCTATCGTCTCCGCCCGGTCGGCGCCCTCGCCGTCGATCCGGACGTTCAAACGGGCACGGCCGGCGTTTTGATCCGCGCGCCGGGCGCAAGCAGCGCGAAGGGACGGGATGGCCGAACCCTCTGCAACGACCGGCGCCGGCGGCGATCGCCTCTGGGCGCTCGTCGCGCCGGCGGTCTTCCTGGTGCTGTGGTCGGCCGGGTTCGCGATCGCGAAGCTCGGCCTCCTCCATGCCGATCCGATCACCTTCCTGGCGCTGCGCTACGCGCTGGTGCTCGCCGTGCTGCTGCCGCTGGTGCCGATCCTCCGGCCGCCCTTGCCGGCGCGGCCGATCGACTGGCTGCATCTCGCCGTCGTCGGCTTTCTGATCCAGGCCGTCTATTTCGGGCTGTGCTACATCGCGATGGATGTCGGGCTCTCGGCCGGCGCACTCGCTCTCATCGTCTCGCTACAACCGATTCTCGTCGGGCTACTGGCGCCGCGACTGGCTGGCGAGCGGGTCGGCGCACTCGGCTGGGCGGGGCTCGCTCTCGGGCTCGCGGGCGCCGCGCTCGTCATCGCGGCGCGCTCGGAGATCGAGGCGACCTCGGCCTGGGCCGTCATCGCCGCCGCCGGCGGTCTCGCCGGCATGACCGCGGCGACGCTCTACGAAAAGCGCTTCGGCCTGTCTCAGCATCCCGTCACCGCCAATGCCGTGCAGTACGCGGTCGGGCTCGCCGCCGTGCTGCCGGTCGCCTGGGCGATCGAGGAGATGCGGGTCGACTGGACGGGAGAACTCGTGGCCTCGCTCGCCTACCTGGTGATCGGCAACTCGCTGGTGGCGATCACCCTCCTCCTCGCCATGATCCGTCGCGGCCAGGCCTCGCGCGTCTCCGCCCTGTTCTTCCTGGTGCCGCCCGGCGCCGCCCTCATCGCCTGGGCGACCATCGGCGAGGCGATGCCGCCCTTGGCCTGGCTCGGCATGGCGCTCGCCGCGGCCGGCGTGGCGCTGGTCGGCCGGCCGGCCCCGCGGGTCAGGCGCTCGTAGAGGATGATCGGATCGTCCAGGTCGCGCTCGCCGGCTCCGGCAAGAGCTTTCTTGGGCAAGTGTGAAGCGCATCACATCCAGCGCCAAAGCGGGGGTGTAGAAGAGGCCACCAGATCCGGCCGGCGCCCATTATGCCGACCTCATGTCTTTCGACAGGAGGACGCCATGTCCACCCAGAAGCAGCGCAGTGCCGCGGCTTTCGTCGGGACGATCGCCATCGGTCTCGCGGGCCTGACCCCCGCCGTTGCCGGCGAGTCGCCGGAGCCCAGCGCACAGTCCCTGTACGCTCCGGTCCAGAATGTCAGCCACGAATTCGGTTCCAAGTGGGTAAGCGGCTACTTCGTGGAGTATTCCGCCACCTGCCTGGTCAATCTCATGATCATGGAGAAAAGCGCCCTGGAGACGCCGAGCGCGGCCTCGCCCACCCGGGTCCGCCTGGTGCTGTACCCCGGTCAGATCGCCGGGCTGGACAGCGAGGAGGGACGCTCGCTGAACTTCACCTGCGGCGACGGGGCGACGAGCCTGGCCGTGGATACTGGCGGGCTGGAAGCTCTCGTCGCCGCACAGTCCTTCTCGGTTCATAAGAGCGTCGCCAAGACGCAGTAGCGGCCGCCGAGCCGGTCGTCGCAGCGCCCGCGGCCGCGTGCGGCGACCGGCACTCCTCTCCAACTCCTTTGGTCGGAGCTTCCGGCCATGCGCGGTTTCTGCTCTCTCACGCTGGCGTTGCTCGCCGTCGGCGGTTTCGCGCTCGCTGCCGTGGCGCAGGAGCCCGCGCCTGCGGTGAAGCTCCCCTCGGCGAAACTCTACGTCGTCGTCGACGGCAAGGCGGACGCGCGCACCTATAACGGCTTCCGCCGCTATCACGCGGGGTGCAATCACTGCCACGGGCCGGACGGCATGGGATCGAGCTTTGGCCCGTCGCTGGTCGATCGGCCGGTCGGGCTGGAGGATTTCCGGCGGATCGTGCACCATGGCGTGACCCGCGGACCGTCGGTGATGAAGGGCTATGCCGGCGACCCGAACGTCGCGCCCTATATCGACGACATCTAC
>DAIMFL010000143.1:5769-8038 GCA_036724615.1 Alphaproteobacteria bacterium | reverse complement strand
CATCGCCGCCGCCCGCGCCGATCTCGGCCGGCACGAGACGCTGATCGCCCGGCTTTCCCGCGCGCTGGCGCCGGACCTGCCGCTCCTGGCGCGGGACGGCGGCTTCGTCGCGCCCGGCTATTCGGAGGAGCTCGACCGGCTGAAATCCCTGCGCGACGACGGGCGCCGCATGATCCTGGCGCTCGAATCGCGCTATCGCGAGGCGACCGGCATCGCCTCGCTCAAGATCCGCCACAACAACGTGCTCGGCTATTACGTCGAGACGACGCCGGTCCAGGCCGACAAGCTGAAGGGCGGCGCGGGGGAGACCGCCTTCATCCACCGGCAGACCCTGGCGAGCGCGGTGCGCTTCACCACGGTCGAGCTCGGCGAGCTGGAGCGCGACATAACGAGCGCCGCCGACAAGGCGCTGGCCGTCGAGCTCGCGCTGTTCGACGACCTCGCCGGCGAGGTGACGGGCCGGGCGGAGGAGATCGCGGCCGCCGCCGCGGCGCTGGCGCTTCTCGACGTCACGGCGGCGCTCGCCGAGCTCGCGGTCACCGAGCGCTGGGTGCGGCCGCGGGTCGACGACAGCCCGGCCTTCCGCATCGAGGGCGGCCGGCATCCGGTGGTCGAGGCGGCGCTCGGCCGCGATCACGCCGGGCCGTTCGTGCCCAACGACTGCGATCTCGGGCCGGACCGGCGGCTCTGGCTGGTGACCGGGCCGAACATGGCCGGCAAGTCGACCTTCCTGCGCCAGAACGCCCTCATCGCGCTGCTCGCGCAGATCGGCGCTTACGTCCCGGCCCGGTCCGCCCATATCGGCGTCGTCGACCGGCTGTTCAGCCGGGTCGGCGCGGCGGACGACCTGGCGCGCGGCCGCTCCACCTTCATGGTCGAGATGGTGGAGACGGCGGCGATCCTGAACCAGGCGGGCCCGCGCGCCCTGGTCATCCTGGACGAGATCGGCCGCGGCACGGCGACCTTCGACGGGCTCTCCATCGCCTGGGCCTGCGTCGAGCATCTGCACGAGGTCAATCGCTGCCGGGCGCTCTTCGCCACCCATTACCACGAGCTGACGGCACTCGCCGCGCGGCTCTCCGCCCTCACGCCCTGGACCATGCGGGTCAAGGAATGGCAGGGCGAGGTCGTCTTCCTGCACGAGGTCGCGCCCGGCGCGGCGGACCGCTCTTACGGCATCCACGTGGCGAAGCTCGCCGGCCTTCCCGCCGCCGCGGTCGCCCGCGCCGAGGAGGTGCTGGCGAGCCTGGAGCAGGGCGAGCAGGCCGGGGCGGTGGCGAAGCTCGCCGACGACTTGCCGCTCTTCGCCGCGGCGGCGAAGCCCGCGGGGCCGGCGAAACTGTCGGAGCCCTCGCCGGTGGAGACCGCGCTCGCCGGGGTGAACCCGGACGAGCTCACGCCGAAGGAGGCGCTGGAGCTGCTCTACCGGCTGAAATCCCAGCTGCCCGACCGCTGACCCTCACCCGGCGCGCTGGCGCGCGGCACCCTCTCCCACGAAGGTGGGAGAGGGTTTGCGAATTGCCCTCTCCCGCGCAGCGGGAGAGGGAGGGGACCCGCGCGTGAGCGCGGGGAGGGTGAGGGCCTGTCGCGGTGCTCCCGGGAGGACTCACCCTTCCGGCGGGCGGGGCGCCGGGATCTCCATCACCCGCCGGTCCGCCGCGCCGGTGCCGAGCTCGATGCGGATCTTCCAGTCCTGCCAGCCGGCCCGGTAGGCCGCCATGTCCGGCACGCGGATCCGCGCCCGGCTGTCGATCACCGGGTCGTGGGGCGCGCCCGACCGGCCGACCGGGATGTTGATGCCGACGCTTGTGCCGACATGGCCGGAGCTGCCGCCGAACACGCCGACGCCGAAGGAAGGCATGAAGCCGCCCTCGTCCTCGACCGTCTTGCTGCGGTCGATCTGATGGGCCGGGGTCGCTTCGCCGTCCGGCGCGACCAGCGCGGCCGTTTCCACCGGCTGGCGGTCGGCCACGGTGACCTCGATCTCGCCCACCCGGCCCTCGGCAAGGCTGAATGCGGCCCCGACCGGGCTCGAGACGATGTCGCCGCCGCCGGCGGAGCAGGCGGCGAGAAGGGCGAAAGCGAGGCAGGCGGCGAAACGGCGCATCCCGGCATACTAGCAGGCGGCGGGGTGCGGCTGGAAATCCAGTCGGCCGGATCCAGCCAGCGGCCCACCCACCCCGGGGGTGGGGGCGCCGCGACGCCGATGCCGACCGCTGTGGCCGCCGGCCGGGCTGTGGCATAGTGCCGGCGGGGTCGGAAAGACCCG
>DAIMFL010000143.1:0-5759 GCA_036724615.1 Alphaproteobacteria bacterium | reverse complement strand
ATGACCGTTTCCGCCGCCCCTGCGATCGACCGGCGACCGGGCGAGGCCTCGTCCGAGCGCGCCGTGCCGGACCGGCGGGCGATCGTCGACCGCGGCGCGCTGGCCGGCCGGCTCGTCGAGATCGGCGCGAACACACGCGATCCGGCGGCGGAGCGCCAGGCCGTCCTGCAGCTGCTGAAGGAGGCGCTGGCGGACGGACGGGCGGAGATCCGCCGGCGCTTCGACGGCGACGGGAGCGAAGGCCCGCGCAGCCGCCGGGTCGGGCGCGACCGGGCGGAAGGCCTGGGCGATGGCCGGGCCGTCGCGCTCGGCACCTGCTTCCTGATCGACCAGCTGGTGCGCGCGGTCTACGACCACGCGACCGGCCATGTCTATCCGCTGCCCAATCCCACCGCCGCGGAGCACATGGCGCTGGTCGCCGTGGGCGGCTACGGCCGTGGCGAGCTCGCGCCGCAGTCGGACGTCGATCTCCTGTTCCTGCTGCCCTACAAGCAGACGCCGCATACCGAGCAGGTGGTCGAGTACCTGCTCTACATGCTGTGGGACCTGGGCCTCAAGGTCGGCCACGCCACGCGCTCGGTCGACGACTGCCTGCGCCAGGCGCAGGCCGACATGACGATCCGCACCGGGCTGCTCGAGGCGCGCTATCTGTGGGGCGAGCGCGCGCTCCATGACGAGCTGAAGCGCCGCTTCCAGCGCGAGGTGATGACGGGCAGCGCCGTCGCCTTCGTCGAGGCGAAGCTCGCCGAGCGGGAGGCGCGTCACGCCCGGATGGGCAATACGCGCTACGTGCTCGAACCCAACATCAAGGACGGCAAGGGCGGCCTGCGCGACCTCCACACCCTGTTCTGGATCGCCAAGTACGTCTATCAGGTGGACGACGTGGCGGCGCTCATCGAGCGCGGCGTGCTGACCCGCAAGGAGGTCGGCAGTTTCGAGAAGGCCTCGGACTTCCTGTGGTCGCTGCGCTGCCACCTGCATTACCTGACCGGCCGCGCCGAGGAGCGGCTCACCTTCGACGTGCAGCAGGCGATCAGCGCGCGCATGGGCTACACCGACCATGCCGGCACGCGCGGCGTCGAGCGGCTGATGAAGCACTATTTCCTGATCGCCAAGAGCGTCGGCGGCCTGACGCGGATCTTCTGCGCGGCGATCGAGGCGGCGCATCAGCGCAAGCGGCTGCTCGACCGGCTGCCCGGCATCGGCTTCCTGCGCAAGGAGATCGGCGGCTTCCCGGTGGAGGGCGAGCGCCTGACCGTCGCGGGGGAGGAGACCTTCGTCCAGGATCCCGTGAACCTTCTGCGCCTGTTCCACACGGCGCAGCGCTACGAGCTCGACATCCATCCGGCGGCGCTGAAGCTCGTCACCCGCAGCCTGAAGCTGATCGACCGCAAGGTCCGCCGCGACCCGGAGGCGAACCGGCTGTTCGTCGAGATGCTGACCTCGCGCAAGGACCCGGAAACGACGCTGCAGCGCATGAACGAGGCCGGCGTGTTCGGCCGCTTCATGCCCGATTTCGGCCGCGTCGTGGCGCAGATGCAGTACGACATGTATCACCACTACACGGTCGACCAGCACAGCATCTTCGCCATCGGCGTGCTGCACCGGATCGAGCAGGGGCTGCTCAAGGAGGAGGTGCCGGTCAGCACCGAGGCGGTCCACAAGATCGTCTCGCGCCGCGTGCTCTATCTCGCCGTGCTGCTGCACGACATCGCCAAGGGGCGCGGCGGCGACCATTCCGAGCTGGGCGCCGAGATCGCCATGGAGCTGGGGCCGCGCCTGGGTTTCACCGACGAGGAGACGGAGACCGTCGCCTGGCTGGTGCGCTACCACCTGTTCATGAGCAACACCGCCTTCAAGCGCGACGTGGACGACCCGCAGACCATCGCCGACTTCGTCGCCGTGGTGCAGTCGCTGGAGCGCCTGCGGCTCCTCCTCGTGCTCACCGTCGCCGACATCCGTGCGGTGGGCCCCAAGACCTGGAACGGCTGGAAGGCGCAGCTCCTGCGCGACCTCTATTATCGAGCGGAGGAGGTGCTGTCGGGCGGCCTCGCCAGCGAAGGGCGCGCCTCCCGGGTCGCCGCCGCGCTCGACTCCCTGCGGGCGGAGCTGCGCGACTGGAGCGATGCGGATTTCGAGACGCATGTGCGCCGCGGCACGCCGGCCTACTGGCTCGCCTTCGATCCGGCGACCCATGCGCGCCACGCCCGGCTGGTGCGCAACGCGGAAGCCGCCGGCGATGCGCTCTCGGTCGACACGCGGATCGACGCCTGGCGCTCGGTCACCGAGGTCACCGTCTACACGAAGGACGAGCCCGGGCTGTTCTCGCGCCTCGCCGGCGCCATGGCGCTCTGCGGCGCCGACATCGTGGACGCGCGGATCTTCACCCTCACCAACGGCATGGCGCTCGACAGCTTCTGGATCCAGGATTCCGAGGGCCACGCGGTGGACCGGCCGGACAAGCTCGCCAAGCTCGCCGTCACCATAAGGCGCGTGCTGGAGGAGCGCGGCGACCTGCTCGCGGAGCTCTCGCGCCGGCGCTCGGCGATCCCGAGCCGGCTCTCCGTCTTCAAGGTGCCGCCGCGCGTGCTGATCGACAACCGCGCGAGCGCCAGCCACACGGTGATCGAGGTGAACGGGCGCGACCGTCCCGGTCTGCTCTACGACCTGACCCGCGCCCTCTCCGAGCTGCGGCTGCAGATCTCGAGCGCCCGCATCGCGACGTTCGGCGAGCGCGCGATCGACGTGTTCTACGTGAAGGACCAGTTCGGCCTGAAGATCGACAACGAGACGCGGCTCAAGGGCATCCGCGAGGCGCTCAACGAGGCGCTGCGGGACCCGGTCGACGGCGAGCCGGCCGGAACGGCGGCGGCGGAATAGCGACCGGGACGCGAAGGCTAACCGCAGAGGCTCAGAGACGCAGAGAAGGAAGTCGAGACTGTCATGCGCGGGCTCGACCCGCGCATCCATCCATCCGCCTGCGCGACCGGCGGAATGGATCGCCGGGTCTCCCGCGACGAGCTCGGGATGCGGGCCCGGCGATGACAAGCATTTCAGCCTCTGAGTCTCTGTGCCTCTTTGGTGATCTTCTGCCCGCCGGAGACCGACGGAAGCTTCGTTCAGGCGACGTCTCGCCGGCGGCGGTGTCGCACAGCGGCGAGAGCCGCGAGACCGGTGACGAGCAGGAGCCCGCTGACCGGCTCCGGCACCGCCACGGAGAGATCACGCGACGTGAATGCGATGGCTGATCCGGACATCCCCTGGCCGCTCGAATCCGGCAATCTGAAACGGCGCAGATCCGCAGCGCTATGCCGTCGAGCGTCTGTCCCACCTGTCCGAGGCCGCTGGCTTCGACAACCGCAAGCAGATAGTCGCCCGCGAAGTCCGGGCCATCGCTCCAGTCCACCAGGAACGCGCCCGTTGCACCGCCACCCGAAACGGCGTTCGCGGTAAAGATGGGCAGCGGGTCACCGTTGAGCGGATGCAGGGCGCCTGCGACAGGCGTGAACGTCATGTTCACACCGACGATCGTTGCCGACACGGTGTCGAAATCGAAATAGCCGGCAACCTGGCCAAGAGTGGCAAAATCGATGTTTCGCTGGATCGAAGCCGTTCCTTCCCATCGAATCATCGTCGCCGAAGCCGGCGACGCGCCGAAAGCGGCGAGTAGAGCGGCAAGGATCAGGGCAAGTGTCTTCACGGCAACGGTCCCTCCGACAACCTTTACTCGTTCAATATCGGACGCACATTCTGTGCCACAATCCAGAGTTGCCAAGCTACAGCACCTTAGGTCTGCCGGCGGCGATCAGCCTTGCGAATGTGTAAGGCTCACCGACAGACGATCGAGGTCCAAAGCTCCGCCGCTCGGGGCGCGGCCTCTTCGAGCTGCGGCTGCAGATCTCGAGCGCCCGCATCGCAACCTTTGGCGAGCGCGCGATCGACGTGTTCTACGTGAAGGACCAGTTCGGCCTGAAGATCGACAACGAGACGCGGCTCAAGGGCATCCGCGAGGCGCTGATGGAGGCGCTGCAGGACCCCGCCGACGGCGCGCCGGCCGAGACGGCGGCGGAATAGGGCGGGGACGGGAAGGGCAACCACAGAGGCACAGAGACACAGAGAAGTAAGCTAAGACTGTCATGCGCGGGCTTGACCCGCGCATCCATCCATCCGCCTGTGCGGACGGCGGAATGGATCGCCGGGTCAAGCCCGGCGATGACAATTATTTTCCTCTGTGTCTCTGTGTCTCTGTGGTGATCTTCGTCCAGCCCGTCCCGGGGGGGTCGACGGACCTGCGACCTTCCTAATTCCGCCGCAATCCGATAGACACTGCAGCCCATGGGGATCATCCGGTCGGTCGCGACGGTCGGCGGCTACACCATGGGAAGCCGCGTGCTCGGCTTCCTGCGCGACATCCTGATCGCCCGCGTGCTCGGCACCGGCGACCTGGCCGACGCCTTCTTCGTCTCCCAGCGCTTCCCGAACCTGTTCCGCAGCCTGTTCGCCGAGGGAGCGTTCAACGCCTCCTTCGTCCCGCAGTTCGCGATGCGGCTGGAGGCCGACGGCAAGGCGGCTGCCAAGGCCTTCGCCGAGCAGGTGCTGTCGGTGATGCTGGTGACGCTGCTTCTCTTCACCGTCGCCGCGCAGATCGCCATGCCCTGGCTGATGCACGTGATCGCGCCGGGCTTCGCCGAGAACCCGGCGAAGTTCGGCTACGCGGTGCTGTTCACCCAGATCACCTTCCCCTACCTGCTGTTCATATCGCTGACGGCGCTCCAGGGCGGCATCCTCAACTCGCTGCACCGCTTCGCCCATGCCGCGGCGGCGCCGATCCTGCTCAACGTGGCGATGATCGTCGCCTTGGTCGTCGTCGTGCCCGTCACCGGCCATCCCGGCCACGTGCTGGCCTGGGCGGTGGCGGTGGCCGGGGTCGGCCAGTTCCTGTGGATGGCGATCGCCTGCCACCGCGCCGGGCTCGCGCTGCGGCTGCCGCGCCCGCGGCTCTCCCCGGCGGTGAAGCGGCTCCTGAAGCTGATGCTGCCCGGCATCGTCGGGTCCGGCGTGATGCAGATCAACCTGGTGATCGGCACGATCATCGCCTCGCTCCAGGCGGGGGCGGTTTCGTATCTCTATTACGCCGACAGGATCTACCAGCTGCCCTTGGCGGTGATCGGGTCGGCGGTCGGCGTCGTGCTGCTGCCGGAACTGTCGCGCCATCTGCGCGGCGGGCGCGAGGCGGAGGCCATGACGGCGCTCAACCGCGCGAGCGAGCTCTCGATGCTGCTCACCCTGCCGTCCGCGGCGGCGCTCGCCGTCATCTCCTTCCCGATCGTCACCGTGCTCTTCGAGCGCGGCGCCTTCGGGCCGGAGGCGAGCGCGGCCACCGCCGCGGCGCTCGCGGCCTATTCGGCAGGCCTGCCGGCCTTCGTGCTGGTGAAGGGGCTGACGCCCGGCTTCTACGCCCGCGAGGACACGGCGACGCCGTTCCGTTTCGCCGTGGTCAGCATGATCGCCAACACGCTGCTGAGCGTGGGCCTGTTCCAGGTGATCGGGTTCCTGGGCATCGCCCTCGCCACCTCCATCGCCTCCTGGCTCAACGTGACCCTGCTCGCGGCGACGCTCGCCCGGCGCGGCCATTTCGCGGCGGACCGCCGGCTGAAGTCGCGGGTGCTGCGCATCCTGCTGGCGAGCGCCGTGATGGGGGCGGGGCTGTGGCTCGCGGCCGGCCGCCTGGCGCCGGCCTGGGACGCGGCGCTGCCGCT
>DAIMFL010000142.1:0-8087 GCA_036724615.1 Alphaproteobacteria bacterium | reverse complement strand
GCTCCGGGTCGCGGCGCTCGCCGCCCTGGTGCTCGGCGGGCTCGCCCTCTACGCCGCGACGGCGCTCGCGGTCGGGGCGGTGCGCCCGGGCGAGCTCATGGGCGCGCTCCGCCGCCGGCGGAGCCCAGCTTGACCCTGAACGCTCGGCCAAGCGATAACTCCGGCCGCTTCCGAGGCCACCGGACCCGTCCTCCCGCATGAACCGCATCTTCTCGGGCGTCCAGCCCACCGGCAATCTGCATCTCGGCAACTATCTCGGCGCCATCCGCAACTGGGTGAAGCTGCAGGACGGGTTCGAGTGCCTGTTCTGCATCGTCGACATGCATGCCATCACGGTCTGGCAGGACCCGGCCGAGCTGAAGGCCCACACGCGGGAGGTGACGGCGGCCTTCCTGGCGGCCGGGATCGACGCCAGGCGGCATATCGTGTTCAACCAGAGCCAGAACCCGGCCCATGCCGAGCTCGCCTGGATCTTCAACTGCGTCGCCCGGCTGGGCTGGCTCAACCGCATGACCCAGTTCAAGGAGAAGGCCGGCAAGGATCGCGAGAACGCCTCGGTCGGGCTCTACGCCTATCCGAACCTGATGGCGGCGGACATCCTCGTCTACCGGGCGACCCACGTGCCGGTGGGCGAGGACCAGAAGCAGCATCTGGAGCTCGCCCGCGACATCGCGCAGAAGTTCAACAACGACTACGAGGTGGACTTCTTCCCGCTGCCCGAGCCGCAGATCTTCGGCTCGGCCACGCGGGTGATGAGCTTGCGCGACGGCAGCAAGAAGATGAGCAAGTCGGACGCCTCCGACTACAGCCGCCTCAACATGACCGACGACGCCGACCAGGTGGCGCTCAAGATCCGCAAGGCCAAGACCGACCCGGAACCGTTGCCCGGACCGGCCGTTGTCAGGCCCGGCGGCGCGGTCGATCCGGAGGCGGAGGCGAAGCGGCCGGAAGCCTTCAACCTTCTCGGCATCTATGCCGCCCTGTCGGACCGAAGCCTCGCCGACGTGCTGGCCGAGTTCGAGGGCCGCGAGTTCTCCGTCTTCAAGAAGGAGCTGACCGAGCTCGCCGTGGCGACGCTGGGGCGGATCGGCGCCGAGATGAAGCGGCTGCTCGCCGATCCGGCCGAGATCGACCTGGTGCTGCGCGACGGCGCCGAGCGCGCCCGCGCGCTGTCCGCGCCGATCATCGCCGAGGTGAAGGACATCGTCGGTTTCCTGCGGCCCTGAGCGGGCCGGCCGGCGTCGCGAAGGAGGGACTCGCCTGATGACCATCGACGACGAGTTCCTGCTCGAGGAGGAGCGGCCGCGCGGATGGCGCCGGCTGGTCACAGGCCCGTCCGGACGCCGGCTGCGCCGCGGGCTGTTCTGGGCGGGGCTCGTCCTCCTCGCCGCCATCCTGCTCTATTACCCGATCGGCATGATCTGGCTGCACCAGATCGACGACGACGTGGAGTTCTTCGCGCCGGTCCAGGTCCCGGAGGGCGGCAGCCGCGCCGTCGGCCTCGCCGCCGCCCTGATCGAGCGCGAGGTCGACCAGAACGCCTGGGTCGCCAACGACCCGTTCTTCCTGCCGGGCTGGGCGCTCGACAACATGCCCAACTACCAGCAGGGCATCGTCTCCGCCCTGTCGCGCTTCGCGATCGAGATGACCGACCAGATGGGCCGCAGCCGCGGCTCGTCCCGCGCCGACCCGGATCTCGACAAGGCGGCGGGGCTGCTCAAATATCCCGGCACGATCTGGCTGTTCGACCCCTCGACCTCCTGGGCGCCCACCGCCTCGTCGGAGAGCCAGTACCGGGCGGCGCGCCAGGCGCTCCTCTCCTACAACCGGCGGCTCGTCGCCGGCCAGGCGGTCTACGACCGGCGGGCCGACAACCTGCTCGCCACCATCGAGCGCATGGCGGCCGACCTGGGCTCGGCCTCGGCGGTCGTCGACCAGCATATCGAGCAGACCGGCGGCGCCTGGCTCGACTTCAAGGCCGACGACATCTTCTACAACACCAAGGGCCGCATCTATGCCTATGGCCTGCTGCTGCGCGAGCTCGGCGCCGATTTCGCAGCGGTGATCGACGAGCGCGAGATGCGCGCCGTCTGGGACCAGACGGTCGATACGTTCCTGTTCGCCGCCGAGCTGCAGCCCTGGGTCGTCTCGAACGGTTCCGCGGACGGCATGGTGCTGCCGAATCATCTCCTGGCCCAGGGCTTCTACCTGCTCAGGGCGCGCACCCAGCTGCGCGAGCTCGCCAACATCCTGCTGAAATAGCCGCACGGGCGCCCGCCCTGTCCTGGCCCATCGGCTTTGTCTTTCCTGGACGCTGCGGGCAGGTGTAACGTGGCGCGCATAGCCAGGTGGCGCCGAGTCGGGGCGCAGCGCGGCGCTCCCGCCCGGCGGAGGGCGCGGATACCGGTCCGCGCCTCGGAATCCAACCAAGAAGCGCGCGCGAGCCGCCCGATGTCCGTTCTCGTCTGAGCTCTCGGCACATGCAGATCTACCTGCCCATCGCCGAGATCTCGCTGAACGTTTTCCTGCTTCTCGGCCTCGGCGGCGCGATCGGCTTCCTCTCGGGCATGTTCGGCGTCGGCGGCGGCTTCCTGCTCACCCCGCTGCTCATCTTCATCGGCGTGCCCCCGGCCGTGGCCGTCGCCACCCAGGCGAACCAGGTCGTCGCCTCGTCCGTCTCCGGCGTGCTCGCCCATTGGAGCCGCGACAACGTCGACTTCAAGATGGGGCTGGTGCTGCTGATCGGCGGTTTCATCGGCTCCACCATGGGCGTGCTGGCCTTCGGCCTGCTGCGCCGGCTGGGCCAGGTCGACCTGGTGATCGGCCTGTTCTACGTCGTCTTCCTGACCGCCATCGGCGTGCTGATGTTCTTCGAGTCGCTGCGCGCCATCCTGCGCCGGCGCCGGCGCGGCGGCGCGCCGCTGCGCAAGCTCCACCAGCACACCTGGGTGCACGGCCTGCCGCTCAAGATGCGGTTCCGCCGCTCGCGCCTCTATATCAGCGCGCTGCTGCCGCTCGCCATCGGCTTCGTCGTCGGCCTGCTCGCCGCCATCATGGGGGTGGGCGGCGCCTTCATCATGGTGCCGGCGATGATCTATCTGCTCGGCATGCCGACCTCGGTCGTCGTCGGCACGTCGCTGTTCCAGATCATCTTCGTCGCCGCCAACGTCACCTTCCTGCAATCCGTCCAGAACCAGACGGTGGACGTGCTGCTGGCGCTGATGCTGACCGTGGGCGGGGTGATCGGCGCGCAGCTCGGCGGCCGCATGGGGGCGCGGGTCCCGGCGGAGCAGCTGCGAATCTTCCTGGCCATCCTCGTTCTCGTGGTCGGGGCGCGGCTCGCCTACGACATGGTGGTGCCGCCCGAGGAACGCTACTCGGTCACCGTGGCGAGCGACATCGGATGACCGCGCCGCGATCGACAGGCCGCGCCGCGGCGCTCGCCGTCCTGTTCGCCGTCCTGCTGGCCGTGCCGGGCGGCGCCCGCGCGCAGGCGCTGGTCGCCGACCTGTCGAACCACCTGATCGCGATCACCACCGGCTTCACCGGCACCGAGGTGCTGCTGTTCGGCGCGGTGGAGGAGCCGGGCGACGTCATCGTCGTGGTGCGCGGGCCGGTCGGCGACGTGGCGGTGCGCCGCAAGGACCGGCTGGCCGGCATCTGGGTGAACCGCGGCCGGATGGACTTCGTCGACGTGCCGAGCTTCTACGCCGTGGCGGCCAACCGGCCGCTCTACGAGATCGCCAACCCCGCTTTGCTGGCGCGCCACGGCATCGGCGTCGACTTCCTGCGCCTCGCCCCGGAGGAGGATCCGCAGGACGGCAGCCTGCGCGCCTTCCGCGAGGCGCTGGTGCGGATCAAGATGGACGACGGCCTCTACGCCCGCCAGGTCGCGCAGGTGAGCTTCCTCGGCCAGCGCCTGTTCCGCGCGACGGTGAGCTTTCCCGCCAACGTGCCGACGGGAAGCTACCTGGTCGAGGTTCTCCTGGTCCGCGACGGCGAGGTGGTGAGCGCGCAGACCACGCCGCTCATCATCAGCAAGATCGGCATCGGCGCCGACATCTTCGACTTCGCCCACAACCAGGCGGCGCTCCATGGCGTGGTTGCGATCCTGATCGCGCTGATGGCAGGATGGATCGCCCATCTGGTGTTCCGCAGGATCTGACCGGCATGAGCGATTCCGACAAGCCGGCCGCGCCCGAATCGCCCACGCCGGACTCCGCCGAGGCCGAGGCCAAGACCCTCGGCCGCGTCTTCCTGGTCGTGGTCGACGACAGCCCGGAGCTCGCGGTGGCGCTGCGCTATGCCTGCCTGCGCGCCAAGAAGACCGGCGGGCGCGTCGCGCTGCTCTACGTGATCGAGCCGGCGGACTTCCAGCATTGGATGGCGGTGAGCGAGCTGATGCAGGAGGAAGCGCGCCAGCAGGCCGAGCAGACCCTGCAGAAATATGCCGCCGAGGCGCAGAAGCTCGCCCACGCCATGCCCGTGCTCTATGTGCGCGAGGGCCAGCGCCGCGACGAGCTCCTGAAGCTCATCGCCGAGGAGCCGTCGATCTCGATCCTGGTGCTCGGCGCCTCGACGAGCCCGAAGGGCCCGGGCCCGCTGGTCACTGCCCTCACCGGAAAGTTCGTCGGCAAGCTCAGGGTCCCGATCACCATCGTTCCGGGCAACATCGCGATCGAGGCGATAGACAACATCGCCTGAGCGTCCGTCGCGCGCCTATGTCAGGCCGGGCAGGGTGTAGATCTCCTGCGCCTCGGCGAAGCCGCGCAGCTCGTGCCGGCCGATCGAGCGCAGGCGCGAGCCGCAGGGCGTGGCGAAGCGCGCCGAGGCGAGCAGGCGGATGCCGAGCGGCGCGCACAGCCCCTCGATCCGGGTCACCAGGTTGACCGCCGGCCCGATCACCGTGAAGTCGAGCCGGCTCGGCGCGCCGATATTGCCGTACATCACCGCGCCGGTATGCAGCGCCAGCCCCATGTCGATCGCGGGCTTGCCGGCCTCGGCCCGTCCCTCGTTCAGCCGGTCGAGATCGGCGAGCGCCGCTGCCGCCGCGTCGAGCGCGGTGAGGCAGGCGCGGTCGCGGTCGAGATCGTCGGCGATCGGGAAGATCGCGAGCATGGCGTCGCCGATGAACTTCAGCACCTCGCCGCCGCGCGCATGCACCGGCGCGGCCATGCAGGCGAACCAGTCGTTCAGCACGCCGATCACCTCGTCGCGCGGCAGCTCCTCGCTCATCCGGGTGAAGCCGCGCAGGTCGCAGTACCAGAGCGCCGCCGCGATGGTCGTGCCGTCGCCGCGCTTGACGGCGCCCGAGAGCACGCGCTGCCCGGCGCCGTGACCCAGATAGGTCTCGAGCAGGGTGGTGGCGATCCGCCGCATCTCCTTGGTCTCGAGCACCAAAGCGAGGAGCGGCATCAGCTCCTCGAAGCGGTCGAGATCGGCCGGGGTGAAGCCGCCGGCCCGGTCGGTGGCGATCGAGATCACGTTCATCCGCCCGTCGGTGAACGCCAGCGGCAGGCAGAGATAGTCGGTGCAGCCCTCCTTCACCAGATCCTCGAGGATCGGGAAGTCCAGCGCGCCGCCGCCCGCGGCGATGCGCCGGCGCACCATCGGCGCGCCCTCGAAGATCAGCCGGATCGGGCTGTTCAGGTATTGCGGCGATTCCAGGATGTCGTGGGCGCGCGGCACCTCCGCCGCCTCGGCCTGGCCGCGCCGCCAGGACAGGCCGATCGCCAGGACCTGCGGGTTCAGCGTGCGCAGGGAGACGAACAGGCGGTAGACGGGGAAGCCCTCGCGGCACAGCCGCTTGCCGAACTCCGCCACCACGGCGCGCGAGTCGGGCAGGGCGCGCGCCTCCCGGAGCAGCCATTCCGCGATGTGCTGCTCGGCCGGGTCCAGCGGGAAGGCGGCAATGGTCTGCACGTCCATCTGGAGCGATCGGTATCTGGAACGGTCGGTCTGGAAATAGGCCGGCGACTCCGGCGCGCCGGCCTTGCTAACTACCAGCCTCGCTGCGCGACGTCAAAAGGCCTGATCGGGTATCATAAACCATGCCGCCTTTGGGGTTGATCCGCACCGCCCCCGAGCCCATGTTGCAGGCTGCGCATTCGTGGGCACGGAGCAGACTTCCATGTTCATCCAGACCGAGCAGACGCCGAACCCGGCAACCCTGAAGTTCCTGCCGGGCCGCGTCGTCATGGCCCAGGGCACGGCGGATTTCGCCGATGCCGAGGCGGCGGCGCGCTCGCCGCTGGCGGAACGGCTGTTCCGGGTGGAGGGCGTGACCGGGGTGTTTCTCGGCAGCGACTTCGTCACGGTCGCCAAGGACCAGTCCAAGGACTGGCTGGTGCTGAAGCCGGCCATTCTCGGCATCATCATGGAGCATTTCGCCGCCAACCGGCCGGTGATCCTGGAGAGCCCGAGCGACAGCGCCGGCGACGAGCGCACGGCCGAGGACGAGGACGAGATCTCGGCCACGATCCGGGAGCTGATCGACACCCGGGTGCGCCCGGCGGTCGCCCAGGACGGCGGCGACATCATCTTCCGCGGCTTCGAGGACGGCGTCGTCTACCTGCACATGCAGGGCGCCTGCTCCGGCTGCCCGAGCTCGACGGCGACCCTGAAGATGGGCATCGAGAACATGCTCCGGCACTACGTGCCCGAGGTCGTCGAGGTGCGCGCGATCGGCTGAGAGCGCGCCGGCGATGTGTCCTGGGGATCGCTCGATCAGCAATACCTGGGGTTCCGCCGTTCTTAAGGCCGGTTCTGCGGTTCGAATGGGGGGTGTGCCAGCCGAATCGGAGGTCTGCCGAACGTGCCGGGCGGACTCCTTTCGGCTATTTTGTCAAGAAAAAAGTTGACATCCTGGATCTAGTGTGCATATTTTGTGTGCATACCCGCCAACAGCGTGCTGTTGGCTCAAGGGCCGTACGGAGCGACAGCTTCGGCGGCCCTTGTGGTATCCGGGGGATGAATGCGGGTCTACGTTTACGTAGACGGATTCAATTTGTATTATCGTGCGCTTAAGGGAAGTCATTTCAAATGGCTGAACCTTCACGCGCTCGCGTCTCGCCTTCTCGATCCCACTGACACTGTCGAGGTCATTAGATATTTCACGGCCCGCGTGAGTGCACGGGCCGGAGATTCCGAATCTCCTAAACGTCAGCAGTTGTATCTGAGCGCGTTGCAGACCCTGCCAAACACGAGGCTTCATTTTGGCCGGTTTCTGACAAAGACGAAGTGGCGCCCCCTTGTGAGTGATCCGACTCAGTATGTCGAAGTGCACGACACTGAGGAGAAGGGTTCAGACGTGAATTTGGCGGCACACCTGCTGAACGATGGCTGGCGAGGGCGCTACGATGTCGCGTTGATCATGTCGCAGGACACCGATTTGATTGAGCCCATCAGGATGGTCAGTACTCAGATTGGCAAGGTCGCCGGCCTGATTTGGCTCGATGGCAGGAGGCCAAACAAGAACCTGGCTAACGCAGCGTCCTTTGTCCGTCATGTTACGCCTGCAGACCTCGCTTCCTCCCAATTCCCGAATGTGATCCACCGAAATCCCCGTCCGGACATTTGCAAGCCAGCTGGCTGGTAAGTGGCCGGTGCGCGCCTTAGGCCCTGACTGGTGGCCACGTAAGACACAATGTCACCGCAATTCCGGCCGGATCCCGCCACGCCGGTCCGCTTCACTGAGGCTAGGGGAAGCGGGGACGGAGCCGGGCCCGACGATGCGGAATCTCACCCTCTCGACCGACCTGAAGGCGGCCGCTGCCGGCGGGCTGGCCGCGGCGATCCTACTCGGGCTCTTGCTGGTCTATGGCACGCGCTCCGGACCGCCGACGATCGTGGTATCGAGCGCGAACGACCTCGCCGGGCTGTTCGAGAGCCGTGGCTATGCCGCGCCGCCGAGCGACGCGGCGGCGCCGGTGCCGCGCATCCTGCTGGCCGCGCTGCCCGGCGATCTCGACCGGATGGCGGTCCCGGCGGAGCGCAAGGCGCAGTTACAGCGGATCATGCTGCCGCAGGTGCTCACGGTGAACGAAGAGATCGCGGCGGAACGGGCGCAGCTCCTGGCGCTCGCCGGC
>DAIMFL010000141.1:0-8104 GCA_036724615.1 Alphaproteobacteria bacterium | reverse complement strand
GCGCGCCGCCGGGGCGGCCGCGCGCCGCGCGCTGCCCACCGCGCGCGCCCGCCGGTGCCAGCCGCGCCGTGCGCGCCGCGGGTGAGCTGCAGGAAGATGTCCTCGAGATCGGCCTCGAGCGTCGTCATGTCGGCAACCTGCAGCCCCGCCGCCTGCACCGCCGCCAGGATCTCTCCGGCGGAGACGCGGCTCGGCGGGTAGCGCAGCACCAGGCGGCGGGGGCCCTGCAGCTCGGCGCCGTAGCGGTGGAGCGAGTCCGGCAGCGCCGCCAGGTCCTCGCCCAGGATGAACACCAGCTCCTTGCTGTCGCGCCGGCGCAGCAGCGCCGCCGTCGTCTCGCAGGCGATCACCTTGCCGTGGTTGATGATGGCGATGCGGTCGCAGAGCTGCTCCGCCTCCTCGAGGTAATGGGTGGTGAGGAGGACCGTGGTGCCGGCCGCGTTCAGCGCGCGCACATGGCTCCAGAGCTGCTGCCGGAGCTCGATGTCGACGCCGGCCGTGGGCTCGTCGAGCACCAGGACCGGCGGGTTGTGCACCATGGCCTTCGCCACCATCAGGCGGCGTTTCATGCCGCCCGACAGGGTGCGGGCATAGGCCTCCGCCTTGTCGGCGAGCCCGACCGTCTCCAGGATCTCCATGGTCCGGCGCTCGCGCTTCGGCACGCCGTAGAGCCCGGCCTGCAGGTCGAGGAGCTCGCGCGGGGTGAAGAACGGATCGACGTTGAGCTCCTGCGGCACCACCCCGATCGCCGAGGCCGCGGCCCGCGGCTCCCGGTCCAGGTCGATGCCCCAGATCCGGACCGTGCCGGAGCTCTTGTTGACGAGCTGCGCCAGGATGTTGATGAGGGTCGACTTGCCGGCGCCGTTCGGCCCGAGCAAGCCGAACAGGCTGCCGCGCGGGATCTCGAGATCGACGTCGATCAGGGCGTGCTTGCCCGGCTTCGATCCGTAGACCTTGTCGAGCCCGCTGAGCTCGACGGCGTGATCCGGCAGGCCGGCCGTGCTCTCTCCGCGGCCGGCGGCGGGCGCCGCGACCCCGGGGCCGGTGGCTGCAGACGGCGGGGAGGTGGTGGCGGTCGTGCTCATCGGATTCTGGGAAGCCGGCCTAGTGCCAACCTTCGTGGAAGCATGATCTATCGCCTGCGCTGTCGGCGCGACGAAAGTTGGCACATCTTTCAGAATGACAGTACCCGCCGGCGTGCCATGGCGGTGCTCAAGTCCCAAATCACCTTTCAGCGACGGCGGGTACCAGGCAGGAAACCCGCGGCCGGGGTGACCGGCCCAGTTGATCGGCCGCACGCCTCATCGGTATCATCCGCCGCCGCCGACGGTCAACCACGGGCCACCCCGTGCCGGAGGCGGCGTATCGGGCCATCCGGCCCGCCTGTCACGAGGGAGTCCATGGAACCGGTCGAGGTCATCACCGTCGAATCCACCATCGTCGGCTGCAACGGCGGCGGGGGCGCCCTCGGTCATCCGCTGGTCTATCTGAACATGACGAAGACCGGCCGGGTGGACTGCCCCTATTGCAGCCGGCGCTACGTGCTGAAGGAAGGAGCCGAGGCCGCCGCCGGGCACTGACGGACGCTGGAAGAGAACCACAGAGACACAGAGGCACAGAGGAAGCTGGTCGTGACGAACGGCCTCCCCTCATGTCATCGCCGGGCTTGACCCGGCGATCCATTCCGCGGTCCGCGCAGGCGGATGAATGGATGCGCGGGTCTCGACAAGCTCGGGATGAGGGCCCGCGCATGACAGTCTCCAATTCGCTTGCTCAGCGGCGGCGCGGTCACCGACCGGATCGCTGATCCTCGACTCTTCCGCCCCGCTTGGGCATGCTGCGGGGCATGCCGCAAACGACATCCGCCGGTGCGCCGGCCTGCGCCGCCGACGCGGCCCCCGCGCCGCTTCGCCATCTCTATCTGGTCGACGGCTCGGGCTACATCTTCCGTGCCTTCCACGCGCTGCCGCCGCTGACGCGCGCGGACGGCACGCCGGTCAATGCCGTGCTCGGCTTCACCAACATGCTGCTGAAGCTGATCGGCGAGACCGACGCCGACCACATCGCGGTCATCTTCGACGCCGGCCGCCTGACCTTCCGGAACGAGATCTATGCCGACTACAAGTCGCACCGGCCGGAGCCGCCGCCGGAGCTGCTGCCGCAGTTCGGCCTGATCCGCGAGGCGACGCGGGCCTGCTGCGTCGCCTGCGTCGAGCTCGCGGGCTACGAGGCCGACGATCTGATCGCCACCTACGCCAAGCAGGCGGTCCGGGCCGGCGCCAGGGTCACCATCGTCTCGGCCGACAAGGACCTGATGCAGCTGGTGGGCGACGGCATCGCCATGCTCGACCCGATCAAGAGCCGCCCGATCGGCCCCAAGGAGGTCGAGGAGAAGTTCGGCGTCGGGCCCGACAAGGTGATCGAGGTCCAGGCCCTGGCCGGCGATTCGATCGACAACGTGCCGGGCGTGCCCGGCATCGGCGTCAAGACCGCGGCCGAGCTCATCAGGACCTATGGCGACCTCGACACGCTGCTGGCCCGGGCGCCGGAGATCAAGCAGCCGAAGCGGCGCGAGACTCTGATCGCGCATGCCGAACAGGCCCGGATCAGCCGCGAGCTCGTGCGCCTGCGCGACGACGTGCCGGTCGAGGAGCCGATCGCAACCTTCCAGCGGCGCGAGCCCGACCACGACCTGCTGCTCGCCTTCCTGCGCGAGAACCAGTTCCGCTCGCTGATCAAGCGCTACGAGGGAACAGGCCGCATCGCCGGCCAGGCGGAAGCCGGCAACGGCGCGGCCGCGGCGGCGCCGGGCGAAGCGGCGAAGGCCGCGCCGGCGGCGCCGCGCGATTACGTCCTGGTGCAGGACGAGGCGGCGCTGGAGCAGTGGATCGCCGAGGCCTTCGCGGCCGGCGTCGTCGCCTTCGACACTGAGACGACGTCGAGCGATGCCACCCGGGCGGAGCTCGTCGGCTTCTCCCTGGCGGTCGCGCCGGGGCGCGCCTGTTACGTCCCCCTCGCCCATCGCAGCCCGACGGCGCAGGGCGCGCTCGACCTCGACGGCGCCGCCAATGCGGACGCCCCGGCGCAGATCGCCCGCGACCGTGCCCTCGCCTTGCTGCGGCCGCTGCTCGAGGACGAGGGGGTGCTGAAGGTCGGCCACGACATCAAGTACGACATGGTCGTGCTGGGCGGTCTCGGCCTCCGCATCGCGCCGATCGACGACACCATGCAGATCTCCTACGTGCTCGGCGGCGGCGCCTACGGCCACACGCGGGAGGAGCTCTGCGAGCGCCATCTGGGCGAGACCGCGACGAGCTTCGCCGACGTGGCGGGCAGCGGACGGGCGCAGGTGACCTTCGACCTGGTGCCGCTCGACAAGGCCTGCGCCTATGCCGCCGGGAACGCCGAGGCGGCGCTCCGGCTGCACCGCGTACTGAAGCCGCGGCTGCTCGAGGAGCGCCTCGTCACCGTCTACGAGATGATCGAGCGCCCGCTGGTTGCCGTCGTGGCGGAGATGGAGCGGGCCGGCATCAAGGCCGACGCCGGCGAGCTGAAGCGTCTCTCCGCCGAGTTCGCGGAGCGGCTGGCCGAGCTCGAATCCGGGATCTACCGGCTGGCCGGGCACGAGTTCAACATCGGCTCGCCCAAGCAGCTGGGCGAGGTGCTGTTCGACGAGATGGGGCTGGGCGGCGGCACCGCGAAGAAGAGCAGCAAGACCGGCGCCTATGCCACCGGCGCCGACGTGCTGGAGGAGCTCGCGGCGCAAGGGCACGACCTGCCGGCCCGGGTGCTCGACTGGCGCCAGCTCGCCAAGCTGAAGAGCACCTATACCGACGCGCTGCTGCAGCAGATCCATCCGCGCACCGGGCGCGTCCATACCTGCTTCGCCCTCGCCGCCACATCCACCGGGCGGCTGTCCTCGACCGATCCGAACCTGCAGAACATCCCGATCCGCACCGAGGAGGGCCGCAAGATCCGGCGCGCCTTCGTCGCCGAGGCCGGGCACAAGCTGCTCTCGGTCGATTATTCGCAGATCGAGCTCCGGCTCGCCGCGCACATGGCCGCGATCGCGCCGATGAAGGAGGCGTTCCGCAGCGGCATCGACATTCATGCCCTGACCGCATCCCAGGTCTTCGGCGTGCCGGTGGAAGGCATGGACCCGATGGTCCGGCGCCGCGCCAAGGCGATCAATTTCGGCATCATCTACGGCATCAGCCCGTTCGGCCTGGCGGCCCAGCTCGGCATCCCCCAGGCCGAGGCGCGCGCCTATATCGAGGCCTATTTCCAGCGCTATCCCGGCATCCGCGACTACATGGAGCGGACCAAGAAGGGTGCGCGCGAGACCGGCTACGTCACCACCCTGTTCGGCCGGCGCTGCCACGTGCCGGGCATCAACGACAAGAACCCGGCGCGGCGCAGCTTCATGGAGCGCGCCGCGATCAACGCGCCGCTGCAGGGGACGGCGGCCGACATCATCAAGCGCGCCATGATCCGCGTGCCGCCGGCGCTCGCCGAGGCCGGGCTTTCGGCCCGCATGCTGCTCCAGGTGCATGACGAGCTCCTGTTCGAGGTGCCGGACGCGGAGGCCGAGGCGACGGCGCGGCTCGTCAAGCGGGTGATGGAGGACGCCATCCACCCGGCGCTCGAGCTCGATGTGCCGCTGGTCGCCGAGACCGGGATCGGCAGGAGCTGGGCCGAGGCGCACTGAGGCGGGGGCGCTCCCCCGCAACCACGCATTGGGAGCATGAGGTTGGACCGGATTGCGCCCGAGGCTCGCTCCAGGATCATGAGAGCGATCCGCAAGAAGAATACGCGCCCCGAGCTCACTGTGCGGAAGCAGGTCCACGCCTTGGGGTATCGATTTCGGCTGCACCGGCGCGATCTCCCCGGCTCGCCCGATCTCGTCCTAGCTCGCCATCAAGCGGTCATCTTTGTCCATGGCTGCTTCTGGCATCAGCATGCCGGCTGCCGACACTCCAACATTCCTCGCTCCCGGCCCGAGTACTGGCTGCCAAAGCTGGCCCGTAATGTCCGGCGTGACAAAGAGGCGCGCGCAAGGCTACAGGCCGCCGGGTGGCGAGTATTGACGCTGTGGGAATGCGAGCTCGGCGATGCCGATATGCTCAGGGAGCGGCTTAGCGAATTCCTACTCAGCCGCAAGCACGTCTGAGTGGCCTTTCCGAGCAACCGCCCTATAGCCCTTACCTGTGCCTGGGTGAGCCTTGTGCTCACCCCGCAGAGCCAAGTAGGCGGCTGGCACCGCTTGAGGCAGCTCCGGAGGTGGCGGCGCCACCTTCGCCGGCGCAACGGCGAGCCGGGGCCTATCGCGGGCGTCATCAAGCCCAAGCAACTGCCGCCGGATTGCACGAGCAAGCACTTCGGCGAGCAACGAAGGCACTGCATTGCCAAGCTGAAGCTGTATGTCCCCGTAAGTTCCCTCTACGACAATGTCGTCCGGGAAGGTCTGGAGGCGCGCCATCTCGCGCATGCTCAAGCGCCTGTTTTTCCAGTGAAAAGGCCCGGTTGCCGGGCCAGGTTGCGCTTGCAGCGTCCACGCCGGAGCATTCTTCGCCAGCTTCAGGAGAAACGACCAGTAACGCCGGCGCCACCCAAAGAGCGGCTCCCCTCCCCCCCGGTCGGTATGCCATAGGTAGTTTTCACCCTCCGGGATCGAGGGTAGCAGTGCGGCCCATTTCCCTTTCGCATCGAGCTGACTGTCAGCCGGATCGGGCAAGTCGTAGAGCGCATCCCAAGCGGTGCAGTACTGCGGCACGCTGTCCGCGAATCCCGCATTGCCTGGCTCACCATGGGTCGGGGATGGGAAGCGGAACTGCGTCCCGTCCCGCGCTCCGATGATGAAGAGCCTGCGGCGAAGCTGAGGCACGCCAAAGTCGGCAGCGTTCAGGACGCCAACAGCGGCACTGTACCGGGTCGCGTGTGTCGAGTTTATGCGCCCCAGCTCCTCGACGATCAGCTTCAGGGCCTCATCCTTGCCACGGAATCCGAGGCCTTCGACGTTCTCCAGCAGGAACGCGCGGGGTCGTGCTTCAGCGACGACTCGCAGGTAGCCGCCAAGCGTCGCTGCACGGGGATCATCCAGGCGGCGCGCATCCCCGTTTGCCCAAAAGCCCGACTTTGAGAACGGCTGGCACGGCGGACCGCCTATCAGGACATCAGCTTCACCGGGGCTCAGGCCAGCCGTTGCCAGCACCTCGGCAGTAGAAACGCTTTCAATGTCGCGAGCGATTACCGGCCAATCACGGTTCCGCTGCAATGTCCTTACACAGCGCTCGTCGAACTCCAATGCAACAGCAGTACGGAAGCCCGCCGCCTCGAAGCCATAGTCGAGGCCGCCAGCGCCAGTGAACAAGCTGATGACGGTGGGCCGAGTCATGATGTCACATTACCGTACCGGCTGCGGCCTCGAAAGTGATTCGCGGATCTTCGGTCCACCGCTCATCGACCAGCACGTTGCTTGCGAGCTTGCCAGGGCAGTGACGATGATCGTCCAGGGTTCGGGGCAAGGCATACCTGAACTCCCAGCGCACGTTGACGGCATGCAGTCTACCGGCAACGATATCGAAGTCAGATGCAGCATAATAGCGAGAGCAAGGGTCATGCTTCGCCGCCCTTGTTCGCTGGAAGTCGATGCGCGGCAGCCCCGTCGTCTTGCTGACCTCCCGAAGGGCGTTCTTGCATTCAACGGAGAGGAAGGGGCCGTCCCGGTAGCGAACGCGGAGATCCGGGCCACCCTCAATGTCCAGCCGCTCACAATGCGTCACGCCGGGAACTCTCGATAAAGTCTCTCGAAGGTGCTCCTCTGCCACCCATCCTCGCACCGCCATCTTGAGCCGACGCGCACCCGCAATCAGCCCCAATACCTCGTCCGCGCCCAGCTGGAACTCGCGCAGTATCGGATGCAGCATCTCGCTTGAGACTGGGTCGGAAAGACCGGTGCCGATCCCAGCTGCCGCCGGCAGGAGATCACGCTTTTCAGCGAGCAGCTGGCGATCGCCGGGCGACAGGCCGTAGGCCGCTCGCTCGAAACGGATCAGCTCCAGGAAGGCGTCCTTTGTGCCGCCAACGAGCACCTCGATCGGATCGGCCATTGCGCCGCGCCGAGTTCGCTCCCAGCTATGCCAGCCATTGAGCTTGATCAGGTCGACGTGCTCATCCTTGAACTCGAGCCGGATGAAGAGCTTCGTCGGATTGTGCGCTTCGGGATCAGCAGCGACGAAAAAGCCCTCTTCGGGGTCGATTCCCACGAGCAACGTGGTGAACAGCCCCAACGGATCCTGCCAGAGCACGTGTGAGTTGTTCTCTGCGTAGCTCGCTTTGCTCCCATACTTTAGCTGGAAGCTGCGCTCGTTCAGCGGACGATTCTTGGTGAGGGTGCGGGTTGCAAGAAATGCGTAGGCCACGACGCCCATACGCTCACCGGCAGCTGTCTCAAACGTGAACACAAAGGGAGCTGTGTCAGCCGGAGAGGCAAATAGAATGCGGCATCCCGCAGACTTCAGTGCATCAAGCATGAAGTCGACGAGCGGTTGCCGAGCTAGCCGTTGCACTGGATACCTGCGATGCCCCACGAGCATGCTGAAACGTTACCTTTAGCGCTCTCGATCACGTTAAGCGCCAAGTCTTGCACATATCGGGGCGCTAACGCACTACTTTTACGCGACTTTCTCCCGAGTGAGCGGATCGGTCGGATAGAGCATCCGGCAGCCAGAACCTACTAGGCAGGGCACTGCCGCCGACATCATCAAGCGCGCCATGATCCGCGTGCCGCCGGCGCTCGCCGAGGCCGGGCTTTCGGCCCGCATGCTGCTCCAGGTGCATGACGAGCTCCTGTTCGAGGTGCCGGACGCGGAGGCCGAGGCGACGGCGCGGCTCGTCAAGCGGGTGATGGAGGACGCCATCCACCCGGCGCTCGAGCTCGATGTGCCGCTGGTCGCCGAGACCGGGATCGGCAGGAGCTGGGCCGAGGCGCATTAAGGCATTTCTCGGCAGGGCTGGTGCAGCCCCCCTCACCCTCCCCTCTCCCCCATTGGGCTAGGGCATCTACACATTCTTGGCCGCCGATCCTTCGGCGAAGACGCGGAAG
>DAIMFL010000140.1:4785-8131 GCA_036724615.1 Alphaproteobacteria bacterium | reverse complement strand
CGGTGCAGGGCCAGGCGGAGGACGGCCGCAAGCCGTCCGGCCCGCGCCGGCGCCGCCGCTTCCGCCCCGCCCGCCGCGGCCGCGCGGCGTAGCCTTCACCCGGCGCTCCTAAGAGTGTCGAAGGGGCGCCGACCTCTCCCGCAAACGGGAGAGGCGAAGGACGCGCTCGTTGACCCTCTCCCGCTTGCGGGAGAGGGCGCCGAGCGACGGCGGGGCGGGTGAGGGTCTACCCCGCCGCCGGCCCCTCCGTGCCGCCCTGGATTCGCGATGCGAGCGCCGCGGCCAGAAAGGCATCGATGTCGCCCCCCAGCACCGCGTCGGTGGCCGAGGTCTCCACGCCGGTGCGCAGATCCTTCACCATCTGATAGGGCTGCAGCACGTAGGAGCGGATCTGGTGGCCCCAGCCGATGTCGGTCTTGGACGCCTCGGTCGCGGCCGCGGCCGCCTCGCGCTTCTGCAGCTCCATCTCGTAGAGCCGGGCCTTCAGCATCGCCATGGCGGTCGCCCGGTTGCGGTGCTGCGACCGGTCGGCCTGGCATTTCACGACGATCCCGGACGGGATATGCGTGATGCGGATGGCGCTCTCGGTCTTGTTGACGTGCTGGCCGCCGGCGCCGCCCGAGCGCATCGTGTCGACCTGCAGGTCCTTGTCGTTGATCTCGACCTCGATGGTGTCGTCGATCACCGGATAGACCCAGGCCGAGGCGAAGCTCGTATGCCGCCGCGCCTGGCTGTCATAGGGGGAGATGCGCACCAGCCGGTGCACCCCGCTCTCGGTCTTGAGCCAGCCATAGGCGTTGTGGCCGATGACCTTGATGGTGGCCGATTTGAGCCCGGCTTCTTCGCCGGGGCTCTCCTCCAGCCATTCCACCTTGTAGCCGTGCTGCTCGGCCCAGCGGGCATACATCCTGAGCAGCATCTCCGCCCAGTCCTGGGCCTCGGTGCCGCCGGCGCCCGCGTGCACTTCCAGATAGCAGTCGTTGGCGTCCGCCTCGCCGGAGAGCAGGCTTTCGAGCTCGCGCTTCGCGGCCAGCGCCTTCAGCTCGTTGAGCTGCGCCTCGCCCTCGGCGATCGAGTCTTCGTCGCCCTCGGCCTCGCCGAGCTCGATCAGGGTGAGCGCGTCCTCCAGGCCGCGCTCCAGCTTGCGATAGGCTTCGACGGAATCCTGGAGATGCGTCCGCTCGCGCATCACCTTCTGCGCGGCCTCGGGCTTCTCCCAGAGGCTCGGGTTCTCGGCCTCGGCGTTCAGCTCGTCGAGCCGGCGAAGGGCGTTGTCCCAGTCAAAGATGCCTCCTCAGCAGCGCCAACGAGGATCGGATCTCGTCGGCGACCGCTTCGAGCTCTGCACGCATGGCACACTCTCTCGGTCTACGGGTTCGTCGGTCGGCGGTGATAGGCGAGCCTGCCGGAGGCGTCAAGCGCGCCCGGCAATCTCAGTATAGCCCGCCCGTTCCCGCACTCGGCGTGGCGCTCGCCCCGCCCACGACAGGCTGTCCGTCCTCCACGGCGCCGACGCCCTCGATCACCACGCTCTGCCCGGTCGGCTCGGTTCCCGGCTTGAAGGCCTCGAAGATGACCTTGCCGGAGGATGCGCTGGCGCGCTGTCCCGTCGTGGCATCGACGCGGACCAGTCGGATTCCCGGCGGCACGCGGAACGGGATGCCCGGCTGATCGGCCAGGGCCGCCTCCATGAACTCGCGGAACACGGGCGCGGCGACGCTCGACCCGGTCTCCCGCGCGCCGAGCGATTTCGGCGAGTCGAAGCCGAAATAGACGCCGACCGCCAGATCCGGAGAGAAGCCGACGAACCAGGTGTCGTTGCTGTCGTTGGTGGTGCCGGTCTTGCCGGCGAGCGGCTTGCCGACACTGGCGATGGCGGCGCCGGTCCCGCGCTGCACCACCCCTTCGAGCATCGAGACCATCTGGTAGGCGCTGCCGGGATCGACGATCTGCTCGCGCTGGTCGGGAATCCGCGGCATTTCCTGCCCGCTCCAGGCGACGTCCTGGCAGGCGTCGCAGGGTCGCATATCGTGCCGGTAGATGGTCTCGCCGCGCCGGTCCTGCACGCGGTCGATCAGGGTCGGATCGATCCGCTTCCCGCCGTTCACGATCATCGCATAGGCGGCGGTGAGCTTGAGCACGGTGGTCTCGCCGGCGCCGAGCGCCATGGAAAGGGTCGGCATCATGTTCTCCGCGATGCCGAAGCGCCGCGCCATTTCCACGACCTTGTCCATGCCGACCGCCTGGGCCAGGCGCACGGTCATCAGGTTGCGCGACTTCTCGATGCCGAGGCGCATCGTGCTCGGGCCGTAGAACTCGCGGGAATAGTTCTCCGGCTTCCAGAGCGGCAGGCCCGGCCCCTGGTTGATGACGATCGGCGCGTCGAGAATGATCGTCGAGGGCGTGTAGCCGTTCTCGAGCGCGGTCAGATAGACGAACGGCTTGAAGGCGGAGCCGGGCTGGCGCAGCGCCTGGGTGGCCCGGTTGAACTCGCTGATCTCGTAGCTCCAGCCGCCGCTCATGGCGAGCACGCGCCCGGTATGCGGATCGAGGGCGACGATGGCGCCGCCCACCGCCGGGATCTGGCGCAGCGCGTAGGTGCCGTCCGGATAGGCGTTGCCGTCGGAGTCGGCCGCGACCGGCTCGACGAGGATCACGTCGCCCGGCGTCAGCGCGTCGGACACCGCCCCGACCGACGGGCCGAGCCCGTTCTCCAGCTGCCGGCGCGCCCACTTGACCTCGGCGAGCGGCAGCCTGCCCTCGGCGCCCTCGCCCAGGCCGATGCGGGCCTCCTCCGCCCCCGCCTCGAGCACGACCGCCAGCTGCCAGTCGCGCATCCCGGCCGGGCGCTGGACGGCCGCGAGCGCCGCGGGCCAGCCCTCGCCCGGATCGATCGTCGCGACCGGTCCGCGCCAGCCATGCCGCCGGTCATAGGCCTGCAGCCCGTCGCGCAGCGCGCGGTCGGCGATCGCCTGCAGCTCGCCGTCGACCGTCGAGCGCACCGACAGTCCGCCCTTGTACAAGGCGTCCTCGCCGAAGCGCGCGGCGAGCTGCCGGCGCAGCTCCTCGGCGAAATAGTCGGCGGCCACCGTCTCGGTCGCGCCGCGCTCGCGCACCACCAGCGGCTCGGCCTTGGCCGCCGCCGCGTCGTCCGCGCCGATATGGCCGTCCTCCGCCATGCGGTCGATCACCCAGTCGCGCCGCGCCTTGGCGGCCTCGGGCCGGCGGATCGGGTGATAGTTGTTCGGCGCCTTCGGCAGGGCCGCCAGATAGGCGGCCTCGGCGATGGTGAGCTCGTCGAGCGACTTGTCGAAATAATTGAGCGCCGCCGCGGCGACGCCATAGG
>DAIMFL010000140.1:0-4775 GCA_036724615.1 Alphaproteobacteria bacterium | reverse complement strand
AAGCCCAGATAGATCTGATTCAGGTAGAGCTCGAGAATCTGGTCCTTGGTGAAGGCTTCCTCGATGCGGAAGGCGAGGATCGCCTCGCGCGCCTTGCGCCGGATCGAGACCTCGTTGCCGAGCAGGAAGTTCTTGGCGACCTGCTGGGTGATGGTCGAGGCGCCGACCGGCCGCCGGCCGAACTGCGTGACGTTGGTGATCGCCGCCTGGACGATGCCCGGAACGTCGATGCCGGGATGGCTGTAGAAGGTCTTGTCCTCCGCCGCCAGGAAGGCGTTGATCACCCGCTTCGGTATGCCCTCGATCGGCACGAACACGCGCTTCTCGACGGCGAACTCGGTCAGCAGCCGGCCGTCGCCGGCATGGACGCGGGTCACCACCGCCGGCTCGTAGCTGGCGAGCTGGCGGTAGTCGGGCAGGCCTTCGGAGTAGTGCTGGTAGAGCAGGTAGCCGCCGACGACCGCACCCAGCGCCAGCACCACGGCGAGCCCGAACATGGCCGAGATCAGCCGCACGACGACGCGCCCCCATCTGCGCCGCGGCTTCTGCGCCGATTGCGGCAGTCTGTCCTCGTCCTGTGGGCTCATGCGTCGCCTGTGGAATGTCTGGAGCTGTGCCCCAGCCTGGGGCCGGAATGCGGCGGCCTCATGACCGCCGCATGGTCTGCTGCCATTCGAAGAAGCCGTCGACGGCCCGCAGGATCGCCGATCCGAGCTTGGCCCGGTACTTGGACGAGCGCAACTGCGCCTCGTCCTTCTCGCTCGACAGATAGCCGAGTTCCACCAGGACCGAGGGAACGTCCGGCGCCTTCAGCACGGCGAAGCCGGCGAATCTGTGGCTGTTGCGGAGCAGCAGAATGTCGCGCTCCAGCTCCTGAAGCAGCAGGCTGGCGAAATGGGCGGACAGGTTCTTGGTCTCGCGCTGGGCCAGGTCGATCAGGATCGTGGTCACGACCTCGTTCTCGTGGGAGAGATCGACCCCGGCGATCACGTCGGACTTGTTCTCCTTGGCGGCGAGCGCCGCCGCCTCGGCGTCGGACGCCTGCTCCGACAGGGTGTAGACCGAGGCGCCGCGCAGGTCGCGGGTCGCGTGGGCGTCGGCATGAAGGGAAATGAACAGATCGGCCCCGGCCGCGCGGGCGACGGCGATGCGGTCCCGCAGGCGGACGAAGACGTCGCTGTCGCGCGTGAGGACGACGCGATAGCGGCCGCTGCTCTCGAGCTGCGCCTCGAGCTCCTGCGCCATGGCGAGGGTGATCTCTTTCTCGTACACGCCGCTGGTGCCGATCGCGCCGGGATCGACCCCGCCATGCCCCGCATCGATGGCGACGAGCGGCCGGTCGTCCCCGGGCGGCTCCGGCTTCGCCGGCGGCAGGATGATCGCCGCCGGGGTCGCCATCGCGGCGGAGGACACGATGGGCGCCGCCCGGAGCGATGCCAGGAAGCTCTCCTCGTCGGCGGGCTCCAGGTCGATCACCAGCCGCGCCGGCGTGGGGGAGGCAGCCGGCAGAAGCTGGACGTCCTTGACCCGCGTCGGCCCGGCCAGGTCCAGCACCACCCGGGAGGTGCCGGGGGCGAAGAGGCCGTAGCGCAGCGCCTGGACGAGCCCGCGGCCGGCGGGCGCCTTGCCGTCCGGCAGCTGCCAGCCGACCTCGCTGAGGTCGATCACCACCCGATAGGGGTCGGCCAGCGTGAACACCCGGTATCCGGGGGATTCCGAAAGATCCAGCACCACCCGGGTCATGTCCGGGTGGACGCCCAGGCGGACGTCCAGCACGTTCGGCTGGCCGGCCGCCGGCGCGACAGGCAGCAGCAACGCCAGGAGGACGATCCAGACCCAGCGCAGCCCGCACATTCCGCTGTTCCTATGGCCCCTTACCACAGTGGGATCGTATAACGTTCTCAGTGGGTTCTCAGCAATGGTGTTCGAACCGGCCCGCCGGCCCTTCCGGGCGGCGGGGCCGCCTATTCCGGCCGGCCGGTCCCCCAGCCGTATCACCGGCCGGATTAATGGATTGTGGAAGACGTGCCTTATGGTTATTTTCGCATTGCCCGCAGTCGCCCGGCCGCAAGATGCGGTCGCCCCCTCCGGTTCGCCGGAGCGGCGGCTCGCCGCGCTGGCGGTTTGATCGGCTCCACAAGCTCTCTCGCGGAGCGGCCGGAGCAAGGGTCGCCGCAGCCGGCCACGGCGGGTCGCCCCGACACCGAGTTCTCGGCGGGCGCCTTCCGACGCCCGCTTCAGGGTACCGGTCATGGCGCCTTGCGAAGTCGCCCGGCGTCGTTCGACAGGTCGACATGACAAACGTCTGGTTTCCTCAATTCAGTTTCGCGCCGCCGCCCGCCGTAAACGCGGGCCGCGCCGGTCGCGGCTTGGAGCAGTCCACGAATGGCAAAGCACATGCTCATCGATGCCACCCACCCGGAAGAGATTCGGGTCGTGGTGGTCGACGGAAAGCGGCTGGAAGAGTTCGACATCGAGCTCGCCAGCAAGAAGCAGCTCAAAGGTAACATCTATCTCGCCAAGGTGACCCGCGTGGAGCCGTCGCTCCAGGCGGCCTTCGTCGAGTACGGCGGCAATCGCCACGGCTTCCTGGCGTTCAGCGAGATCCATCCCGACTACTACCGGATTCCGGTGGCCGACCGCGAGGCCCTGCTCGCCGAAGAGGCGCGCGAGGCGGCGGCGGAGAACGCGCGGGAGGAGGCCCGTGAGGCGGCGGCCGACCGCCGCAGGTCCAGATCGCGGCATGACGATGGCGAGTCCGAGTACGCGCCGGTCGCCTCCGGGTCGGACAGCGAGGGCGAGACGGCCGCAGAGCCATCGGAGGACGGCCAGGAAGACGCCCCGCAGGGCCGGTCGCAGGCGCTCGGCGCCGATACCGACCGCCTGGTCTCCGAGGAGAGCTACGACGCGCCGCCGGACGAGGATGGAGGACCGGACGGGCCGGAGGAGCTCCCGGCCGCGGCCGAGGCCGACCTCGAGGCCGCCGGCGACTCGCCGGGGGCCGCCGACAGGGAGCTCGAAACGGAGCCGGTGGGTACGGAACCGGGCGAGCCGGCATCGGCCGCCGACGATGCCGGCGACGCGCCCGAGGCGCCGGCGGGAACGGTGCCGGAATCGGTGCCGGCCGACAGCTCCTACGAGGTAATCGGCGGCGACGAGAGCGAGGAGGAGCAGCCGCGGCGTGCCCCGCGCGCGCTCCGCAGCTACAAGATCCAGGAGGTCATCAAGCGCCGGCAGGTGATGCTGGTGCAGGTGACCAAGGAAGAGCGCGGCACCAAGGGCGCGGCCCTCACCACCTATCTCTCGCTCGCCGGCCGGTACTGCGTGCTGATGCCGAACACCGCGCGCGGCGGCGGCGTGTCGCGCAAGATCTCCAACCCGGCCGACCGCAAGCGGCTGAAGGCAATTCTCGAGGAGCTCGACATCCCGGAGGGCATGGCGGTCATCATCCGCACCGCCGGCGCCGAGCGCAGCAAGGCGGAGCTCAAGCGCGACTACGAGTACCTGCTGCGGCTGTGGGACGAGATCCGCGAGCTGACGCTGAAGTCGAGCGCGCCGGCCCTGGTCTACGAGGAAGCGAACCTCATCAAGCGCTCGATCCGCGACCTCTACAGCCGCGACATCGAGGACGTCATCGTCGACGGCGAAGAAGGCTACAAGGTCGCCAAGTCCTTCATGCGCACGCTGACCCCGAGCCATGCCAAGCGGGTGCAGCTGTACCGCGACCCGCTGCCGCTGCTGCACCGCTATCAGGTGGAGAACCAGCTCGACGCCATCCACAATCCGGTCGTCCAGCTGCGCTCCGGCGGCTACATCGTCATCAATTCGACCGAGGCGCTGGTCGCCATCGACGTCAATTCGGGCCGCGCGACCCGCGAGCGCAACATCGAGGAGACGGCGTACAAGACCAATCTCGAGGCGGCCGAGGAGATCGCCCGCCAGCTGCGCCTGCGCGACCTGGCCGGGCTCATCGTGATCGACTTCATCGACATGGAGGAGAGCCGCCACAACGCGGCGGTGGAGCGGCGCCTCAAGGAAGCGATGCGCAGCGACCGCGCCCGCATCCAGATCGGACGCATCAGCCCGTTCGGCCTGCTCGAGCTGTCGCGCCAGCGCATGCGGCCCAGCCTGTTCGAGACCTCCACCGAGGTCTGCCAGCACTGCCGCGGCACGGGCCATGTGCGCTCGACGGAATCGACGGTGCTCCACGTGCTGCGCTCGATCGAGGACGAGTGCCTGAAGAGCCGCAACTCGGAGGGGATGAGCGTCGCCGTGCCGACGGCGGTCGCGCTCTACATCCTCAACCACAAGCGCAAGGCGCTGGCCGAGATCGAGCTGCGGCACGCGCTGCGCATCTTCATCACCGGGGACGATCACCTGATCCCGCCGGAATACCGGGTCGAGCGGCTGAAGACCCTGGCGCCGGGCGAACAGGTCCGCCCGCCGGTGAGCCAGGTGGGCACGCCACCGGTCGCCGAGGAGATCGAGCCCGAGGAGGTCGAGGAAGAGGAGGCCGAAGAGGCCGCCGAGGCGCGCGCCGAGGCCGAGGCCAACGGCGACGAGCGCCGCCGCAACCGCCGGTCCCGGCGCCGTCGTCGCGGTCGCGACCGCGACGAGCGCGAGCATCGGGAGAGCCACCCGCCGGCCGCCGAGCCGCAAGTCGCGGCCGAGTCCGAGGGAGAGCCCGAGGAGGAAGCCGGCGCGGCGGCGGCGGAGGCCGCGGAAGCCGATTCGGATGCCGCGAGATCCGCAGAGGAGCAGCGGCGCCGGCGCCG
>DAIMFL010000139.1:0-8167 GCA_036724615.1 Alphaproteobacteria bacterium | reverse complement strand
GGATCGGAACCGGTGTGGATACGTGCCGCTTTACCAGGAGAAGCGACTCCGGGCGGCGGCGATGAGCGATCAGGAGAACGGCAGGATGGGGCGGGTCACCTCCGATCGGCTACGCAGCGACATCGACGGCGGACGAACGGGCGACAAGGTGCCCTGGCCCGATCCGGCCGCGGCGCCTCTGGGGACCGACGACGAAGCCGCGGGGCACGGTCCCGACGGCGCACGGCTGGAGGCCGCGCATCGGGCGGAGGTGCAGGCCCGGCGCGATTCGCCGCAGCACGGGCCGCAGGGGCGGCTGCCGGTCCTGATCGCGATCGCGCTCGTCGTCGCCGCGGCGGTGCTCGCCCTCCTCGCCGCGATCTGACGGGGTGCAGCGGCGCCTGCCGCGTCTCGTCCCGTTGCTATCCCTTGATCGCGCCGGCGGTCAGGCCGGAGACGATCCGCCGCTGCAGCAGCAGCACGAGCACGATCAGCGGGACGGTGACGATGACCGATGCCGCCATCACCCGGCCCCAGGGCAGCTCGTAGGCCGTCGCCCCGCTGATGAGGGCGATCGCGACCGGGACGGTGCGCTGCTCGGTCGACAGCGTGAAGGTGAGCGCGAAGAGGAACTCGTTCCAGGCGAGGATGAAGGCGAGAATGCCGGTCGCGGCCAGGGCCGGCGCCATCACCGGCAGGAAGATGCTGACCACGATGCGCCAGGGCGGCGCGCCGTCCATGATCGCCGACTCCTCGAGCTCGCGCGGCAGCTCGCGCATGAAGGCGGTCAGCACCCAGGTGGTGAAGGGAAGAGTGAGGATCAGGTAGGACAGCACGAGTCCGCTCAGCCGGTCGTAGAGACCGAGCCAGCGGACCAGCTCGAACATGCCGGACAGCACCGCGATCTGCGGAAACATCGAGACGCTCAGGATGCCGAGAAGGACGGCCCTTCGGCCGCGGAAGCGCAGCCGGCCGAGCGCGTAGGCGGCCGAGAGCGACAGCAGCAGGGAAAGCCCGGTCGCGGCTGCGGCGACGATCAGCGAGTTCAGGATGTTGCGCGCGAAGGGCTGCTCCCGGAACAGGGCGGCGTAGTTCTCGAACGTCACCCGCTCGGGAACGAGCTCCACGACGAACAGCGCGCTCCCCGTCTTCAGCGAGGATATGACGGCCCAGTAGAAGGGAAACACCGCGTAGAGGATGATGGCCGCGACCAGGCCGAAGAACAGCGTCCGTCCGAAAATTCGCCGCGCCCGTCTCATGCCTTGTCGCCCGTCAGGCCGAGATTGGCGCGTCCGACGGTGAGCACCAGGGCGGTCACCATGGCGACCACCAGGAACAGGCAGGTCGCGGCGGCCGAGCCGTAGCCCATATCCTGGAACTCGATCAGCTGCTGCCGGGCATAGACCGACATCGAGGCGGTGTTGGCGTTGCTGCCGGTCAGCACGTAGATGACGTCGAACACGCGCAGCGCGTCGAGCACCCGGAAGATCACGGCGACCAGCAGGGCCGGGCCGATCAGCGGCAGGGTGATCGCGAAGAAGCTGCGCAGCGGGCCGGCCCCGTCCATGCGCGCGGCATCGTAGAGCTCGTCCGGGAGGACCTGCAGCGCGGCGAGGGCGAGCAGCGCCACGAAAGGCGTCGCCTTCCACACGTCGACGGCGATCACCGCCGCCATGGAGAGGACGGGGTCGCCGAGCCAGGCCCAGGGCTCCGCGATGATCCCGAGGCCGAGCAGCACGGCGTTCACGACGCCGTAGAGGTCGTGGAGCATCCAGCCCCACATCTTGGCGGAGATCACCGTCGGGATCGCCCAGGGGATCAGCACGGCGGCGCGCAGCAGACCGCGTCCCGGCAGCTGTGCGTTCAAGGCGAGCGCGATGACGAGCCCGAGCACCGTCTCCAGCGACACGGAGATGGCGGTGAAGAGCAGCGTGTTGCCGACGGCGCGCCACCACAGCGGATCCTGGAGAAGCAGCGCGTAATTGGCGAAGCCGACCACCTTCCAGGCGGACAGGTCGCCGAGATAGGCGTCGGTGAAGCTGAAGACGATGGTCCGCAAGAGCGGCCAGGCCGCCACCGCGGCGAGGACCGCGAGCATGGGGGCGAGGAACAGCCAGGCGAGGCCGGCCCGGCTACCAGTTTCCGCCACGGCTCAGCTGCTCGAGGCGTTCGGCAAGAGCGGCGAGCAGCTCCTGCGGCTCCCCGCGGCCGGAGAGCGCGTCGTGGACCGCCTGGACGAAGCTGCCGGACAGCTGGTTGTAACGCCGCCCGGTCACGGTGGACGGCCGCGGGACGGCGTTCGCGAGGATCTCGGGAAACTCCGCCAGGAACGGATTCGCCGCGATCAGGTCGGGGTCCTCGTAGAGGTCGGGCCGGGTCGGGTTGAAGGCGCCCTCCAGGGCGCGCCGCTTCTGCTCCGCCGCGCCAGTCAGATGGCGCACCAGATCGGCGGCTTCCTCGGGATGCTCCGAGTAGCGCGACACGGCGAGCTGCTGCCCGCCGAGCACGGCCGCGTGGCGTCCCTCGGCGCCCGGTCCCTTCGGGAGCGGCGCGATTCCCACCTTGCCTCTGACCGGGCTGTCCTCGGCGTTGGCGAGCGCCCAGGCATAGGGCCAGTTGCGCATGAACACCGCCCGGCCCGACTGGAAGACGCCGCGCGCGTCCTCCTCGGCATAGTTGAGCACGCCGCGCGGCGAGATTGTGCCGATCCAACCCGTCGCCATGGCGACGGCCCGCTCGGCCGCCTCGTTGGGCAGCGTCACTGCGCCGGAGCTGTCGACGATGGTGCCGCCGCCATGGCTGTAGATCCATTCGAGGGCATTGCAGGCGAGGCCTTCATAGGCGCGACCCTGCCAGACGAAGCCCTGCAGCTCCGCCGCGCCGGAGGCGCGCTCTGCCTCCACGATCAGCGCCGCCGTTTCGGCGAGCTCGTCCCAGGTCTCGGGCACGGCCCTGCCGTGCGCCTCGAGAAGATCCCGGCGATAGTAGAGCAGCCCGGCATCGACGAACCACGGCGCGGCGACCAGCGCCCCGTCCACCGTATTGTTGTCGATGAGGATGTCGAAATGCCCGGCGAGATCCTCGGCGGACAGATGGTCCGCGAGGTCGACGAAATGCCCGGCCAGCGCGCCGGTCCAGATCACGTCGATCTGGAAGACGTCGATCTCGCCGGATTCGGCCGCGAGCAGCGACTGGTAGAGGGCGAGGCGCTCATTGGCGTCGGCCGGGGTCGAGACCAGCTCGACGCGATTGCCGGTCGCTTCGGCCCAGTCCTCCGCGCCGGTGCGGCACAGCGCCGCCTCGACGCCCAGAGAGGAGCAGGAGATCGCGATCGTGACCTCGGCCAAGGCCGGACGGGTGCCGCCCCACAGCATGGTCGCGAGGGCGAGGGCGGTGGCGATCGGATGCAATCGGCGCAATGCGGCACCTCCGGGCCGCTCCGGCCGAGCGGTCTCGTGGGTTCGGGTTCCACAATAACAGATCGGATCGGCAGGCGTTCCCGGATGGAACCGTCGTCCTCAGTGGGAATAGGTGCCTGTGAGCTCCGCCTCGGCGATGAGATGGGGCCGTGCGGCCTCCAGCACCTCCCGTGCCGGCGCGCCGCTCCGGACGTCGATCGAGGGCACGTTGAGCGCCATCAGCCGGTATCGGTAGGTGTGCGGCTGCCCTTCCGCGACCGGCTCCGGCCCGTCATAGCGGGCATTCCCGAAGTCGTTCGTGGCGTGCGGCAGGGCCTCCGTCCCGGCGCCCGAGCTGTTCCCTTCGGCCAGATGCCGGCGGTCCTGCGGGATGTCGTACACCACCCAGTGCCGGAAGGCGGGAATCGGCGCGTCGGCGTCCTCGAGCACGACCACGAAGCTCTGCGCCCCGTCCGGCGGGTCCGCCCATTGCAGGAAGGGCGAGAGATTGTCGCCGCCCCGCGTGTGGCGATGCGGGATCGGCCTGCCGTTCTCGAAGGCCGGGCTGGACAGGCTGAACGCCATGCTCGGTCACTCCGCTTGCTGCTCCAGGAGCAACCCCTCCGGCCCGGGCAGGTTCCGGCGAGGACGGGGAAGGGGTGCGGCTCAGCCGGAGGAGGGCTGGGCCGCGTCGGCGAGCGCCTGGACCAGCGTGGCGCTGTCGTAGCCGTAGGACTGGGCCGCCTCGGCGATCGTCATGAACCCGGCCATCGGGCAGCCGGGGCAGGCCATGCGCCGCTTGATGAAGACGTGGAGCGTTTCCGGCCAGCGCTGCAGCACGTCGGCAACGATCAGATCCGGGCCCGGCCCCTCGGCTGGATGTGTCGGCACGGCGTCTCCTCCCTCGGCACGAGTGTCGGAGGATATGCTGCGCCCGGATGTCGCAGTTTGTGGCAGCGCAAAGAAGGCCGGCGGGGCCGGAAAACCGGATCAGGCCGGCGTCTCGGGAAGGTCCTGGGCGATGGCGACCAAGGCGTGCGGCTTGGCGATCACCACTTTCTGGCGGCCGCCGAGGACGATTCCGGCGCTCTCCCAGGCGGAGATCGTGCGGCTCACCGTGTGCAGGGTCGTCCCGGTCATCTCCGCGAGATCCTGCCGGGAGATCGGGAAGTCGATCTCGATCCCGTCCTTGGTCCGCCGCCCCGCCTGCAGGACGAGACGGCCCAGCGCATGGGCGATGCGCCGCTCCACCCGCTCCGTCTGCATCTCGCGCAGCCGCTCCTGCAGCTCCGTGTTCCGCCCGCCCATGATCCGCATTCCGTTCAGGGCGATGACCGGGTAAGCCGCGGCGAGCTCCGCGATGCGGGCGCGCGTCCAGGTGAGAAGCCAGGTATCCTCGACCGCCGTCGCCGTCGCCGGATAGGGCACGCCGCCGCAGACCGCGACGCAGCCGGCCACCTCGCGCGGGCCGAGATAGCGGATGATCACATGCTGCCCGTCCGGCGTCGTCTGCCCGACCCGGACCCGGCCGGCCAGGATCAGATGGAAGGCTTCGGCGGGATCGCCCTGGTGAAACAGGACCTCGTCCTTCGCCAACTTCTCGCGCCGGGCAAGGGCGACCGCGCGCTCGAGGCCCTCGGGCGGCACGCCCTCGAAGATCGCGACCTGGCCCTCGAGCGCCGCCCTGATCGCCTCCGTGCTGCTGTCCGACTCCATCTTTCCCTTCCCGGCTGCGGTTCTAGTAGGACCTTTTCGCTCCCGGTACAACCGTTCCGGCCGGCGGGATCGCGCCGGCGGGCTTGTTTGCTGCAACGCAAAGAGAACGGCCGGGGGAGAACATTAAATCGCCGTCCGGGACGGTGCGGCTGGCCATCGGCGCGCCGTCCTGCTTGACTTGCCTCGAGGAGATCCCTGCGGAATGACCACCATGGCTGCGGCACAGCTGCGCGTCCGGACGCCTGCCCTCATGTCCATCGCCTTCCGGCCGTTCTTCATCCTGGCCGCGCTGTTTGCCGCGATCGGAGTGCCGCTCTGGCTGCACGTGCGGGCCGGGGACCTGACCTATGCCGGGCATCTCGCCGGCAGCCTGTGGCACGGCCACGAGATGATCTTCGGCTTCGCGGTGGCCGTGTTCACCGGCTTCCTGCTCACCGCCGCGCAGAACTGGACCGGACGGACGACGGCGCGCGGCCTGCCGCTCGGCCTGCTCGCGCTGCTCTGGATCGCGGCCCGCGTGCTGCTGCTCCTCCCGGACGAGGCGATGATCTGGCCCGCCATCGTCGTCGACAGCCTGGTCCTGCCGGCGGTCGCCCTGCTGCTGCTGCGGCCGATCCTGCTCGCCCGCAACAAGCGCAACGTCCTGTTCCCCGTCGGCCTCCTCGTTCTCGGCGGGATCAATCTCTCTGTGCATCTGGCGGCGCTCGGGCTCGTTCCGTGGGACGCCAGCCGCCTGCTCTGGCTGGCGCTCGATCTCATGGCCCTCATGATCGTGATCATGGGCGGACGGGTGATCCCGTTCTTCAGCCGCAACGTCCTGCCCCATGCGGGGATCGCCACCTGGAACGCGGCCGATCTCGCGGCCATCGCCGCAACCGCCGCCATCATCCCGGTCGACCTGTTCCTGGGCGAAGGGCCGGCGCTCGGCTTCGTCGCGCTCGCCGCGGGGATCGCCAATATCGTGCGGATCCTGCCGTGGCGGGGCTGGGTGACCTGGCGGCAGCCGATCCTCGTCATCCTGCATGTCGGGTATCTCTGGCTGCCGGTCGCCTTTCTTCTGCGCGGCGCCGGCGCCTTCGAATGGCTGCCGATGGATGCGGCCGTCCATGCGCTGGGCACCGGCGCGATCGGCACGTTGACCATCGGCATGATGAGCCGCGTCGCCCTCGGCCATAGCGGCCGGCCGATCGTCGCGGCGCCGCTCACCGCTGTCGCCTATGCGCTCGTGGTGCTCGCGGGCGCGCTCCGCGTCGCCACCGTGTTCGACGGCGAGACCATCCTCCACCTCTCCGCCGCCTGCTGGATCCTGGGCTGGGTCTGCTTCCTGATCGTCTATGCGCCGATCTGCGCCAAGGCGAGGGCGGACGGGCGGCCGGCCTGAGGCAAGGGACTCGAATCAGGGAGGCTTCACCATGACATGGACGGCGCAGAGCGCGTTCTTCGACTACCTGATGTCTGGCGAGGACGCCTGGGACCGGCTCGTCGCCCGCCATCCCGCCTTCGACAAGTTCGCGCGGGTGCTGCTCGACGAGGCGCGCGCCGGCCGCGTGGACATGGCCGACGTCGCGCGGATGGTCGGGGTCGATCTCGCGGCCCTGCTCGCCCTCGCCAACGGCGAGTCCGGGGACGGGCCGCTGCCGGACGGCAACTGGCCGCTGCCGGAGATCGGCTGCGGCTGCCGGGCGCGCGCGGCCAACGGCACGTCGCTCGACCTGCGGCCGGTCTTCGAGCGGGGGGAGGAGCCGCTCTGTCTGATCCTCGACGCGGCCGATGCGACGGCGGAAGGCGATACGCTCACCGTCACGGCGCCCTTCCATCCCGTCCCGCTTCGCCGCCTGCTCGCCGGGCGCGGCTTCGCCTCGCTGGCGAAGGATCTGGCCGACGGCGCCTGGGAGGTCGTCTTCCAGCGGGGGTTCGGCACGAGCGAGCTGCGGGCATGAGCTTCGCTCCCGCGGTGCGCGCCGCGACGGGTTCGGCCGGTCTTCTCTCCCGGACGACCACGCTGCGCGAGCTCGCCCGCGGCCTGCCGGTCGGAATCAGCGTGCTCTCCGCACGCGTCGCCCATAGCCGGGCCAGGCTGACGATGCGGCCTGACCAGACCGTCGAGGAGATCGCCGCACTCTGCGGCATTCCACCCGGCAGGCTGCTCGCCGAACTCGCGGGCGCCGCCGAGCGCGACGCGCGGGGAGAATGCGTCTGGTCCTGCGGGCGCCGCTGAGGCGAACCGTCGCCTCGGCCGTTTCTGCCGCGCCATCCCGTCGCACCGTCGATCCGGCCCTCTTTGCTACGCCGCAAACAGCATTTCCCGGCCGCTTCCATATTCGTGGGCAGACAGAACGCCCAAGATGGAGAGCGGCGATGAAGACCACCTTCGATGCGACACGCCGGATGTTCCTGGCCTCGACCGGGACGATCACCGCTGCGGCCGCCCTGGCCGGCCTGACGGCGAACGTCGCGGGTGCGGGCACGACGGGTCACGCCCACTCGGCCGCCGCCGGCGTCGCCGGCGAGGCTGCGGGCGGGCTGGTCAGCATCGTGCGCGATCCCGCCGACCTGCCCCCGCCGCTGCCGCGGCGCGGGCCTGCGACGGTGCGCATCGATCTCACCACGATCGAGGTGGAAGGCCAGCTGGCCGACGGGACCAGCTTCCGCTACTGGACCTTCAACGGCAAGGTGCCGGGCCCCTTCGCGCGCGTGCGGGTCGGCGACACGGTCGAGGTGAACCTTACCAACGACGCGAACAGCTGGATGAACCACAACGTCGATTTCCATGCCGTGCTCGGCGAGCATGGCGGCGGCGGGCTTACCCTGGCCGAGCCCGGCCAGACCAGGTCGTTCGCCTTCAAGGCCACCAAGCCCGGCCTCTTCGTCTATCACTGCGCCACACCGATGGTGGCGCAGCACATCGCGGCCGGCATGTACGGCATGATCCTGGTCGAACCGGAGGAGGGTCTGCCCCCGGTCGATCGCGAGTTCTACGTGATGCAGGGCGAGATCTACACCGAGGAGCCGTTCGGCACCAGGGGCCTGCTCACCGAGAGCTACGACAAGCTGATGAACGAGCGGCCCGAGTA
>DAIMFL010000138.1:0-8265 GCA_036724615.1 Alphaproteobacteria bacterium | reverse complement strand
CACGTCCACGCTGCCGACATCGCCACCGCCATGCAGGCGATCAACTCGATTCCCGCGCTATGCCGAGCCCCGGTCGGCCTGCGTGCCAGCCACGAACTCGGTCCGGTCCACACCGGCATCGGCTTCCGCACGGAGAAGCGCCGCTTCTACCCGAGCGGCGAGACGGCCGCGCACATCCTCGGCCTGACCAACATCGACAACCAGGGCATCTCCGGCATCGAGAAATACATCGACAGCCAGGGGCTCGCCGACCTGCAGGCCTCGGGTCTCGCCGATCCGGCCGACCTGCAGCCGTTCCGCCTCTCCATCGACCTGCGCGTCCAGCACATCGTGCGCGACGAGGTGGTGCAGGCCATGGAGCGCTATCACGCCATCGCAGCGGGTGCCGTGGTCATCAGCACCAAGACCGGCGAGGTGATGGCCATGGCCTCGGTGCCGGACTACGACCCCAACAACCCGGAGCACGCGCACGACAAGGACCGGCTGAACCGCATGTCGGCCGGCCTCTACGAGATGGGCTCGACCATCAAGAGCTTCACCACGGCGATGGCGCTCGATTCCGGCAAGGTGACGCTGAACTCGCGCTTCGACGCGACGCGGCCCATCACCATCGGTCGCCAGACCATCCGCGACTTCCACGGCAAGGGCCGGGTGCTGACGCTGCCCGAGGTGTTCATCTACTCCTCCAACATCGGCTCGGCCCGCGAGGCCGACATCGTCGGCAGCGAAGGCCATCGCGAGTTCCTGCACCGCCTCGGCATCCTGGAGCGGATGCAGACCGAACTGCCGGAAGTGGCGCGGCCGGTGGAGCCGAAAGTCTGGAAGAAAGTTCATTCCATAACCGCTTCTTTCGGTCACGGTTTCACAACCACGCCCTTGCAGACGGCCGTTGGCGCGGCGGCGCTGATGAATGGCGGCTATCTGATGAACCCGACATTCCTGGCGCGCAGCGCGGAGGAGGCGATGGCGGGCGCCAAACGCGTCATCAACGAGAAGACCAGCGCCGACATGCGTTACCTCTATCGCCTGAATGCCGAAAAGGGATCGGGCAAGCGCGCCGAGGTGCCCGGCTACCGTGTGGCGGCAAGACCGGAACGGCCGAAAAGGTGGTGAACGGCCGCTATGTCAGCGGCAAGCGCTTCAACGCCTTCCTCGCCGCGTTTCCGATGGACGACCCGCAATACATCGTCTTGTCGGTCATCGACGAGCCGCAGCCGGAAAAACCCGGCATGGGCGCGACCGCGGGTCTGAATGCGGCGCCCATCGTCGCCAACATCATCCGCCGCTCGGCCGCCATGCTTGGCGTCGAGCCGGATTTCGGCCATGAAAATGCGGCAACGCTCGCATCCTATTAAGTGATTCTGCCGCGTGTCCGGCAGCTTGCAGGGGTAATCGAATTCAGATGAGAGTCGACGATCTGACCGGCATAGTGCCTCTGCACGAGGCGTTTCCCTCCGATACGGAGATTGCCGGCCTGTCGTCGGATTCGCGCGCCATCGGGCCCGGAATGCTGTTCTTCGCGCTGGCAGGCGCGAAGGCCGACGGGGCAGCCTTCGCTGCGGATGCGGCCAGCCGCGGCGCGCTCGCCGTGGTGATGGCAAAGGGGCGCGAGAACGGCGCGCTTTCCGTGCCGGCGGTCGAGGTGGACGACCCGCGCCGCGCGCTGGCGCTGGCGGCCGCGAAATTCTATCGCGCCCAGCCCAGGACGATGGTGGCCGTGACCGGCACCAGCGGCAAGACCTCCGTGGCGGCCTTCACGCGCCAGATCTGGGAGCAGGCGGGCTGCACCGCCGCTTCCATCGGCACCACGGGCGTGGATGCGCCCGGCCGCAGCGAATACGGCTCGATCCGGTGGCGCTGCACAAGCTGCTGGCCGAACTGGCCGATGCCGGCGTGACGCATGCCGCGATGGAAGCTTCCAGCCACGGCCTCGACCAGCACCGGCTGGACGGCGTGCGGCTTTCGGCGGGCGCGTTCACCAATCTTGGCCGCGACCATATGGACTATCACCCCACGGTCGAAGAATACCATGCGGCGAAGCTGCGCCTGTTCCGCGACCTGCTGCCGAAGGGCGCGCCGGCTGTCGTCTTTGCCGACGATCCGTGGTCGCAGGCCACCGTCGACGCCGCAAGGGCGGCCGGCCTCGCCTCGCCTCATTCCCGACGTCCTCAGGTCCTTGGGGAAGCTCGCCGACGAAGCGGCAGCGCCGCGATGGGATCGCGAAAGTCGTGTTGTCTTCCTGTTTTTCTCGCGCGATACTGACGCGGTGTGTGGAGGCGGGCGGAGTCTCGCAGCATGCGGGGCGCTTGGGATGCTGTGCCGAGGCGGCGCTGGCCCGCCGCGCTGATCGTGCTGCTGGTCGGCGCGCTCGGTGGGCTCCTGCCAGGCTGGATTACCGGCGACGCGCCGTGGACAGTGGATGCGGCCCGGGGCATGCCCGAGTTCGAGGACGTGCCGTGCTGGTCGCCCGGCGCCGCGGCGGTGCCGGTGCGCTGTGGCTATCTCACCGTGCCGGAAAGCCGCCAGCGTCCGAACGGCCGCTTCATTCGCGTCGCCGTGGCCATACTCTCGCCGGAGGGCGTGCCGCCGGCGACGATGCCCGCGCCGCTGGTGCATTTGGCGGGCGGACCGGGCGCCCCCGCCGGGCTTTCCGGACCCGTCTTCGAGACATGGCTCGACTGGTACGCTCATTGGGCTGGCGGACGGCGTCGCGCGCTGATCCTGGTGGATCAGCGCGGCACGGGCGAGTCCGAGCCGCGGCTGTACTGCGACCCGGAGATTTTCGAGCGGATGATGCGGGCCTATTTCGGCGCCGCCGTGCCGCGCGACCCGGTCGAGCACGCCGCGTGGTGGCGGGACTTCCTTATGGAATGCCGCGCCCCGTTCGATGACGCCGGCGTCGACGTCACCGCCTACAACACCGCGGAGAACGCCGCCGACCTCGTCGACCTGCGCCGGGCGCTCGGTATCGCGCAATGGGATGTCTGGGGAGTGTCCTACGGCACCGAGCTGGCGCTCGAGCTGCTGCGCATCGACGAAGCGGGCACGCGCACCCTGATCCTCGACTCCGTCTCGCTGTACAACCATCCCGAGGTGGTCGTCGGCAATGTGGCAGCGGCCTTCGACCGGGCGCTGATCCAGGTGGTCCGCGACTGCCTGCTCGACGAGGGGTGCAAGACGGCGTTTCCCCTGCTGTCGAGCGGGCTCAGTCACGCTCTGACAAGGCTCAACCTGCGCCCGGAACGGCTCACCCTGTCCGGCAGCAACGAGTAGGACGGCGCGAGATTCGTGCTCGATGGCGGGCGCGCCGTGGAGCTGCTGCTCGAGGCGATGTACTTCTCGGATTTCGTCCCCGTCGTCCCGGCCACGATATTCTCCTTCGGCTTGGGGAATCCCGAGCCGGTCCATCGGCTCGCCAATTTCATGATTGCCGAGGGGGCAATGCTGCCGATGGCGGAGCTCATGCACGTCTCGACGAATTGCCGGGCCGCCCCCCGCGGCGAGGCGCTGCGCCGACTGGCGGACCAGGAAGGACGCTATCCCGGCTACGCCGTGCTCTGGTCTGCGGCGTTCCATCAGACGGTCTGCGCCGCCTGGAATGTCCCGGCTGCCGAGCCGGAGGAACTGCTGCCCGTCCATAGCGACGTGCCGGCGCTGATCCTGGGCGGCCGCTACGATCCGATCACGCCGCCGGAATGGGGACGGATCGTGGCGGAATGGCTACCCAACAGCACCGTGATCGAGTTTCCCCATCTGGCCCATGGCAGCGTCAGCCTCGACTACTGCGCCGACCGGATCGCGGCGACCTTCCTCGACTGGCCGGACGGAAATCCGCAGCATCCCTGCGTCACCGATCTCGGCCCACCGCGATTCCTGCTGCCGGGCAACGGCGAGCCCCTTGAATTGGCTGACCCATGAATCGGCCTATCTGACGGCTCTGGCCCCCGCACTGGCCGACCCATCGTCGCCCCTTCTGGATCGGCTCCAGAATCGGTCCACTCACGTGCCGCGAGACCCGGTCAGATGATCCAGTATCGACAACTTGCCTTCGTTGGCCTTGACGGCTCGCGCAAATTGCGTATTTTACACATTTATAGAGGAGGGCCCCGCGATGGCAGCGACACGCCAGGTATCAGCGACCGAGTTTTCCCGAAATTTCGCCCGGTATCGGGACGAAGCCCTGGAGGCCAAGATCATCCATGTAACCAGCCATGGCCGGGTGATCGGGGCTTATCTCTCCGCGAGCGAAGCGGCGCACTACGACGTGCTCAAGCGACGGGAACGGCAGTCACTCGTCGTCGGCGAGCTTCCCGACGATGTCGTGGTGGCCATTGAAGCGGCAGAGTACGGCGTCGAACCTAAATGAACCTCCCGGTACCGAAACCGGGCTTGGTCATTCGCTACAGCTTCTTATGGAGCAACGAACACGCCGCAGGGGCGACGGAAGGCATCAAGGATCGGCCGTGAGCGGTCGCCGCCGCCGCACGCCGCGATCCAAACTTCCGGCGACTGCGCGATGGCATCCTTGCCCGACAAAAGGCGCGTGTCGGCTGGATCATTTCGCGTGATGAGGAATAGAGGGCAGACTCCCATTCCATTGCCGCCCCCTTCTGGAACGGCTCCAGGATCGGTCAACTCACGTGCTACGAAACCCGGTCAATTGATCTGCTACGGACAGATCCCCTTGTCCGGCTTGACTCCGCGGCTTTGGCTTGTATATTCCGCCTCTCTCGCCGCGGGCCGGTCTGCCGGAAGGCTGCCGGAGCCTGCTTTTCGCGATTTTTTCCAAAGCGTTAGCCAATGTACGCAGTCATCCGAACCGGCGGCAAGCAGTACAAGGTCGCCAAGAACGACGTGATCGCCGTGGAGCGCCTGTCCGGCGAGGCCGGCGACGTCATCGCCATCGACGAGGTGCTGCTGCTCGGCGACGGCGCCAGCACCACGGTCGGCAGCCCCCTGGTCGGCGGCGCCTGCGTGGCGGCCGAGGTGCTGGAGCAGGGCAAGTCGGACAAGGTCATCGTCTTCAAGAAGAAGCGGCGCCACAACTACCGGCGCAAGAAGGGCCATCGCCAGGACGTGACCGTGCTGCGCGTCACCGACATCCTGACCGAGGGCCAGCGGCCGGAGCCGGGCGCCAAGGCGGCGCCGCGCGAGACGGCGGAGGCGAAGCCGGCGGCGGAGAAGGCCGCGGCGAAGAAGACGCCCGCCAGGAAGGCGGCGGCCAAGCAGGCCGCGCCGAAGGCCAAGGCGGCTGCGAAGAAGAAGGAGTAGCGCGAGATGGCCCATAAAAAGGCAGGCGGCAGTTCCAGGAACGGCCGCGATTCCGCCGGCCAGCGGCTGGGCGTGAAGAAGTTCGGCGGCGAGTCCGTCGTCTCCGGCAACATCATCGTGCGCCAGCGCGGCACCAAGTTCCATCCGGGCAGCAATGTCGGCATGGGCCGCGACCACACGATCTTCGCCACCGCCGAGGGCAGCGTGGAGTTCCGGCGCGCCGCCGGCGGGCGCACCTTCGTCTCGGTGCAGCCGCGGGACTAGGCGGTCCCGACCGCCCCGGCCCCGTCTCCAAGGGGCCGCGAGTTTCGGGGGAACGGGTTCCGTTCCCCCGTTTTCGTTTGTGCAGCATGCTTCCCGCGAGCGGGGGCCCGACCGATGAAGTTCCTCGACCAGTGCAAGATCTTCCTGAAGAGCGGTGACGGCGGCGCCGGCGCCGTGAGCTTCCGGCGCGAGAAGTTCATCGAGTTCGGCGGGCCGGACGGCGGCGACGGCGGGCGCGGCGGCAACATCGTGGTCGAGGCGGCCGCCAACCTGAACACGCTCATCGACTATCGCTACCAGCAGCATTTCAAGGCCGGCCGCGGCAATCACGGCATGGGCAAGAACCGCAGCGGCGGCTCGGGCGAGACCCTGACCCTCAAGGTCCCCGTCGGCACCCAGATCCTCGACGAGGACAAGGAGACCGTGCTGGCCGACCTGACGCGCGCCGGGCAGCGCATCGTGCTGCTGAAGGGCGGCGACGGCGGCCGCGGCAACGCCCAGTTCAAGAGCTCCACCAACCGCGCCCCGCGCCGGGCGGAGCCCGGCTGGCCGGGCGAGGAGCGCTGGGTCTGGCTGCGCCTGAAGCTCATCGCCGATGCGGGGCTGGTCGGCCTGCCCAATGCCGGCAAGTCGACCTTCCTCGCCGCCTCCAGCGCGGCCCGGCCGAAGATCGCCGACTATCCCTTCACCACGCTGCATCCGCAGCTCGGCGTGGTGCGCCTCGACGACGAATAAGAGTTCGTGCTGGCCGATATTCCCGGCCTGATCGAGGGCGCCCATGAGGGGGCGGGGCTCGGCGACCGCTTCCTCGGCCATGTCGAGCGCTGCCGCGTGCTGATCCACCTGGTGGACGGCACCGGGGAGGACGTCGCCGCCGCCTATCGCACGATCCGCGAGGAGCTCCGGGCCTACAGCCCGCTGCTGGCGGAAAAGCCGGAGCTGGGCGCGCTCAACAAATGCGACGCGCTCGACGACGAGGCGATCGCGGAGAAGTCGACGGTCCTGACGCGCGAAGCCGGGCGGCCGGTGCATTCCATCTCCGCCGCGACCGGCCTGGGCGTGCGCGAGCTGCTCTTCGCCGCGCTCGGCATTATCCGGGAGGCGCGTGCGGCCGAGGTGGAGGCCGAGCGCGAGACGCAGGCCGCGACGGTCGCGGCGGAGGAGCGGCGATGACCGCGCTCCGCTCCCGGACGGGAGAGTCCGGCGCTCTCGCCACGGCGCGGCGGATCGTGGTGAAGATCGGCTCCGCTTTGCTGGTCGACGACGAGACCGGCGCGATCCGCCGCGGCTGGCTGGACGCGCTGGGCGACGACGTCGCCGCCGCCCGGGCGCGCGGCCAGGAGGTGATCCTCGTCTCCTCCGGCGCCATCGCGGTCGGCCGGCGCCATCTCGGCCTCACCGGGCGGACGCTGCGCCTCGAGGAGAAGCAGGCCGCGGCGGCGACCGGGCAGATCCGCCTCGCCCACGCCTATCAGGAGACGCTGGCGCGGCACGGCATCACGGTCGCGCAGATCCTCCTCACCCTCGACGACACGGAGGAGCGGCGGCGCCATCTCAACGCGCGCAGCACGCTCGGCACGCTGCTGAAGCTCGGCATCGTGCCGGTGATCAACGAGAACGACACCGTCGCCACCTCGGAGATCCGCTTCGGCGACAACGACCGCCTGGCGGCGCGGGTCGCCGCGATGATCAGCGCCGACACGCTCGTCCTCCTGTCCGACATCGACGGGCTCTACACCGCCGATCCGCGCAAGGATCGGGCGGCGCGCCACCTGTCCCGGATCACCGAGATCACGCCGGAGATCGAGGCCATGGCCGGCGAGGCGCCGCCCGGCTATTCCTCCGGCGGCATGGTGACCAAGCTCGCCGCCGCGCGCGTCGCGCTCGCCGCCGGCTGCCGCATGGCGATCGCCGACGGACGGCGCATGCATCCGCTCCAGGCCGTCGCCGACGGCGCGACCTGCTCCTGGTTCGTGCCGGCCGCCAATCCGCTCACCGCGCGCAAGACCTGGATCGCGGGCAGCCTGAAGCCCGTGGGCACGCTCACCGTCGACGACGGCGCGCTCGCCGCCCTCAACGCCGGCAAGAGCCTGCTTCCGGCGGGCGTCGTCCGCGTCGAGGGCCGCTTCGAGCGGGGCGACGCGGTGCGCGTGGTGGACCGCGCCGGCCGCGAGGTCGCGCGCGGACTGTCCGCCTATTCCGCCGCCGATGCGGAGCGCATCAAGGGACACAAGAGCCGTGAAATCGCTGCGGTGCTCGGCTATCGTGGCCGCGACGAGATGATCCACCGCGACGACCTGGTGCTGGTCTAAAGATCGGCGAAGGGCCCTCACCCTCTCTCTCCCCTGTCGGGGAGAGGGGTTCGACGCGTTGCCTTCACCCTCTCCCGCGGGCGGGAGAGGGTGCGAGCGAAGCGAGCGGGTGAGGGTCGGGCCCCCCCCCTCGCGGGGGGGGGGTTGCGGTGTTGCTGGCTGTGGGCGGCCCCCCCCCGGGCGGAGACTGAGGGCTCGAGGCAGGACCGCGCAATCAGTGGCAGCTGCTGACACCGGCGACATCGCCGCCGTGATGCGCGGGATCGGCGCGGCGGCGCGCGAGGCCGCGCAGCTTCTGGCGCTCGCCTCGGCCGACGCGAAGAACGGCGCGCTGCGGGCCGCGGCCGCGGCACTTCGCGCCGATCGCGCGGCGATCCTCGAGGCCAATGCGCGCGACCTGGCGGCGGCGGAGCGGCGC
>DAIMFL010000137.1:0-8315 GCA_036724615.1 Alphaproteobacteria bacterium | reverse complement strand
AGGGCGAGGCGGCGCCGCTGCCCGGCGGACAGGTAGCGCGCCGGCAGGTCGGCGAGCCGGCCGATGCCGAAAGCCTCGAGCGCGGCGGCCGCATGCGGCCGGGCCTGACCGGCCAGCGCCGCGCCGAAGCACAGGTTCTCCAGCACGCTGAGCTGCGGCTTCACCCCGTCCTGGTGGCCGAGATAGCGCAGGCGGCGGCGATGCGCCTCCGGATCCTCGCCGATCGGGGCGCCGTCCCACAGCACGGCTCCGCCCTCCGGCCGCAGCAGCCCGGCCAGGCAGCGCAGCAGGGTCGACTTGCCGCTGCCGTTCGGCCCGCGCAGCAGCAGGGCGCCCCCCGGCCCGATCTCGAATCCGAGCTTCGCGAAGACCAGCCGTCCGCCGCGCCGGCAGGCCAGATCGCGGGTGGAGAAAAAGCCGGGGGCGGGCTTTGCGGGCGCGGAGGAAGCGGTCACGGTCGGGCGGAGGGCGGCGGTTCCGCGGGCACGTTACCGCAGCCGGCGCCGGGAGCGGGAAAAAATGGCGCCGCGTTCCGAGGGATGGGGGGAGTGGAACGCGGCGCACCAGGGTACAGCGTCTCTCGGGGGTCGGGTCCGGGGACGCCGGTTCCCGGCCTGAGGGGCATGGACGAGGCCGGCCGGGGAGCCTCCGACAGAGAGGGAAGTCTCCGTACGGTCGCCAGACTGCCCGAGCAACATGGCGCCGCTGCGCCCCAAACATGGCGAAACTGTGATTTCTTCCCGCAGGCAGGTCGCCGCGGGGACGGCGCTCGCGGCCGGACAGCCTCCCGGTTGCACCCCACAAGACGCGGCCTGCTTCCCTATGTATAGTGCCGGCGCCATTCGCCGCACCCCGCCGGTGCGCTCGGCTCGCGAGCTTCCGGTTGCGTCCTGCGGCCCGTACGGAGGAGAACCGAACCTTGACCGCCGGTCTGAACAGCCTGAAGACCCGCCGCAGCCTGAAGGTGGGCAATCGCAGCTACGACTATTTCTCCCTGAAGGCCGCCGAGAAGGCGCTGGGCGACATCTCGCGCCTGCCAAACTCGCTCAAGGTCCTGCTGGAGAACCTGCTGCGGCGCGAGGACGACCGCACGGTCACGGTCAAGGACATCCAGGCGGTGGCCGAGTGGCTCAGGAAGCGCCGCTCCGACCGCGAGATCGCGTTCCGCCCGGCGCGGGTGCTGATGCAGGATTTCACCGGCGTCCCGGCCGTCGTCGACCTCGCCGCCATGCGCGACGCCATGGCGGCGATGGGCGGCGACCCGACCAGGATCAACCCGCTCTCCCCCGTCGACCTGGTGATCGACCACTCGGTGATGGTCGACAGCTTCGGGAACCGCCGCGCCTTCGCCGAGAACGTGGCGCGCGAGTACGAGCGCAACGGCGAGCGCTACGCCTTCCTGCGCTGGGGCCAGACCGCGTTCGACAATTTCCGCGTGGTGCCGCCGGGCACCGGCATCTGCCATCAGGTGAACCTCGAATATCTGGCCCAGACCGTCTGGACCGAGAAGGACGGGCGCAAGCAGATCGCCTATCCCGACACGCTGGTCGGCACCGACAGCCATACGACCATGGTGAACGGGCTGTCGGTGCTGGGCTGGGGCGTCGGCGGCATCGAGGCCGAGGCGGCGATGCTCGGCCAGCCGATCTCGATGCTCATCCCCGAGGTGGTCGGCTTCAAGCTGACCGGCAAGCTGCGGGAAGGCACGACGGCCACCGATCTCGTGCTCACCATCACCGAGATGCTGCGCCGGAAGGGCGTGGTCGGGAAGTTCGTGGAGTTCTACGGCGCCGGGCTCGACGAGCTCTCGCTCGCCGACCGCGCCACCATCGCCAACATGGCGCCGGAATACGGCGCGACCTGCGGCTTCTTCCCGATCGACGCGGAGACCATCCGCTATCTGAAGGCGACCGGCCGGCCGCCGGCCCGAATCGCGCTGGTCGAGGCCTATGCCAAGAAGCAGGGGATGTGGCGCACGGCGAAGACGCCGGACCCGGTGTTCACCGACACGCTGTCTCTCGACATCACCACGGTCGAGCCGAGCCTCGCCGGGCCGAAGCGGCCGCAGGACCGGGTGCCGCTGTCCGCCGCCGCGCAGGACTTCGGAACCCAGCTCACCGGCGCGTTCGGCCGCCCGGCCGACGCGGCCCGGGTGGCGGTCGCCGGCGCGAACTACGACCTGGGCGACGGCGACGTGGTGATCGCCGCGATCACCAGCTGCACCAACACGTCGAACCCGAGCGTCATGCTGGGCGCGGGGCTCGTCGCGCGCAACGCGGTGAAGCGCGGCCTCACCGTGAAGCCCTGGGTCAAGACCTCGCTCGCCCCCGGCTCCAAGGTGGTGAGCGATTATCTCGCGAAGTCGGGGCTGCAGAAGGACCTCGACAAGCTCGGCTTCAACCTGGTGGGCTATGGCTGCACCACCTGCATCGGCAATTCCGGCCCGCTGCCGGACCCGATCGCCGACGCGGTGACGCAGGGCGATCTCGTCGCCTGCTCGGTGCTGTCGGGCAACCGCAACTTCGAGGGGCGCGTGAACCCGCATGTGCGGGCCAACTACCTGGCCTCGCCCATGCTGGTCGTGGCCTATGCGATCGCCGGGTCGATGAAGATCGACCTGACGCGCGATCCGCTCGGCCATGACCGGAAGGGCGAGCCCGTCTATCTGCGCGACATCTGGCCGACCAACCAGGAGATCCACGACACGATCCGCAAGAGCGTGTCGGCCGCCATGTTCCGCAGGCAGTACGCCGACGTGTTCGCCGGCGACCGCGAATGGCGGCGCATCAAGACGCCGAAGAGCCTCACCTATGCGTGGGACGCGAGCTCGACCTACGTGCAGCAGCCGCCCTATTTCGTCGACATGCCGGCGGAGCCCGGCGCGCTCGCCGACATCGAGGGCGCCCGGCCGCTGGCGATCCTCGGCGATTCCATCACCACCGACCACATCTCGCCCGCCGGCTCGATCAAGAAGAACGGCCCGGCCGGCGAGTATCTGATGAGCCATGGCGTGGAGGTCGCCGATTTCAACTCCTACGGCGCCCGGCGCGGCAATCACGAGGTGATGATGCGCGGCACCTTCGCCAACATCCGGCTCAGGAACGAGATGGCGCCGGGGACCGAAGGCGGCGTGACCCGCCACATGCCGGGCGGCGAGGTGATGTCGATCTACGACGCGTCGATGAAGTACCAGGCGGCGGGCGTGCCGCTGGTGGTCGTCGCCGGCAAGGAATACGGCACGGGCTCGTCGCGCGACTGGGCGGCCAAGGGAACGACGCTGCTCGGCGTGAAGGCCGTCATCGCCGAGAGCTTCGAGCGCATCCATCGGTCGAATCTGGTCGGCATGGGCGTGCTGCCGCTGCAGTTCAAGGAGGGGCAGTCGCGCAAGACGCTCAACCTCGACGGCAGCGAGATCTTCGACATCACCGGCGTGGCCGACGGCATCCGGCCGCGCATGGAGGTGGCCGTGCGGATCAGGCGGACGAAGGGCGCGGCGGAGGAGATCCGGGCGATCTGCCGGATCGATACGATCGACGAGGTCGAATACTTCCGCAACGGCGGCATCCTGCCCTACGTGCTGCGCGGCCTGAGGAAGGCCGGCTGACCGGCGCTGCCCGGCCGCGCCCTGCGGCCGGGCCTCACCGCGAGTTGATTGGTCCGTGACGGCCGCGCGCGGCTAGCATCTCCCATGTTTCGCTTCCTCATGGCCCTCCTGCTCGCCGGAACGGCGCTCGCGGGCGTGGCGCGGGGCGAAGACGGTCCGGTCGTCGTCGAGCTGTTCACCTCTCAGGGCTGCAGCTCCTGCCCGCCCGCCGACGAGCTGCTCGCCGAGCTCGCGGACCGGCCGGACGTGATCGCGCTGTCGCATCACGTCGATTACTGGAACTACATCGGCTGGGCCGACCCGTTCTCGAGCCCCGAAGCGACGGCCCGCCAGCAGGCCTATCGCGACGCGCTCGGCCTCCGGGTCGTGTACACGCCGCAGATGGTGATCGACGGGCGCCGCGACGTGGCGGGCTCGCGCCGCGCCGCGGTGGAGACGGCGGTCGAGGAAGCTTCGGCGCGCGCCGACCGGATCGCCGTGACCATCGCCGGCGACGCGCAGACCGGCTATCGCGCCGAGCTGCCGGAGGCGGCTCTACCGGCCCCCGCGACGGTCTGGCTCGTCCTGTTCGATCCCCTCCACGAGACGGCGGTGTCGCGCGGCGAGAATGCCGGCGCCGTCTTGCGCAATCGCAACGTCGTGCGCGAGCTGATCCCCATCGCCGAATGGAACGGCGCACCGGTCGATCTGCCCTTCGATTCCGCCGGGCGGGATGGCTGCGCCGTCATCGTCCAGCAGGGCGAGGCCGGCCCGATCCTCGGCGCGGCCGCGATGATGGTCGACGACTGATTTCCGAAAGCGTCACACAAAAAGAATCCCCCTCCCCTTGCGGGAGGGGGCAGGGGGAGAGGTCGCGCGCGGATGCGCGCAGAAGAATCTTCTCGCTGACACCCCCTCCCCTTCCCATCGCTGACGCGATGGGCCCCTTCCCCTCCCGCGAGGGGAGGGGGTTATGGCACCTGGCCTGCTGCCCGCAGCGACCGCTGCAGCACCGCGGCGAGGCGGCGAGCGAACTCGGCCGGGTCGGCGACCGGCTCGCCCTGCAGGATACGGGCCTGGTCGAGCAGCAGCCAGGCGGCATCGCTCACGTCCTCGGTATTGCCGCCGGCGGCGATCCGCGCGGAGAGGCTCGCGATCAGCGGGTGGGTCGGATTTATCTCGAGCACCCGCTTGGCGCCCGCCTCGATCTGCCGGTGCAGCTTCAGCAGACGCTCGAGATGCATGTCCATGTCGCCCTCGTCGGCGACCAGGCAGACCGCGCTCTCGGTCAGGCGCTGCGAGGCGCGCACGTCCTTCACGGCGTCCGCGAGCGTCAGGCGCAGCAGCGCGATCAGCGCATCCGTGCCGGCGGGCTGCGGCGCGTCCGGCGTCTTCTCGCCGTCCTTGGGCGCGATCTTCTCGAGATCCGCGCCGCCGCGCGTCACCGAGCGGAAGGGCTTGCCCTGATAGGTCCCGATCGCCGGAAGCCAGAACTCGTCCACCGGATCGGTGAGCAGCAGCACCTCCAGCCCTCGGGCCGCGAAGCCTTCCAGCTGCGGGCTGCGCCGCGCCGCGGCCAGGTCGTCGGCGGTGACGTAGTAGATCGCCTCCTGCCCCTCCTTCATGCGCCCGACATAGTCGGCGAGGGATGCGAGATCGTCGCCCCCATTCGACTCGGCATGGGTCGACCGGAAGCGCGCGAGAGCGAGCAGCGTGTCGCGCTGCTCCGTGTCCTCGTAAAGGCCTTCCTTCAGCACCGCGCCGAAATTGTCCCAGAACGCCGCGTAGCCCTCCGCATCGCCCTCGGCCTTCTTCTTGAGCTCGGACAGGATGCGCTTGGTGAGGCCGGCGCGGATCTTCGCCAGCACCGGGTTGTGCTGCAGCATCTCGCGGCTGATGTTGAGCGGCAGGTCCTCGGAATCGACGACGCCGCGCAGGAAGCGCAGATAGCCGGGCAGCAGCTCCTCGCAGGCGTCCGCGATGAAGACGCGCTTGACGTAGAGCTTGAGGCAGTTCTTGCGCTCGGGATGGAACAGATCGAGCGGCTTCGCCGTCGGCACGAACAGGAGCGCGGTGTACTCGATCTTGCCCTCGGCGCGGAAATGGACGGTCGCCCAGGGGTCGTCGAAGGCATGCCCGACATGGTGATAGAATTCCTTGTACTGGTCGGCGGCGATCTCCGCCTTCGGACGCATCCACAGCGCCGAGGCGGCGTTGAGCGTCTCCTCCTTGCCGCCGTCGAGAAGCCGGATCGGGATCGCGATGTGGTCGGAGTACTTGGCGACGATCTGGCGCAGGCGCAGCGGCTCCAGGAACTCGCTCTCCCCCGGCTTCAGGTGGAGGACGATCGTGGTGCCCCTGGCGGCGATGTCGGCCGGCGCGATCGTGAACTCGCCCTTTCCGTCGGACTCCCAGCGCCAGCCCTCCGCCTCCCCGGCGCGCCGGGTCAGCACCTCGACCCGGTCGGCCACCATGAAGGCCGAATAGAAGCCGACGCCGAACTGGCCGATGAGCGCCAGGTCCTTCCTGGCGTCGCCGGTCGCCTGGTCGAGGAAGGCCGCGGTGCCGGACCGCGCGATGGTGCCGAGGTTCTCCACCAGGTCCTGGCGGTTCATGCCGATCCCGTTGTCGGCGACGGTCAGGGTGCGGGCCGCCTTGTCGACCGCGAGGGTGATCCGGAAATCCGGATCGTCGGCCGCGAGCCCGGGCTGGGTGAGGCTCAGATAGCGCAGCTTGTCGCAGGCGTCCGAGGCGTTCGACACGAGCTCCCTCAGGAACACGGCCTTGTCGCTGTAGAGGGAGTGGGCGACGATATCGAGAAGGCGCGCGACCTCGGCCTGGAAGCCGTGCCGCTCCATCACCGTGTCATCCGGCATAGTCCGTCCGTTCCGTTCGCTCATGGGTCCCTGCCGGCCGGCAGGCTGGCCTGATATGCGCAATCGCCCGGCTCTCATCAAGGGGGCAGCGTCTGACGGCCGCCGTGACCCGGGCCAGGGCAGAGCTTGCAAATGGCCGGCCGCCATCCGATTCTCAGGGATATGCCGCCCGCCACGGAGAGGCGCGTCGTCGCCGTCCTCGGCCCGACCAACACGGGCAAGACCCACCTCGCCATCGATCGCATGCTGGGGCACGGCACCGGCATGATCGGCTTTCCCCTGCGCCTGCTGGCGCGGGAGAACTACGACCGCATCGTCCGGCTGAAGGGCGCCCATGCGGTCGCCCTGATCACCGGCGAGGAGCGGGTGGTCCCGCGCGCCCCGCGCTATTTCGTGTGCACGGTCGAATCCATGCCGGTGGACCGGCGGGTCGATTTCCTGGCGGTGGACGAGATCCAGCTCGCCGCCGATCCGGAGCGCGGCCATGTCTTCACCGAGCGGCTGCTGCATGCCCGCGGGCTGGACGAGACCATGTTCCTCGGCGCCGACACGGTCCGGCCGCTGATCCGCCGGCTGGTGCCGGAGGCCGAGCACGTCGCCCGGCCGCGCTTTTCCACCCTCAGCTATGCCGGCCCGCGCAAGCTCGCCCGCCTGCCCCCGCGCAGCGCCGTCGTGGCGTTTTCCGCCGCCGACGTCTACGCCATCGCCGAGCTGGTGCGCCGCCAGCGCGGCGGCACGGCGGTGGTGATGGGCGCGCTGAGCCCGCGCACGCGCAACGCCCAGGTCGCCCTGTTCCAGTCCGGCGAGGTCGACTACCTGGTCGCGACCGACGCGATCGGCATGGGCCTCAACATGGACCTCGACCATGTGGCCTTCGCCGCGCTGGCGAAGTTCGACGGGCGCGGTCCGCGCCGGCTGACGCCGGCGGAGCTCGCCCAGATCGCCGGGCGCGCCGGCCGGCACATGAACGACGGCAGCTTCGGCACTACGGCCAACGTGCCCGGCATCGAGCCGGAGGTCGTCGACGCCATCGAGAACCACCGTTTCGACCCGCTGTCGGCGCTGTTCTGGCGCAATTCAGAGCTCGACTTCCGCGACTCCGCCGCCCTGCTGCGCAGCCTGGAGGAGCGTCCGCCCATGCCGGGCCTCATCCGCATGCGCGACGCGGACGACCACCAGTCGCTGGTCGCCCTGCTGCGCGATCCGGAGATCGCCGCCCGCGCGCGCAGTCGGGAATCCCTGCGGCTGCTGTGGGAGGTCTGCCAGGTCCCCGACTTCCGCAAGATCCTGACCGAGGCCCACACCCGGCTGCTCGCCCGCATCTTCGGCTATCTGACGGCGCCCGAGGGGGACGGACGGCTGCCAGACGACTGGGTCGCCGACCAGGTGGCGCGGCTCGACCGCGTCGAGGGCGACATCGACTCGCTCACCGGGCGCATCGCCCATATCCGCACCTGGACCTACCTGTCCCACCGCGCCGACTGGCTGAACGACGCCGGCCACTGGCAAGGCCGGGCGCGCGCCATCGAGGACCGGCTGTCCGATGCGCTGCACGACCGGCTGACCCAGCGTTTCGTCGACAAGCGCAGCGCCGGCCTGCTGCGCCGGATGCGGAGCGGGGCGGCGCCGGTCGGCTCGGTCACGGGCGAGGGGGACGTGCTGGTCGAGGGCCATCGCGTCGGGCGGCTCGACGGCTTCCGCTTCGTCGCCGATCCGGAGGCGCGCGGCGAAGAGGCGCGCCCGCTCCTCTCCGGCGCCCGGCGTGCCCGGGCCCATGAGGCGGGGCGACGGCTCGCCCGTCTGGAACTGTCCCCCGATCGCGACTTCGCCCTCGGACCGGACGGGACGGTGCTGTG
>DAIMFL010000136.1:3945-8431 GCA_036724615.1 Alphaproteobacteria bacterium | reverse complement strand
GTCCTCGGTGACGCCGGCGATCGCCTTGTGCGTGGCGCGGCGCAGCGCGGTCGCCGCCTCGTCGAACGAGCCCGGGCGGTCGCCGGCCGCGGCGAGCCCGTCGAGCCGGGTCGTCACCAGCCGCCACACGCGCTGCACGAAGCGCCAGGCGCCCTCGACGCCGCCCTCCGTCCACTCCAGGTCGCGCTCCGGCGGGCTGTCGGACAGCATGAACCAGCGCGCGGTGTCGGCCCCGTACCGCTCGATGATCGCTCCGGGATCGACCACGTTGCACAGGCTCTTCGACATCTTCTCCGAGCGGCCGACGGTCACCGGGCGGCCGGTCTCGGCATGGACCGTCTGATCGCCCCGCTTCTCGACCTCCCGCGGATAGAGCCATCGGCCGGCCTCGTCCCGATAGGTCTCGTGGCAGACCATGCCCTGGGTGAACAGCCCGGCGAACGGCTCGTCGAGCTTCACGTAGCCGCAGGCCTTCATGCCGCGCATGAAGAAGCGCGAGTAGAGAAGGTGGAGAATCGCGTGCTCGATGCCGCCGATATACTGGTCGACCGGCAGCCAGTAATCCGCCGCCGCGCGGGTCACCGGCCCGTCCGCCCGCGGCGAGCAGTAGCGCGCGAAGTACCAGGACGAGTCGACGAAGGTGTCGCAGGTGTCGGTCTCGCGCCGCGCCGGCGCGCCGCAGCGCGGGCAGTCGACATGCTTCCAGCTCGGGTGATGGTCGAGCGGGTTGCCCGGCCGGTCGAAGGTCACGTCGTCGGGCAGCAGCACCGGCAGCTCCGTCTCCGGCACCGGCACGATGCCGCAGGACGGGCAGTGGATCAGCGGGAGCGGGCAGCCCCAGTAGCGCTGGCGCGACACGCCCCAGTCGCGCAGGCGGTACTGGGTCTCCGACTTGCCGCGGCCGAGCTCCTCGAGCCTGGCGATCGCCGCCCTTTTCGCGCTCTCCACGTCGAGACCGTCGAGGAAGCGGGAGTTGATCATCACGCCCTCGCCGAGATAGGCCTCGTCGCCGATGGTGGCCTGCTGCGGCGCGACGCCGGCGGGGGCGACGACGGGGATGACCGGCAGGCCGTATTTCCGTGCGAAATCCAGGTCGCGCTGGTCGTGGCCCGGGCAGCCGAAGATGGCGCCGGTGCCGTAGTCCATCAGCACGAAATTCGCGACATAGACCGGCAGCTCGATCGACCGGTCGAAGGGATGCAGCGCGCGCAGCCCGGTGTCGCGGCCGAGCTTCTCGGCGGTTTCCAGCGCCGCTTCGCTGGTGCCGATGCGGTCGCATTCGGCGATGAAGGCGGCGAGGCCGGGATCCTTCGCCGCCAGCGCCTGGGCCAGCGGGTGATGCGGCGAGATGGCGCAGAAGCTGGCGCCGAACAGCGTGTCGGGCCGCGTCGAGTACACCTCGAGCTCGTCGTCGCGGCCCCGGAGCTCGAAGCGGAAGCGGGCGCCGTCGGAGCGGCCGATCCACTTTTCCTGCATCAGCCGCACGCGCGCCGGCCAGCGGTCGAGGCTGCCCAGCGCCGCGAGGAGCTCGTCGGCGAAGTCGGTGATCCGGAAGAACCACTGCGACAGCAGCCGCTTCTCCACGGCCGCGCCGGAGCGCCAGCCGCGCCCGTCGATCACCTGCTCGTTGGCGAGCACGGTCTGGTCCACCGGATCCCAGTTGACCCAGCTTTCCTTCCGATAGACGAGCCCCGCCTCGTAGAAGTCGAGAAACAGCTTCTGCTGATGGGCGTAGTAGCCGGGATGACAGGTCGCGAGCTCGCGGCTCCAGTCGAGCGACAGCCCCATGCGCTTCAGCTCGGCGCGCATGGTGGCGATGTTGTCGTAGGTCCACCTCGCCGGGTGGATGCCCTTGTCGCGCGCGGCGTTCTCCGCCGGCAGGCCGAAGGCGTCCCAGCCCATCGGGTGCAGCACGTTGAAGCCGCGCGCCCGCTTGTACCGGGCGATCACGTCGCCCAGCGTGTAGTTGCGGACATGGCCCATATGGATGCGCCCCGACGGATAGGGGAACATCTCGAGCACGTAGTATTTCGGGCGGCCGGCCTCCTCGCGCACGACGAAGGATCGGCGGTCTTCCCAGGCCGCCTGCCACTTGGCCTCGGCTTCCCTGAAATTGTAGCGGTCGGGTGTCATCTGGCTGTGGTTCCGGGCATGGGCCGGCATCGGGCGCGCCGCCGCCGGGCCGCCGGCGCACTGCCGGCCGCGCGCGGCGTCATTCCCCTGCCTGTGCGATCCGGAGCTGGCGGGCCCTGGTCAGGATGGCGTTCTCGAGCTCGGTCGCCGTGCCGTCGGCGACCGGCGCGTCGACCCAGCCGCCGCCGCCCTGGCGCTGCCGGAACACGGTCGCGCGGATGCCGTCGGCCCGGAGCGCGCGGCCGAGGATGTAGACGTTGACCTTGAAGCGCTCGTCCGGCGTCTGCGGCGGGGAGTACCAGTCGGTGATGATCACGCCGCCGAACGGATCGGCCGAGACCAGCGGCATGAAGGAGATGGTGTCGAGCGAGGCCCGCCACAGGAAGCTGTTGACGCCGATCCCGGAGTCCGGCTGCTGCTGTTGCTGCGCGTCGTCGCCGCCGAAGGTCAGCCCGCCTTCGCCGAACACCGACTCGCGCTCGCCATAGACGGGCGCCCTGTCCTCCTCGCCGCGGGTCTCGGGATAGATCGCCTCGCCATAGCCGCAGGCGGCGACCAGGGCGGCCAGAACGAACGCGGCCGGCCAGCGCGACAGGCGCTTCCACGCCCTCTCGCGGGCAGTGCGGTACATCGCAGCAGACACTCCGGAAATCATTGAATCCGGAAACTTAAAGCAGGGGCGGGCAGGGAGGTCAAGGCTGGCACCGGCCGCGGTCCGCCGCAGCGGTCCGCCGCACCGGGCCTCCATGGTTTTCGCTTTGCCGCCCGGCGCGCCTCGCTTATGTAAGGCCGCATGTTCGCGCCGGCGGGCTGCTCCGCGGCCGGCGCCCGCACCCGGAACGGGAACCTCCATGGGCAAGATCGTCTGGCTCGCCTCCTACCCGAAATCGGGGAACACTTGGCTGCGCGCCTTCCTGCACAACCTGCTGCGCAACCCGGACAAGCCGTACCACATCAACCAGCTCACCGATTTCACGCTGAGCGACAACCAGCTGCGCTGGTTCAACCTGTTCGATCCGCGCCCCGGCCCGGAGATCCCGAAGGAGGAGGTGGCGAAGCTGCGGCCCAAGGTGCACGAGGCCATGACCAAGGCCTCGCCGGACTCGGTCTTCGTCAAGACCCACAACGCGCTGGTCGAGGACCGCGGCGTGCCGATGATCACCATGTCCTGCACGGCCGGGGCGATCTACGTCGTCCGCAACCCGCTCGACGTGGTGATCTCGCACAGCCACCATTACGGCCAGAGCATCGACATGTCGATCGCCGCCCTGAATCTGTGGGGGCTCGAGTCGATGAACGACGACATCCACGTCTACGAGCATCACGGCTCGTGGAGCGAGCATGTCATGAGCTGGACCGCCCGGCCGAGCCCGGGGCTCCACGTGGTGCGCTACGAGGACATGCTGGAGGCGCCGCTCAAGACCTTCGGCGGGATCGCGGCCTTCCTGGGCCTGAAGGTCTCGCGCGACCGGCTGGACAAGGCGATCAAGCTCAGCTCCTTCCGCGTGCTGAAGGAGCAGGAGAAGCGCCACGGCTTCGTCGAGAAGAGCGCGTCGGCCGAGGCCTTCTTCCGCGAGGGCAAGTCCGGCCAGTGGCGCAAGCAGCTGACCGAGACTCAGGTCGAGGCGCTGGTCTCGGTCCATCGCGAGCAGATGGAGCGCTTCGGCTACTGGCCGCCCAAGGGGTGAGGGCAGGGCAATCGCAGATGCGCGATGCGAGCCCAGGCGGGCTCTCCTTCCCCCCTTGTGGGGGAAGGATGCGCAGGCTTGGCGAACGCAGTGAGCCTAGCCGGAGCTGGATGGGGGGTAGCGCGGCGGCAGCCGCGCGCGCTCGCAAGAGCGCCAAATTCCTCGAAGACACAGCGTGGCATCACCCCCCATCCCGACCTTCCCCCACAAGGGGGGAAGGGGTGCACCGAGCGATTTCACGCATCGGCGCATCCCATATGCGATGCCTTCCAGGGGAAGGGGGAAGGGTGAGGGGGTGCTGCACCAACTTGGCCCGGCAGGTCTCTGAGCGGTTCGCCGCTCAGCCGGCGGCCTGGGCCTCGCCGGCGTCGCGCTCCAGATAGCCCGCGATGCGCATCGTGGCGCCGAAGCGCTCGACCGCGGCGCGCCGCTGGGCCTCGGTCAGGCTCGCCGCGCCCGCCTGCGCGACAAGCGCGTAGCCGGCGCGCCCCAGCGCCATCACGCCCGATTCCAGCACCACCGAGGCGATGCGCAGAAGCTGGGCGAGCGCCATCAACCCGACGAGAAGGCCCGCCGGCGCGAAGGCCGGCCCGCCTACGAGCCGCGCCAACGGCTCGCCGAAGAAACAGTAGGCGAGCGCGAAAGGCGCGGCGATGGCGGCGGCG
>DAIMFL010000136.1:0-3935 GCA_036724615.1 Alphaproteobacteria bacterium | reverse complement strand
ATCTCCCGCTCCTCCATGGCCCGCAGCCTGTCGAAGGAGGACCGCTCGACCGCCGCGGCGATCTCGTCCGGCGACTTCGCCACGCTGAGGAACCGGCAGATGTCGGCGGCGGCCCGCGCCGTGTCCGCCTTCATGTCCTCGTAGCGCAGGACGAGGCGCGGCACCGGGTTCGACTTCGCCATCCAGCTGCGGACGTTCTCGTCCCAGCTGCCCATGCCCTGCTGCCGCCAGACGGGATCCCCGCCCTCGGCGATGAACCGATCGATGAGCTGCGCCGAGCGCGCCGCCCGCTCCTCCGGCGTCATCCCGGCCGCCTGCTCGCCGCTCCCCAGCAGCCGGTAATTCGCGTTGGACACGGCGACGTCCAGCGGATTGCGCAGGATGTAGATCGCGCCGATCACGTCCTCGCGCAGCGGCAGGTCGGGCCGCCACGCCCAATGGGTCTTGATGAAGGTGGTGCGCGGCCCGAACAGATGCTCGGCATTGACCCCGCGGTGGATCGCCGGCAGGACGCGGTTGAGCTCGGCGGAGCTCTCCACCGGCTTGATCAGAAGATTGGCGATCAGGAACCGCAGCCAGGTATTGCCCGACCGCGGATAGGACGCCACCCAAACGAACTTCGCCACCGGCCGTCCCCTTCTCTCTCGCCTCGCGCTGGCCGCGATTACCTATAGACGCTCCCCCGCCGTGACGCCATAAGGGACTGCCCCGCCGGCCGGTTCGGCCGGTATCCCCGCCCCTGTCCGCCGGTCATGTCCGACGCCGCGCCCGCCCCGACGCCCGCCGAGAAGCCGACGATCCGGCTGCTGCACCATCTGGCGCGCACCGGGGGAACGGTGATCGCGAAATGCCTGGGCAGCATGGCCGGCACGGCGCTCCTGTCGGAGAGCCACCCGGCGGGCGGCGCCTGGTTCAACCCGTTCCAGCAGGCGGACAGATGGCACGGGCTGCTGACGAAGGAGGATCTGGCCGCGCTGCGCACGGGCCGGCCCATGCCCTTCGCCGCGGCCATCATGCTGATCGAGCGCCGCGCGCGGGAGCGCGGCCTGGCCCTGGTGATCCGCGACTGGACGCATCTCGACTACACCGCCGTCCCCTTCCTGCCGCAGCCGAGCTTCCGCCTCACCCTGGCGCTCGCGCTCGCGCCGCAGTTCAACGTCCTGCATGCCGCGACCGTGCGCCATCCGATCGACCAGTGGCTGAGCCTGGAGCGGCTCGGGCTCATTCGCGGGCGGCTCAGCCTGGCCGATTACCTGATCGGCTATCGCCGCTTCGCCGAGGTGGCGAACCGCATCGGCTATCTGCGCTACGAGGATTTCGCCGCGGATCCGGCGAAGGCCATGGCCCTGCTCTGCCGCCGCCTGCAGCTGCCCTACGACCCGGGCTTCCAGCAGCGCTGGATGCATTACGACAAGATCACCGGCGACACCCCGCCCGGCCCGCGGCCGCAGGAGATCCGGCCGCCCCGCCGCAAGCCTTGCCCGCCGGCCCTCATCGACGCCTTCGCGGCCAACGCCGATTACCGCCGCGCGATCGAGCTCCTCGGCTACGGCCATCCCCAGTAAATCCCCGAGCCCTCGCCCATGACCCTGCCGACCGTCGTCCTCACCGCCGTGGTGCGCTCCGCCCACCAGGGCGACAGCCATGGCGGGGTCTACCTCCTCGATCTCGAGCGCGGCCGCTGGGAGCAGACGGTCGACTGGAACGACGGCTCGATCGACTGGGAGGGGCGCGGCGGCGACCGCGGCCTGCGCGGGATCGCCATCCACGGCGAGGACGTCTTCATTGCCGCCAGCAACGAGGTCTTCGTCTTCGACCGGGCCTTCCGGCGCAAGCGGTCCTTCACCAACCGCTATCTCGCCCTCTGCCACGAGATCACGATCGCCGACGGCCGGCTCTACCTCACCTCCACCGCTTTCGACTCGGTGCTGGTCTACGACATCGCGGCGGCGCGCTTCGTCGCCGGCTATTGCGTGAAGGTCGGCAAGCTGCCCGACCCGAAGACCGGCCAGCCAGTGCGGCGCCTGGGCTTCGGCGCGTTCGATCCGGAAGGACCGAACGGCCCGCCGCGCCAGGACACCTCGCACATCAACAACGTCCATGCGGAGGGCGGACGGATCTTCCTCTCCGGGGTCAATCTCGACCAGATCCTGACGATCGAGAACGGGCGCGTGGCGCCCTATGCCCGCGTGCCGTTCTGGACGCATAACGCGCGGCCGTTCCGCGGCGGGGTGCTGGCCAACTGCACGGGGTCGGACGCCGTGGTCTTCATGGACCGCGCCGGCGTGGCGAAGACCACCCTGCCGGTGCCGCGCTACGCGCCCGACCGGCTTCTCCACGCCGACATGCCGCAGGACCATGCGCGGCAGGCCTTCGCGCGCGGCCTCTGCCTCCTCGATCCGGAGACCGTGGCGGTGGGGTCCTCGCCCGCCACCGTCACGGTGTTCCGGCTCGACCCGCCGCGCCAGGTCAAGACCGTCAACCTGACGATGGACGTGCGCAACGCGGTGCACGGGCTGGCGCGATGGCCGTTCTGATCGAGGCCTGCCGGTGCCGCGCCGCGGAGCCGCGTGATATAAGCCGCCCATGACGCGCAAGCCGGCCCCGCCACGCCCTGCTCCACCCCGCCCCGCTCCGCCCCGCCAGCCGGACCCTTCGGCCGCCTGGCTGCAGGACGGGCTGGCGCATCACCGCGCCGGTCGGCTGGCTGAGGCGGAGGCGTTGTACCGGCGGATCCTGTCCGTGCATCCCGACCATCCGGACACGCTGAACCTGCTCGGCCTGGCCGCCTACCAGTCCGATCGGGCCGACGCGGCGCTGAAGCTGTTCGACCGTGCCCTCGCCAAGGCGCCGCGTTCCGCCGAGTACCACAACAACCGCGGGCTCGCGCTGGACAGGCTGGAGCGCGCAGCGGAGGCGGAGACGAGCTACCGCCTGGCGCTCGCGCTGAAGCCCGGTCATCCGGACGCGACGGTCAATCTCGCCAACCTGCTGCGGGCGCAGGGCCGGCCGGCAGAGGCGGAAAGCCTTCTCCGGATGCTGCTGGCCAGGTCCCCCGACTTCGCCTCCGCGCGGAATGCGCTGGCGCTTGCCCTCAAGGACCAGGATCGGCTGGCGGAGGCCTTGGCCGAGGTGGACCGCGCGCTGGCGCTCCGCCGCAGCTTCGCCGAGGCGCTGTCGAACCGCGGCCTCGTTCTCGACGCGCTGGACCGGGCGGACGAGGCGGCCGAGGCCTACCGGGCGGCGATTGCCCTACAGCCGCTTCGCGCCGAGCCGCATGTCAGGCTCGGGCAGATCCTTCTCGTCAAGAAGAGCGACCTGGACGGCGCTGCCGCCGCGTTCCGACAGGCGATCGCCTGCGAGCCGCGCAGCGCCGCGGGACATCACGGCCTCGGAACCGCGTTGCTGCTGAAGCTCGAGTTCACTGAAGCCCTTCGGCATTTCCGGACAGCGCTCGAGATCGAGCCGGAGAACGTGGACGCGCTGCATAATCTCGGTCACGCGCTTCTGCAGACCGGCGACACGGCCGCCGGGAGCGCGGCTCTTCGGCACGCTGTCGGCATCCGCCAGGAGAAGCGTCACGCCTGTTTGTCCGAGTATCTCCTGTCGCTGAACTACGACGACCGACTCAGCGCCGCCGAGATCGCGGGAGAGCATGTGCGGGTCGGTAGGCTCTTTGCGGCGGAGACCCAAGTGGCACGAAAGGCGACGCCGCTGGGCGGCCGGAGGCTGCGGGTCGGCTATGTATCGCCGGATTTCCGGCTTCATTCCTGCGCCTTTTTCATAGAGCCGCTCCTGGCTGCACATGACCGCGGTGCGGTCGAGGTCTTCTGCTACGCCTCGGTGAAGCAACCCGACGACGTGACGGAGCGGCTCAAGGGCCTCGCCGAGCACTGGCGCGACATCAGGGATGTCTCCGACGAAGATGCGGCGCG
>DAIMFL010000135.1:0-8439 GCA_036724615.1 Alphaproteobacteria bacterium | reverse complement strand
CTCCGTGCCTCCGTGGTGAATTCCCTTACAGCCGCGCCTTGGCCGCGGCGACCGCGGCGTCGGCGGTGATGCCGAAGTGCCGATAGAGCTCGGCGGCGGGGGCGGAGGCACCGAAGCCGGTCATGCCGACGACCGCACCGTCCGGCCCGACATGGCGCTCCCAGCCAAAGCCGCCCGCAGCCTCGATGGCGACGCGCACGCTGCCACGGCCCAGCACCTCCTCGCGATAGGCGGCAGGCTGCTCCGCGAAGAGCTCCCAGCAGGGCAGCGAGACGACCGCGGCGCCGATCCCCTCGCCCTGCAGCCGCTCCCGCGCGGCGAGGGCGATCTCCACCTCCGAGCCGCTGGCGATCAGCGTCACCCGACGCGCGCCCTCGGCCGGCGCGAGCACGTAGCCGCCGCGCGCGCAGAGATTCTCGTCGGTGTGCGCGGTCCGGACCGTGGGCACCGCCTGGCGCGTCAGGGCCAGAACGGAAGGCCGGTCGGCGCTCGCCAGCGCCAGCGCCCAGCATTCCGCCGTCTCCACCGTGTCGGCCGGGCGGAACACGTTGAGGTTCGGCATCGCCCGCAGGCTCGCCAGATGCTCGACCGGCTGGTGGGTCGGCCCGTCCTCGCCGAGGCCGATCGAATCGTGAGTCATCACGTAGACGACACGCTGGCCCATCAGCGCCGAGAGCCGGATCGCCGGCCGGCAGTAGTCGGTGAACACCAGGAACGTGCCGCCGAAGGGGATCACGCCCTTGTGCAGCGCCAGCCCGTTCATCGCCGCCGCCATGCCGTGCTCGCGCACCCCGTAATAGACGTAGCCGCCGGAGAAGTCGGCGGGCGTCACCGGCGCCATGCCCTTGCCCTTGGTATTGTTGGAGCCGGTGAGGTCGGCCGAGCCGCCGACGAGCTCCGGCATCACCGGGGCGAGCACGTCGATGACGGCCTGGGAGGACTGCCGGGTGGCGAGCTTCGGCGCCTCGCCCGAGATCTTGCGCTTGAGTGCGTCGATGGCGGCCGCGAAGCCCTCCGGCAGCTCGCCGCGCTGGCGCCGCTCGAATTCCGCCCGCTCGGGCGAGGCCGCCAGGCGCCGGCCCCAGGCGGCGAACTCGCCCGCGCCGCGCCGCCCGGCCGCGCGCCAGGCCGCCAGCACGCCGTCGGGAATCTCGAAGGGTGCATGCGGCCATGCGAGCTTCGTGCGCGCCCCCGCCACCTCCTCGGCGCCGAGCGGCGAGCCGTGGGTCGCGGCGGTGCCGGCCTTCTTCGGCGCGCCGTATCCGATGGTGGTGCGGCAGGCGATCAGGCTGGGCCTGTCGCTGGCCCGCGCCCGCTCGATCGCCGCGGCGATCGCCGCCGGGTCGTGTCCATCGCAGGCCGCCACGTCCCAGCCCGAAGCCTCGAAGCGCGCGAGCTGGTCGTCGGAGCAGGAGAGCGAGATCGGCCCGTCGATCGAGATGCCGTTGTCGTCGAACAGCACGATCAGCCTGGAGAGCTTCAGATGCCCGGCCAGCGAGATCGCCTCGTGGCTGATCCCCTCCATCAGGCAGCCGTCGCCGGCGATCACATAGGTGTGGTGGTCGACGAGATCGCCCCCGAAGCGCGCCGCGAGCAGCCGTTCGGCGAGCGCCATGCCGACCGCATTGGCCAGCCCCTGCCCCAGCGGCCCGGTGGTGGTCTCGATGCCCGCGGCATGGCCGTATTCCGGATGGCCCGCCGTGCGGCTGCCGAGCTGACGGAAGCGCTTCAGCTCCTCCAGCGTCATGTCGGCATAGCCGGTCAGGTACAGCAGGCTGTAGAGCAGCATCGAGCCGTGCCCGGCCGAGAGCACGAAGCGGTCGCGGTCCGGCCAGTCCGGATGGGCGGGGTCGAACTTCAGAAACCGGGTGAACAGCACCGTCGCGACATCCGCCATGCCCATCGGCATGCCGGGATGGCCGGACTTCGCCTGCTCCACCGCGTCCATCGACAGGGCGCGGATCGCATTCGCCATCTCGGCAGCGGAGACCTGGGCCGGACGGGCGGCTGCGGGGACGGACAGGCTGGCGGATTCCATGGGCGGACTCTCGAAGGCGCGCGCGGGGGCGGGGTTGTTTCCGGGCCGCGGATGCCGCGGGGCCGGGCCGGGCGCACCATGCCGCCCGCTCCCCCCGGCGTCAACTTCGATGATTGCCGCGCCGCAGGGCGTTTCCCGCTTTCCCCGCGAATTGACGGGGATGCGTCCGGATGCCTATGCTGAACTGCATCAACGGCGCTCGATAAGCCGTTGGCCAGGGTTGCAAACGCAGTCGCCAATTCAGGGACGACCGTCACCTTTGTCGCCTCAGCTCTCCGCTGCCGTCGACCGGCTCGATTCTGCGCTCGATCGGCTCGAAAACGCGATCGCCGGCCGTGAATCGCGGCTGGCCGAGGAGCGCGAGCAGGTCGCCGCGGAGCTGCGCGAGGCGCAGTCCACCCAGGCGGCGCTGCAGGCGGAGGCCCGCTCGGTGTCGTCCCGGCTCGATGCGGCGATCGGGCGCCTGCGCGCCGTGCTCGAGGCGTGACGCATGGCCCAGGTGACCGTCTCCATCAACGGGCGCGATTTCGACGTGGCCTGCGACGACGGGCAGGAACAGCGGGTCCTCGATCTGTCGCGCGAGCTGGACCGGCGGGTGCGGGAGCTCGCCCGTTCCGTGGGCCAAGTGGGCGACCATCGGCTCCTGCTGATGGCCGGACTTCTCATCGCCGACGAGCTCGCCGAGGCGCGGGAACGCACGGCGAAGCTGGAGGCCGAGCGCGCCGGCGGCGCGGATGCCGAGCTGGCCGAGCGCCTCGATCGGCTGGCCGGCCGGGTGGAGGCTATTGCGGCACGGCTCAGCGCTGCCTAGATTCACGGTACGGACGGGTGCTGCGCGGTGCGACAGGCGCATAACCCCTGGGGCCAATACTCTCCTCTAGGGAGCTGTCCCTGCCGGGGTCTTGGCCTCGGTACATGGCGCCCACCTGCGAAAGCAGGCCACAGAGGGTTACGACCCGCCACCGACCGATGCGGCTCCGTCCGGCCGTTCTCCGCACCCCGCCTCATCGTCTTCCCGTGTTCTCCGGTGTGTTTTGACGGCCGTGTGTCCTGACCGCGGCGATCTTGTCGCGGCGAAGCGCGTGCTGCGCGCTTCGGCCGCGGAGCGCCGGCGCGCGGCCGTGGCGGCGCTTGCGCCGGCCGAGGCCGGGCGGCGCATCCGCGACAGGCTGATGGCCGCCATCGCGCTCCCCCCTTCGGCGCCGGTCTCCGCCTATTGGCCGCTGGACGCCGAGCTCGACCCGCGGCCGGTCATCGATGCGCTCCACGCCGCGGGCCATCCGATCGGGCTGCCGGTCGTCATCGGCACCGCGCAGCCGCTCGTCTTCCGCCGCTGGCAGCCGGGAACGCGGCTGGAGCAGGGGAGCTTCCGCGTCATGGTGCCGCCGGCGGAGTCGCCCGAGCTGGTCCCGGCGGTCATGCTGGCGCCGCTCCTCGCCTTCGACGCCGCGGGGTACCGGCTGGGCTATGGCGGCGGGTTCTACGACCGGACCATCGCGAAGCTGCGCTCCGCGGGACCGCTTCTGGTCATCGGGCTGGCCTACGCGGCGCAGGAGGTGGCGGCCGTCCCGCACGAGCCGACCGACCAGCCGCTCGACTGGATCGTCACCGAAGACGCCGCGCGCCGGATCTCCGCGTCTCCGGGGCGCGACGGAAGCTGAGGTCCTCGGAGCAGGCTCAGTCCGACAGGGCCTTCGCGAGGAAGGGCAGGAACTTGTCCATCCGGTAGTCGACGTCCGTATGGTCGTCGTCGAACTCCTCGTAGACATGCGGCACGCCATGCGCTTCCAGCTTGCGGTGGAGGCGGCGCATGCCGAAATGGATGCGATACTGGTCGTGGTCGCCGACGTCGAGCCAGATCGCCTTGAGCTTCTTGAGATCGTCGATGTGCTCCTCGACGATCTCGACGGGGTCGTGACGCATCCAGTTCGCCCAGCGCTCCGGGATGAGCTCGGCGGTATAGGGATCGCAGGGCAGCCGCATGCAGCGGAACGACTCCGGGTCGGGATCGTAGAAGGCGCCCATGGCGAGGACCATCCGGGCGGTCTGCTCCTCGCGCGTCATCTTCTCCTTCGCCTCCAGATGGCGGATGAAGGCCTCGATCGAGCGGTCGTGCTTCCGCAGCAGGTCGAGGGCTGCGTAGAGATCGGGAAGCTGCAGCGCCTCGAAGCCCATGTCGCCGGAATTGCAGGAAAAGGCGGCCCAGAACGCGGCGTAGTGCATGCCGTGCCACACCGCGCCGTAGCCGCCCGAGGACTTGCCGAAGCAGGCGCGGCGGCCCGGCCCGCCGCAGCCGAACCGGTCCTCGATGAAGGGAACGATCTCCTCGACCAGGTAGTCGGCATATCGGCCGCTGCCGAGGCTGTTCAGGTACTGATCGCCGCCGAGCCGCGTGGCGCAGTCGGGAAACGCCGCGACGACCGGCGGCATGGCGCCGTCGTGGATCAGGCGGTCGAGCCGCTCCGGGACGTTCTCGGTGAGCGGCTTCCAGTTGGTGTGACCGAGGCCGGACCCGAAATAGCCCGGCAGGTCGACCAGGAGCGGCAGGGCCTGCCCCGGCGCCCAGCCCGGCGGGGTGTAGACATGGAGCTCGCGCCGGGTGGGGTCGTCCTGGGCGTTGCCGGCCAGGATCTGCGAGTCGTGCACCAGCCGATGCACGGTGCCCTGCGGCAGACGGTGGTCGCGTCGCATTGACGGGCCCCTTTCGGCGCGCGTCCCCTTTCAATGGTGGTCGGGGGCGCTTCGTGGTGACATGATCGGCGTCCGGCGCCTGTCACCTTAACCTCCGGACGGACTCGAGGCGAGCGAGCGAGATGCGACTTCTCTTCTGTGGCGACGTCGTCGGCCGGTCGGGCCGCGACCTGCTGTGCGAGCAGCTTCCCAGGCTGCGCCGGGAGCTCGGCCTCGACTTCGTCATCGTCAATGGCGAGAACGCGGCCGGCGGCTTCGGCATCACCGAGAAGATCTGCAACGAGTTCTACGAGGCCGGGGCGGATGTGGTCACCACCGGCAATCACGTGTGGGACCAGAAGGAGACGATCGGCTTCATCGACCGCGATCCGCGCCTGCTCCGGCCGCTGAACTATCCGGCGGGAACGCCCGGCCGCGGGGCGGGGGTGTTCCCGGCGCCGCGCGGCCGCAAGGTCATGGTGCTGAACCCCATGGGCCGGCTGTTCATGGACCCGCTCGACGATCCCTTCGCGACGGTGGAGCGGGAGCTGGCCAGCCAGCGGCTCGGGGCCACGGTCGACGCCATCGTGGTGGACGTCCATGCCGAGGCGACCAGCGAGAAGATGGCGCTGGGCCAGCTGCTGGACGGGCGGGTGTCGCTGGTGGTCGGCACCCATACCCACATCCCGACGGCCGACACCCAGATCCTGCCCAAGGGCACGGCCTATCAGACCGATGCCGGGATGTGCGGCGACTACGACTCGGTGATCGGGATGGAGAAGGGGGTGCCGATCGCCCGCTTCACCCGGAAGCTGCCGACCGAGCGGATGGCCGCGGCCTCCGGCCCGGCGCCGCTCTGCGCCGTGTTCGTGGAGACGGACGACAGGACGGGGCTGGCGCGGCACGCCGCCCCGCTGCGGCTCGGCGGCCGGCTGGCGCCGACCTGGCCGCTCGGCCAGCCGATGGCGGCGAGCTGACCGCCCGTCCTCAGCTCAGCTCGGCCCGCATCACCTCGGCGATCGCGGCTTCCAGCTCGCGCATCTGCCGCTCGAGCTGCCCGGCGAGCTCCTGGGCGCCCTCGGCCGCGGCGAGCGGGCTGTTGGAGTTCGCCGCCTGGAGCAGCGTGTCGAGCGAAAGCAGGCTCATGCCCACCGTGCTCCGGTCGAGCGTATGGCTCAGGGCCTGGAGGCCGAGGGCGATTTCGGCCTGGGCCTGACCTTCGCCGGCCTCCGGCGCGCTACCGTTCTGCCGCATGATGCGTCCGTCCGTTTGCCTGGGCGATGCGAGTGCCCTTGGCAGTTTTGCCGCTGCTGGGTAAACGGAAGGTGAAGACGGCGGCGCCGATATCTGGTGGCCCGGTTCCCCTTTGACCCGGCCGGCCTTCCGCCGGCGCGCCGGGTCAAAATGTTGCCATATTGGAGACTTAGCAATGACACGCTACGAGACGCGGGCTGCCCACGTGCATACCAGATGTGGTAGATTCATTCCCGCTTTTCGCCGGATCTAGGGTAGCACGTCGATGGCCGGGCATTCCCAGTTCAAGAACATCATGTACCGCAAGGGCGCGCAGGACGCCAAGCGGGCCAAGGTGTTCACCAAGATCATCCGCGAGCTGACCACGGCGGCGCGCAGCGGCCAGCCCGATCCCGAGGCCAATCCGCGCCTGCGCGCCGCGATCCAGGCGGCGCGCGGCGCCAACATGCCGAAGGACACGATGGAGCGCGCGATCAAGCGCGGCGCGGGGGGCGAGGACGACGCGACCTACGAGGAGGTGCGCTACGAGGGCTACGGCCCCGGCGGCATCGCCATCATCGTCGAGGCGCTGACCGACAACCGGAACCGCACCGCGAGCGAAATCCGCTCGGCCTTCTCGAAGCATGGCGGGACGCTCGGCGAGACGAACAGCGTGTCGTTCATGTTCGAGCGGAAGGGGGTGATCCGCTATCCCGCGGCCACCGCGTCGGCCGACGCGGTGTTCGAGGCGGCGCTCGAGGCCGGCGCCGACAACGTGGAGAGCGATCCCGAGACGCACGAGGTGACCTGCGCGACGGAGGACTTCGCCACGGTGCGCGACGCCATGGAGCAGCGCTTCGGCGCGCCGCAGGAGGCGCGCCTGCAATGGCGGCCGCTCAACAGCGTGATCGTCGACGCGGACACCGCCACGTCGCTGCTCAAGCTGCTCGACGTGCTCGAGGACAATGACGACGTCCAGACGGTCGCGGCGAATTTCGACGTGGCCGAGGACGTGATGGCGCGCCTCACCGCCTGAGCGGCGGGGCGTCCGCGTCCGCAATTGGGAAGCGACATTCGATGAGATTGCTGGGCCTCGATCCGGGGCTGCGCCATACCGGCTGGGGAATCGTCGAAACGGAGGGCAACCGTCTCCGGCACATCGCCGACGGGGCGGTGCATCCCGACCCCTCCCTGCCGCTGGCCGAACGGCTGGTGCAGCTCCATGACGGGCTAAACGAGATCATCGCCCGCTTCGCGCCCGGCGAGGCGGCGGTCGAGGAGACCTTCGTCAACAAGAACCCGACCTCGACCCTGAAGCTCGGCCTCGCGCGGGGCGTGGTTCTCCTCTGCCCGGCCCTGGCCGGGCTGCCGGTCGCCGAGTATCCGACGAACCTCGTCAAGAAGTCGGTGGTCGGCGCCGGACATGCCGGCAAGGAGCAGATCCAGATGATGGTCCGGGTGCTGCTGCCCGGCGCGCTCATCGAAACGCCGGACGCGGCGGACGCGCTCGCCGTGGCCATCTGCCACGCCCATCATGCCGGCACCGCGCGCCGCTGGCAGGCGGCCGAGTCTCGCCTCGCCGGAGCGGCGCGTTGATCGCGAAGCTCAGCGGCATCGTGGATTCCACCGGGAGCGACTGGGTCGTGGTCGATGTCGGCGGCGTGGGCTATCTGGCGTTCTGCTCCGGCCGGACGCTCGCGGCGCTGCCGGCAGCCGGTTCGCCGGTCAGCCTCCTTGTCGAGACCCATGTGCGGGAGGACCACATCCACCTCTACGGATTTCTCGACGCGGCCGATCGCGACTGGTTCCGGCTGCTCACCACGGTCCAGGGGGTCGGCGCCCGGGTGGCGCTCGCCGTGCAGAGCGTCCTCTCGGCGACCGATCTCATGCAGGCCGTCCTGATCCAGGACAAGACGCCGCTCACCCGGGCGAGCGGCGTCGGCCCCAAGCTCGCCGGACGCATCGTCGCCGAGCTCAAGGACAAGGTGGGCGGGATCAGTCTTGCGGCGCCGGCGGCGGCCATCGCCGATGCCGCCGCGGTCGAGGTCGGGCCGGTCGCCGACGCGGTCTCCGCCCTGGTCAATCTCGGCTATCGCCGGGCGGAGGCCTTCGGCGCCGTCGCCCATGCGGCGCGCCAGCTCGGGCCTGATGCCGGGATCGGGGCACTGATCCGCGCCGGCCTCAAGGAGCTCTCGGCGTGAACGATCGTCGCATCGTCGCGCCCGAGGCGGGGTCGGAGGACACCGCCGATACCTCGCTGCGGCCGCAGGCGCTCGCCGACTTCGTCGGGCAGCAGCAGCTGCGCCAGAACCTGTCCGTCTTCATCGCCGCCGCGCGGGCGCGCGGCGAGGCGCTCGACCACGTGCTGTTTCACGGGCCCCCGGGGCTGGGGAAGACCACCCTCGCCCAGATCGTCGCCCGCGAGCTCGGCGTCGGCTTCCGCGCCACCTCCGGCCCCGTCATCGCCAGGGCCGGGGACCTCGCCGCGCTGCTGACCA
>DAIMFL010000134.1:0-8636 GCA_036724615.1 Alphaproteobacteria bacterium | reverse complement strand
AGGCCGAGCGGGCGCGGCTCTCCGGCGTCCTCGAGGCGCTTCCCGACGGCGTTCTCTACTGGAGCGAAGCGGGCGTAGGGCGCACGACCCCCGGGCTGGCGGCGCTGCTGGGCCTGTCCGCCGGCGATCCCCCGTCGATCGAGACCGTGCTCTCGGCCGTGGCGGAGGAGGATCGCTCGGAGCTCCGCGCCGCGATCACCGCCCTGCGGGAGCGCGGCACCCTCTTCGACCGGCGCGTCCGGCTGGCAGCCGGCAGGCGGCCGATCCGCGCGATCGGCCGGCGCGGTGCCGGCACCCCCGCCATCGACGGCATCGCCTTCCTCGACGACAGCGCCGCGGCGGCGGCCGAACAGGCGGCGACCGCCGGGAGGGACCGGCTCGCGCGGCTGCTCGACACCCTGCCGGTTCCGGTCTGGACGCGCGACGCGGAGCTCGCCATCACCTATTGCAACGCCGCCTTCGCGCGCGCCGCCGACGCGCCCGCAGCCGAGGCGGTGGCGCAGGGCGTCGAGATCGGCGGCGGGGCGAAGGCGCTCGCCGGGCGGGCGCGCGATTTCAAGATGCCGCAGTCGGAAAGCCAGCATGTCGTCGTCGACGGCAAGCGCCGGCTGTTCGATGTCGTGGAGGTGCCGCTGCCGGACGGCGGGCTCGCCGGACATGCGCTCGACATGACGAGCCTCGAGGAGACCCAGTCGGAGCTCGCCCGCCATATCGCCGCCCATGCCGACGTGCTGGAGGCGCTCAACACCGGGATCGTCATCTACGGCCCGGACGCCCGGGTGAAATTTTTCAACACCGCGTTCCAGCAGCTGTTCGAGCTCGACCCCAGATTCCTCGGCAACGAGCCCACCATGGGGGAGGTGCTCGAGGCGATGCGCGAGCGCCGGCGCACCGAGGAAGTGCCGAACTTCCCGGCCTACAAGCGCGACCGGGTGAAGCAGCTGATGAGCGTGATCGGCCCGCTGGAGGAGCTGCTGCATCTGCCGAACGGCTCCACCTTGCGCACCCTCGCGGCGCCGCATCCCTTCGGCGGCGTCCTCATCACCTACGAGGACGTGACCGACCGGCTGGCGCTCGAGCGGTCGTACAACACGCTGATCGAGGTCCAGCGCGAGTCGATCGACAATCTCTACGAGGGCATCGCGGTGTTCGGGAGCGACGGGCGGCTCAAGCTCAGCAATCCGGCCTTCGCCCGCATGTGGGGCCTGGCGCCCGAGGAGCTGACCGGCGAGCCGCACATCTCCGACATCGTCGAGCGCACGCGCCGCTTCTTCGATCCGCGCAAGGACTGGGCCGCGCTCAAGGAGCGCATCATCGGCCGGCTCTCCGCCCGCGAGACGATCCGCGACCGGCTGGAACGGCCGGACGGGTCGGTGCTCGACCATGTGAGCGTGCCGCTGCCCGACGGCGGATCGCTGCTCACCTATATCGACATCACCGATTCCACCCGGGTGGAGCGCGCGCTGCGCGAGCGCAACGCCGCGCTGGAGACGGCGGACCGGCTGAAGTCCGAGTTCATCGCCAACGTCTCCTACGAGCTGCGCACGCCGCTCAACGCCATCATCGGCTTCGCCGAGATCCTGAACCTGCAGTATTTCGGGACGCTCAACGACCGGCAGGTGGAGTATTCCCGCGGCATCGTCGAGGCGTCGCAGCGCCTTCTGGCGCTCATCAACGACATTCTCGACATCGCCACGATCGAGGCGGGGCACCTGCAGCTCGACCTTTCGCCGGTCGACCTCCGGGCGCTGTTCGGAGCGCTGCAGGTGCTGGCGGGCGAGCGGGCGCGCAACTGCGAGCTGGGGCTCGAGCTCACCTGCGCGCCCAATGTGGGGCTGGTGGTCGCCGACGAGCGGCGCCTGAAGCAGGCGATCTACAACCTGATCAGCAACGCGATCAAGTTCACCCCGCCGGGCGGGCGCATCACCGTGACCGCCACGCGCGACGCCGAGGAGGTGTCGATCACGGTGGTCGACACCGGCGTCGGCATTCCGCCCGAGGACCAGCAGCGGGTGTTCGAGAAATTCGCCCAGGTCGGCGGCGCGCCGCGCCACGGCGGCGCCGGGGTCGGGATGGCGCTGGTGAGGAGCCTGATCGAGCTCCATGGCGGCAGCGTGTCGCTCGAATCGCAGCCCGGCCAGGGCACGACCGTCACCTGCCGCATCCCGGGCGCGGGCCCGGCCGAACGCCCCTGACCGCCCCTCAGACGACCGGAGCCAGCGCCCGGATGGTCAGCAGGACTCCGGCGGCGACGAGCCCGGCGCCGGCCAGGCGCGACAGCCTGAAGCGGGGCGGGACGAGCTTCTCCAGCAGCACGAGCGCAGTGAGCGCGCCCACCCACAGCAGGTTCATCACCCCGCCGACGAAGAGCAGCGCCATCAGCGCCCAGCAGCAGCCCACGCAGTAGAGCCCGTGCCGGACGCCGAGCCGGAGCGCCCCGGCCGGGTCGCCGCGGAATCCGCCATGGCGCTGGATGAAGAGCAGCGGCGCCTGGCACTGGGCGAGACAGCTGTTCTTGAGCGGCGTCCACTGGTAGAGGCCCGCCGCGGCCAGCACGACCCCGCCGAGCACGCCCGGCAGGCCGGCCATGGAGAGCGGCACCGCCAGGGCGCCTTCGACGGCCCCTTGCGCGGCGGCGGCCAGCAGGGCGAAGGCCGCCCAGCTCAGGAGATAGCCGCCGGCGAACCAGCCGGCGGCGGCGAACGGCCGGCCCTGGGCCGCCGCCTGCCGTCCGACCCGCGCGTAGAGCAGCACCATCGGTGCGACGGACGGCGTCATCATGCCGATCATCATCACCGTCCACATCGCGGCGGCGAGGGCGAACTCGGCCGGCGTCCAGGGCGCGACCCCGGGCGCCATCGACGCCATGCCCATGGCGTCCATGCCCCCGGCCCCCATCCCCATGGTGCCGGGATCGTGCATCCGCGACGCGAGGCCCACGAGATAGGCCCAGCAGAGCGCGGTGACCAGAAGAAGCGCGGACGCGACGACGAGCCGGTCGCGCCGCAGCACCTCCTGCAACGCCGCGTCGGCCATCGCTCAGCGCAGGACGCCGCTCTGGCCGATATGCAGGTCGACGAAATGCGCGTGCGAATCCTCGAGCCGATGCTCGATCGGACCCGACGCGGTGCCCCAGCCGCGCCCCACCTCCGCCAGGGCGTACTCGAACCCCTGGGGCAGGTCGATGCGGGCGCGATGCTCCAGACCGGTGACCGGATTGAGGATCGGGGCGCCGCGCGCCTCGATCAGGTCCGGGACGACCAGCCGCGCCGTTCGCGCCTCCACGTCGACCTCGAACTCGATCGGCGCGAAGATCGGGTCGTGCACCGTCTCGAAGGTGGCGGCGAAGACGTTGAAATAGGTCGCGCCCGGCTCGGTGTCCTGGCCGGTGACGATCCTGATCAAGGCGTCGCGCTGCTCCGGCGTCGCCCGCTCGTCGATGACGACGGCCGCTTCTCCCCTGCCCTCGTGGATGGCGCCCGGCCAGGCGAACATCCCTGCGACCCGCAGCCCATCCAGCCGCGTCGCGCCGTGATGGCCTTCCTCGATCTCGATGCCGAGGACGGCGCGGCAGTTGTCGTGAGTCGGTCGGGCGTTGAACTGACAGGGGCAGCCATAGCTGCAGTTGCAGTGGACGAACTGGCGTCCTTTGAGGGTCCATTGCACGTCGGGCATGGTGTCCTCCCTGCTGGTTTGCGGGATCGCGACACGCCCGGGCGTTCCGGGCTGTGCCCCGAACCGCCCTCAGCCTAGCACCGGCTCAGCTGCCGGGCACCCCCTTGGTCGTCGAGTACTCGAAATGCAGGACTTCGCCCGGATGGACCAGCGGGTGGATGGCGTGGGCCGCCGCCGCCGCCTCCGCGAAGCCCGAGAGGATGAGCTTCAGCTTGCCGGGATAGCGGGCGATGTCGCCGATGGCGAAGATGCCGGGGCGGTTCGTGGCGCAGCTCGACGGATCGACCGCGATGCAGTTGTGGTCGAGGTTGAGGCCCCATTGGGCGATCGGCCCGAGATTCATCGACAGGCCGAAGAATGGCAGCAGCATGTCGGCCTCGAGCCGGCGCTCCTCGCCCTCGAGGGTGGCCACCACCACGGCGGAAATCTGCCCGTCGACCCCCTCAAGCCTGGCGAGCTGATAGGGCACCACGAGCTCGATCTTGCCGGCCTTGGCCAGGGCCTCCATGCGCGCCACGCTTTCCGGCGCGCCGCGGAATTTCGGCCGGCGGTGGACGACATAGACCCGGGCCGCGATGTCGGCGAGGGAGAGCGTCCAGTCGAGCGCCGAGTCGCCGCCCCCGGCGATCACCACGCGCTTGCCGCGGAAGTCCTCGCGCCGGGTGACCAGGTAGAAGACGCTCCTGCCCTCATAGGCCTCGAGCCCCGCGAGCGGCGGCCGGTTCGGCCCGAAGGCGCCCACCCCGGCCGCCACGATCACGGCGCGCGCCTCCACCGCCGTGCCGCTCGCGGTCTCGACGCGCCAGCGCTCCCCCGCCGGCGCGAGGCCGGTCACCTGGGCCCCCAGATGATAGACCGGGTGAAACGGCGCGGCCTGCTGCTCCAGCTTGCGCACCAGCTCGGCCGCCTCGATCGCCGGGTATCCCGGAATGTCGTAGATCGGCTTTTCCGGGTAGAGCGCGGTGCATTGGCCGCCGATCGCGTCGAGCGAATCGATGACGTGACAGCGCATCTTCAGCATGCCGCATTCGAAGATGGCGAACAGACCGACCGGACCGGCCCCGATGATGGCGACGTCGGTGGAATGGACCGGCCCGGACATTGTGAAAACCCTCTCGATCGGCAAGGCGGTGCGGGGAGACGCGGGAATCGGCCGGTAAGATGCGGAGTTTGCCACCCCTCATCAACCCTGCCGGCGAAACGATCTGTTCCCGTCGCGCCGCTGTTGCCGGGACCGGGACCTGCCGCTAAAACCTGCCCTCATGATTGCCGAGCTCGCGCGGGAGGCGACACGCCGCTTCGATCTGGCCGACGAGGCGGCAACGGCGGCGCTCGCCCGGGCCGTCGCCGCCCTGGCGCGGCCGGGCGACGTGATCGCGCTCTGGGGCGATCTGGGCGCCGGCAAGACGCGCTTCGCCCGCGGCTTCGTCGCCGCGCTGGCCGGCGATGCCGAGGAAGTGCCGAGCCCGACCTTCACCCTGGTCCAGACCTATGACACGCCGGCCGGAACGGTCTGGCATTTCGATCTCTATCGGCTGGACGCCCCGGACGAAGCGCTGGAGCTCGGGCTCGAGGAGGCGCTGGCGGAGGGCATCTCGCTCATCGAATGGCCGGACCGGCTGGGCGGATTGCTGCCGCGGGAGCGGCTCGACGTCACGCTCGAGTTCGGCCCCGCCGAGGGCACGCGCGCGGCCCGGCTCGCCGGCCGCGGCGGCTGGGCCCGGCGCCTCGCGGGACTGGAGCTGGAATGACCGGCATCGTCAGCCGGGACGACCCTGCGGCGCCCAGCCGCGACCAGGTGATCGCCGGATTCCTGCGCGCCCATGGCTGGCCGGCCGAGTCGCGCCGCCCGCTCGCCGGCGATGCCTCGTTCCGGCGCTACGACCGGCTGATCGACGGGGCGCGGCGCGCCGTGCTGATGGACGCGCCGCCGCCGCAGGAGAACGTGCGTCCCTTCGTCACCGTGGCGCGGCTCCTGGCCCGCATGGGCCTGAGCGCGCCGCGCGTTCTCGCTGCCGACGAAGCCGCAGGGCTGCTGCTGCTCGAGGATCTCGGCGACGACACCTATACGCGGCTGATCGCCCGCGGCACGGACGAGCGCATGCTCTACGAGCTCGCCGTCGACGCCATCGTCGAGATGCACCGCCGCCTGCCGGAGGACGCGCTGAGCAGCCTGCCGCGCTTCGACGATGCGCGGGCGCTGCCCCAGGTCGCCCTGCTGCTCGACTGGTACTGGCCCGCCATGTTCGGCGCGCCCGCGCCGGATCCTGTGCGCGCCGCCTACATGGCGGCCTGGCGCGAGATCCTGCCCGCAGCGCGGCGCGTGCCGGAGAGCATCGCGCTGTTCGACTTCCACGTGGACAATCTGCTCTGGCTGCCGGAGCGCGAGGGCGTCGCGGCCTGCGGGCTGCTCGATTTCCAGGACGCGGTCATCGCGCCGGTGACCTTCGACCTGGTGTCGCTGCTGGAGGACGTGCGGCGCGACGTACCGCAGGCCATCGCCGAGTCCTGCAAGACGCGCTATCTGGCCGCCTTCCCGGCGCTCGATCCGGACGGATTCGCCGCGGCCTATTCCGTCATCGGCGCGCAGCGCAACTGCCGCATCGCCGGCACCTTCGTGCGGCTGTGCAAGCGCGACGGCAAGCCCGTCTATCTCGGCTTCATGCCGCGGGTCTGGCGGCTGATCGCCGGCGACATCGCCCATCCGGCCCTGGCGCCGCTGGCCGACTGGTTCGCGACCCATCTGCCGCCGGAGAAGCGCGGCGCCCCCGATCCCGGATCTGCCGCATGAACGAGTTCGCGTCGACCGCACGCCGCGCCCGGACCGGGATCGCCCTGCCGAAGCGCGCCATGGTGCTGGCCGCCGGCCTCGGCACGCGGCTGCGGCCGATCACCGACACGGTGCCGAAGCCGATGGTGAAGGTCGCCGGCCGGCCGATGATCGACGTCGTGCTCGACCGCCTGGCCGCGGCCGGGGTGGCGGAGGCGATGGTCAACACCCATCACCTGGCGGAGGTGATCCGGGAGCACCTGGCCGGCCGCACGCGGCCGCGCATCCGGTTCTCCCACGAGGATCCGATCCTGGAGACCGGCGGCGGCATCCGGAAGGTGCTGCCGTTCTTCGAAGGCGAGCCGTTCTATTCGGTCAACGCCAAGATCGTCTGGCTGAACGGCAAGACCGACGCGCTGGTCCGTCTGGCCGAGGCCTGGAACGACGAGCTGATGGACGCGCTGCTCCTGCTGCAGCCCACCGCCACCGCGGTCGGCTATGACGGGCGCGGCGATTTCGTCATCGACCAGGAAGGCCGCGTGCGCCGCCGGCGCGAATGGGAGGTGGCGCCCTTCCTGTTCAGCGGCATCCAGCTGCTGCATCCGCGCATCTTCGAGAACAGCCCCGACGGGGCGTTCTCGATGAACCTGCTCTACGACCGCGCCATCGAGGCGGGGCGGCTGTTCGCGCTGCGGCATGACGGCGAATGGTTCCACGTGTCGACCCCGCAGCATCTCGAAGAGGTCGAGACCTACCTGGCGCGTTCCGGCCTCAAGCTGTTCGACCAATGACGGAGCGCCCGGCCCGGCAGCGCGACAGGCCGGCGGTCTTCACCATTCCGTCCGGCATGCCGTTCGTGGACGCGCTCGCCGCCGGGCTGATGGCCGAGGCGGGCGAGGATCCGCTTGCCCTCGCGCGCATGACGGTGCTGCTGCCGACCCGGCGCGGCTGCCGCGCGCTCCAGGAAGCCTTCCTGCGCCGGGCGGAAGGCCGCCCCCTGCTTCTGCCGCGCATGCGGCCGCTCGGCGATCTCGACCCGGACGAGCTGATGGGCGGCGGAGAGGAGGTCGCGGAAGCCGGCGCCGCGGCGGAGCTTCCGCCGGCGATCCCCGCCCTGCGGCGCCAGCTGCGCCTGGCCCGCGAGATCCTGGAGGCCGGGCCCGCCGCCGACGGTACGGCTCCGTCCGCCGACCAGGCGGCGCGGCGCGCCGCCGAGCTCGCGCGCCTGCTCGACCAGCTGCAGACGGAGCGCCTGTCGCTCGACCGTCTCGACCGCCTGGTGCCGGAGGACTATGCCGCGCACTGGCAGCGGACCGTGGATTTCCTGGCGCTGCTGCGGGAGCGCTGGCCGGCGCTTCTCGCCGAGGAGGACTGCCTCGACCCGGCGGAGCGGCGGAATTCCCTGCTGACCGCGCAGGCCGAGGCCTGGCGCAGCGCACCCCCGGCCGATCCGGTCATCGTCGCCGGCTCGACGGGCAGCATCCCGGCAACGGCCGAGCTGATCGCCGCCGTGGCCTGGCTGCCGACCGGGCGCGTGGTTCTGCCCGGCCTCGACCGGGGGGCCGACGAGGACCAGTGGCGCGCCGTTCTCGACGATCCGGTCCCCCCGCAGCACGGCCTCGCCGTGCTGCTGCGGCGGCTCGACCTCGATCGCGCCGCGGTCGCCGACTGGCCGGACACCGGCATCGAGGCGACGCCGGCGAGCCGCGCCCGGATCGTCGCCGAGGGGCTGCGCCCCGCCCCCACCACCGAGAGCTGGCGCGAGATCCGCGACCGGATCGACCCGGAGCGCTGGCGCCTCGCTTTGCGCGGAGTGCGCCGGATCGACTGCCCCGGCCCGCAGGAGGAGGCCGGCGTGATCGCCCTGACCCTGCGCCAGGCGCTGGAGCTGCCGGGGCGCCGGGCCGCGCTGGTCACGCCCGACCGCGACCTCGCCCGGCGGGTCGCCGGCGAGCTCCGGCGCTGGGACATCGAGATCGACGATTCCGCCGGGCGGCCGCTCGGCGACACCCCGCCCGGCGCCTTTCTCCGCCTGGTGGCCGAGATGGTGGCGGAGCGGGCGGCGCCCGTGCCGCTCCTCGCCGCGCTGAAGCATCCGCTGGCCGCCTGCGGCCGCGAGCCCGGCGCCTTCCGCGCCCTGGTGCGACGGCTGGAGCGGGCGGTGCTGCGCGGGCCGCGCCCCGCGGCGGGG
>DAIMFL010000133.1:0-8675 GCA_036724615.1 Alphaproteobacteria bacterium | reverse complement strand
TCGAGGTCGAGCGCGGTTTCGGGCGGGCGTTCGCCCGAAGCTGCCCCGTCGATCGCCGCGGCGAGCCGGGCCGGGTCGGACTCGCCGCCCTCCGCCAGGGTGACGAGGCCGCGCGCCGCCAGCAGCCGGGCGCGCTGCAGCTGCTCGGTCTCGCCGGGCGCGGCGAAGGGCACGATCACGGCGCGGGCGCGGGCCGCGATCAGCTCCATGACGGTGTTGTAGCCGCCCTGGGAGACCGAATCGGGCGGCGAGGTCGGGCCGGTAGCGCTCGACGACGACACCGGGACCGGAGGCGGCAGCAATCTCCGCGAATTCCGCGTCCGGAAGATTGCGTCCCGTCACGATGCGCCAGGGCCGGTCCGCCAGCCGGCTCAGCTTCCGTGCCGCCAGGCTGCTGTGCAGCAGCGCGCCGCCGACGGCGCCGCCGCCGGCCGAGACCAGCACCTCGCCCGTGCCGGGCGCCGCCGGATCCGGCAGCGGCGCGGCGCGCTCGACCACGTAGCCGGTATAGGCGATCCGGTCCGCGATCTCGTCGGCGGCCGGGAAGCTCGCCGACAGCGGCGCGACCTGCGGGTCGCCATGGACCAGCACGCGGTCGAAACAGCGGCGCACCAGCCGGACGGTTTCGGCCGCACGTTCGGACCGCCCCTTGTCGACCAGTATGTCGCGCAGCGAGCACAGCACGGCCGGCCGCTCCGCCTGCGCCCGGGCCTGCTCCAGGAGCGGCAGCAGCTCGTGCCGGAACGGCCGCCGCCCGAAGGGATAGAGCTCGATCAGCAGCGCATCGGGCGCGCGCGCCCGGAACAGCTCGAGCAGCGCCGTGCGCCGCTTCGCCCACCAGGCCTCGTCGACCGGCCGGCCGGTGGCGTCGAGGATCGCCGAGAAGGCGGCATCGGCCGATCGGGCGGGCGGCAGCTGGACGAGCTCCGCCGCGCCGAAGTCGACGCCCTCCACGGGCTCGCCGCCGGACGCGACGGTGGCGCGCAGCCCCGCCGCCTCGAGCGCGCGCGCGATCGCGGCCGCCCGGCGCAGATGGCCGATGCCCAGCAGATGCTGGACGTGAAACAGCACGCCGGGCCGCTCGCGGCGCCGCGGCTTCACGGGGCGAGCGGCAGGTTCAGCCGGTCGGCGGCGAGGCCGTTCGCGTCGAGCCGGAACAGGTGGACACGGCCGTCGGCCAGCTTCACCGGCGGGCGGCCCAGCATGTCCCAGCCGCACGCCTGGGCGTAGACCGCGCGGATCACGCTGCGATGGGTGACGGCGATCATGCTGCGGCTCTGCTGCAGCATCTCCTGCAGCAATCCCATGCTGCGCTGGAGCACATCGCGCGGGCTCTCGCCGCCGGGCGGGCGGAAATCCCAGCCTTTCGCCTCCCATTCCGCCATCTCCGGCCCGTAGCGGTCGCGCAGGCCCGCCAGGGTCTCGCCCTCCCAGTCGCCGAATCCCCGCTCGATGAGACGGTCGTCGGTCTCCGCCTCCGGCAGGTTCATGCTGCGCAGCATGATCGCCGCCGTCTCGCGGCAGCGCGCCAGCGGACTCGTGCGCCAGGTCCAGCCGCTCCAGTCGAGGCCGTCGATCCGGGGCAGCCGCCAGGCGGCGACGGCGGCGCGCCCGTCCGGCGACAGCGGCACGTCGGTGCGGCCCTGCAGCCGGCGCGCGACGGTCCATTCGGTCGGCCCGTGCCGCAGCAGGGCGACGGCGATCCCGTCCCTCACCCGATCATCCTCCGACGCTCGGCGACCGCGCCGCGCAGCGCCGCGTCGAGCAGCTCGGCCGCGGCGGCGATGTCGTGACCGCGGGCGATCCAGTCGCGCGCGGCGGCGCCCATGGCAATGCGGAGATTGGCGTCGTCCAGCAGCCGGGCGACCGCGGCGGCGAAGGCGTCGGCGTCGCCCGGCGGCGTCAGCAGCCCGCTGCGCCCGTCCGCCACGATCGCCGGCACCCCGCCATGGGCGCCGGCCACCACCGCGAGACCCGACGCCTGCGCCTCGAGCAGCGCCATGCCATAGGCCTCGCCGATCGCCGGCCAGACGCAGAGCTCCATGGCGGCGTAGACCTCGGGCAGCGCATCCGGCTCCATGGCGCCGGCCCAGGCGACGCGCGCGCCGAGGGGGGCGAGCGCCGCCTCGACCTCCGCGCGGGCGGGACCGTCGCCGACCACGACCAGCCGCCAGTCGCGGTCGACGAGGCCCTGGAGCGCGCTGCCGAGCAGCTGATAGGAGCGCAGCTTGTCGTCGCGCCGCATCATGGCGACGGCGATCAGCCACGGTGCGTCCAACGCGAGGCCGAGCCGGGCGGCAAGGGCGGCGCGCGACGGCCCGCGCTCGGCCGCGCGATAGATCGCCGCATCGAGGAAGGGCGGAATGCTGACGAGCCGCCCGCGCTCCAGCACCAGCGGCAGCAGGCCGGGCATGTCGGTCGGGTTCAGGCAGAGCACGCGGTCCGCCAGCATGATCGCCGCGGCCGCGGCCGCGTGGCCGGCGGCCCAGGGACCTTCGGCCCGCTTCGGCGCATGCGACGCCTCGGCGATCACATAAGGGATGTCGAGCGCGGCGCTCACCGCCGGGCCGATCCAGTCCGGCGCCTTGTAATAGGGGTGATAGGTGAACCAGACCTGGGGCCGCGAGTCGGCCTTGGCCGCGCGGTATCGCCTCATCAGCTGCGCCGCCTCGGCCTCGCCCTGCTGCCGGATCCGCTCCTGGACCGCAGGGTCGCCGGCGCCGTCGAAGGCGCGCAGGCGGCTCGCCAGGACGACCCGATGGCCGGCATGGCCGAGCGCGGACATGAGCAGCCGCGCCACGCGCCGGTCGCCGGACGGGATCTGGTGGTCCGGCGGCTTCAGCGGGGCATAGAAGGCGACGCGCATCAGCCTTCCGCCGACAGGGCCGTTGCGGGGGCCGGCACGCCGAAGCGGGCGGCCAGCATCTCGATTCCGGCCGCCATGTCGAAGCGGCGGCGCACCCGCTCGAGCCCCGCCCGACCGAGCGAGGCCCGCCGGGCGGGATCGGCGATCAGCCCGGCCAGCGCCGCAGCCAGGGCGGCAGGGTCCCGCGGCGGCACGAGCAGCCCGGTGACACCGTCCTCGACCAGCTCCGGCACGCCCGAGATCCGCGTCGAGACCACCGCAAGCCCCTGGCTCTGCGCCTCCATGAGGACGTTGGGCAGGCCGTCCCGGTCGCCGTCCGCGCCGATCCGGCAGGGCAGCACGAAGAGATCCGCCGCGCGATACTGCTCCAGCACCTTGCCCTGCGGCTGCGGCCCGGCCCAGGCGATGCGGCCGTCCAGTCCCAGAGCGGCGGACTGGCGCCGGAGCTCCCGGGCGAGCGGCCCGCCGCCGACATGGACCAGCCGCCACGCCAGCCCGGCGGGCAGCCGCGCGAGGGCGGCGAGCAGGTCGTCGAAGCCCTTCTTCTCGACCGCGCGTCCGACCGCGAGCAGCCGCACCGGAGCCTGCGGATCGCTGCCGTCGCGCGCCGGCCGCTCCCCGGATGGCGCTGGAAACCGGGCGAAGTCGAGCCCGTGATAGACGAGCGCCAGCCGATCGGCGGCGGGTCCGGCCAGTTCGCGAAGATGGTCGAAGCCGCTGCGGGTGCAGGTCACCAGCCAGTCGAGCGCGGCGAGCTTCTCCCGCGTCTCCCAGCCCGGCGTCGTCCAGATGTCCTTGGCGTGGGCCGAGCAGCTCCAGCCCAGCCCGTGGAGGAGCGCCGCGTAGCGCGCGACCGAGGCGGGCGTATGCAGGAAATGCGCGTGCAGATGCGCCGCATCCGCGGGAAGCTCGTCCGCCAGGACGAGCGCCTGGCCGAAGCGCCGGCCGCGATTGGCGGTCGGGTCGCGGCGCAGGTCGCGGATCCAGGCCGACCATGCCGCGCGGTACCCCGCCCGCCGGCGCTGGCGCCACCAGGCGCCCAGCACCCGGAGCGGCTCCTGATAGAGATACTCCGGCAGATAGGCGACCGGGGCGCGGATCTCGCGATGGACGGGATGGACGTCCTTGTCGGTCGGGTGGCGCAGCGAGACGATGCGGATGTCGAGGCCGCGCCGCTCCAGCGCCAGGATCTCCTGGGCGATGAAGGTCTCCGACAGCCGCGGATAGCCCTTCAGCACGAACACCACCGGCCCGGGAGGGGCGGTGCGGTCGACGGCTCTGGCTTCGCGAGGAGTCACGGGCGGCGGCGTTCCGGCGGTCTCGGCTGCCCGAGGTTCTAGCGCGGATGACCCGGCCGGGTCACGCCCCCGCGCGTCCGGAAACTTTGGGTCAGGAGCCGCGCCGGGCGAGGCCCAGGCGCTGGCGCCGGCCGCGGGCGAGCCACTGGCCGGCCAGCCGGTTCACGTTCTCCTCCCCGTCCAGGAGGCCGGGAATGACGACCTCGGAGGGCAGCGGCTGCTGCGGCAGGTCGCGAAGCGCCGTCGCCATCTTGCGGGGGTCGCGCTCGCCGTTCTCGGGCAGCATGCGCACCAGGCCGAGCTCGGCGGAGCGCACGGCGCGGATCGCCTGCTCCATGCGCGGTGTGGTGCGCGGCACGACGAGCGCCCGCTTGTCGAAGGACAGGATCTCGCAATAGGTGTTGTAGCCGCCCATGGCGACGACGCCGATCGCGCGCGCCATCAGCGTCTCCAGCTGGGCGTCGAAGGTGATCGCCTCCACCTTCTCGAGCCGTGCGGCGCGGGCCAGGAATTCCGCCTGGCGCTCCGACTGCATGAAGGGCCCGAGCACGAGGAGCGCCGGGTACGGCAGCGCGCGGTCGAACTCATAGGCCTTCAGCACCCAGTCGGTCACCGCCTCGCCGTCGCCGCCGCCGCCGGTGGTCACCAGGATGAAGGGCTCCTGGATCTTCTGCAGCGGCGTCGCCGGCGCGCCGGCGTTCGGCAGGTTGCGCCGCAGATAGCCGGTATAGGTCATCTTCTTGCGGACCGACCGCGGCAGATCGATGCCGGCGAGCGGATCGCAGATCTGCGGCAGGCCGTAGACCCAGATGTCGTCATAGAGGTCGCGCAGCGCGGGAAGCACGTTCTTGCGCTCCCACTCCGGCGCGAGCAGGGAGGGCTCGTCCATCACGTCGCGCAGGCCGAGCACCAGCGGCACGCCCCGCTCCTTCAGCATCAGCAGCGTGTCCTGGACCTCGCCGCGGAGGCCGAGCGGCTCCTTGTCCACGATCAGGATGTCGGGATCGTAGATCTCCGCCGTGTGATGGATGATCGAGGCGCGCATCGCCAGGGTCTGCTCGGTGTCGATCAGCAGGCTGAGCGAGGTGTAGTCGCCGTTCCGGAGCTTGATCACGCCCGGCACGCGGACGAAGTCGACGCGGGCCCGGAAGTCGAAGCTGCCGATGATCGGCGATCCGGTGAGGATCAGGACCGACAGGCTTCTGTGCTGCTCGACCAGGGCATGGGCGATCGCACGGCAGCGGCGCAGATGGCCCAGGCCGAAGGTGTCGTGGCTATAGATCAGAACGCGTCCGCCCGTCCGGATGCCACTCCGGGTCTGGTCCATGGCGGAATGATCCTGGTCGTTACGGAAGCTCCCCGGCGCGAACTATGCCACAGCGGGGAAAGCTCCGAAAAGCGGAGATTGGGCGGTCGTCTGCCCCGCCCCCGGCGGTCCGCGGCCCGCTCCGGCCGCCCGCTCCGGGCCGCCTTTCGCCGGGCGGCGGCGAGGCTGGCCGTGGCGAAGGCGCGGCGGACCGGTTAACGTGTGGCCCTCGGCACCGGGCGACGGCGGCGGGGGCACGGGACGGATCGAGCGGATATGGAACACAACCTGTTCAGATACATATGGCGTCACAGCCGACGCGAACAGGTGCTGATCCTCCTCGTCGTCGCCGTCTCCCAGCTGTTTTATTTCCTGTCGCTCGACCTGCCGAAGCGGATCGTCAACCAGGCGATCCAGGGCGAAGGCTTCGACGCGCCCGACTCGACGGCGACGCTTCTGGCCGTCCGCATCCCGCTGCCGTCCTTCCTCGACTGGCTCGGCACGGACGGCGGCCTGACCCTCTTCGAAGGGCTCCAGCTCGAGCGCATCCCCTATCTCGTCGCGCTGTCGCTGCTCTTCCTGCTGCTGGTCATCATCAACGGCGGCTTCAAGCTGAAGATCAACACCTGGAAGGGCCGCATGGGCGAGCGGATGCTGCGCCGCCTGCGCTTCGAGCTCTTCGACCGCACCCTGCGCTTCCCGCCGATCCATCTGCGCAAGGTGAAGCAGGCCGAGATCGCCACGATGATCAAGGACGAGGTGGAGCCGCTGGGCGGCTTCATCGGCGACGCCTACGTCCAGCCCGCCTTCCTCGGCGGCCAGGCGCTCACCGCCCTGTTCTTCATCCTGTGGCAGAGCGTCTGGCTCGGCCTCGTCACCGTCGCCGTGCTCATCCTGCAGGCGGTGATCATTCCGAAGCTCCGCGTGAAGGTGCTGCTGCTCGGCAAGGAGCGGCAGCTCACCGCGCGCCAGCTCGCCGGGCGCATCGCCGAGACGGTCGACGGCATGGCCGAGATCCACGCCCACGACACTTCGAATTACGAGCGCGCCGACATCGCCGCGCGGCTCGGCCAGATCTTCCGCATCCGCTTCGAGCTCTATCAGCGCAAGTTCGCGATCAAGTTCCTGAACAACCTGCTGGCGCAGCTCACCCCGTTCCTGTTCTACCTGATCGGCGGCTATCTCGCGATCACCGGCCGGCTCGACATCGGCGGGCTGGTCGCCGTCATCGCGGCCTACAAGGACCTGCCCGGTCCGGTGAAGGAGCTGATCGACTGGGACCAGCAGCGCCAGGACGTCCAGATCAAGTACGAGCAGGTGATCGAGCAGTTCAGCCCGGAGCGCATGCAGGACGGCAAGCTGCAGGAGCCGACGGTCGAGGTGGCGCCGCTCGGCGGCAGCGTGGTGCTCACCAACCTCTCGGTGATGGACGAGATCGAAGGGCGCCTGCTCGACGGCATCAATCTCCGGTTCGAGGTCACCGACCATCTCGCCATCGCCGGGCCGCCCGGCGGCGGCAAGACTCACCTCGCCCTCGCCCTCGCCCGCCTCGTCGAGCCGACCGGCGGCCACATCACCGTCGACGGGCGCGACCTCGCGCGGCTGCCGGAGGCGGTGACCGGGCGCCGCATCGCCTATGTAGGGCAGGATTCCTATCTGTTCTCCGTATCCATGCGCGACAACCTGCTCTACGGGCTGAAGCACGTGCCGCTGCGGCCGTTCGAGTACGGCGAGGCCGATCGCAAGCGGCGCAGCTTCGACCTGACCGAGGCGCGCCGCTCCGGCAATCCGGACTTCGACACCGCGGCCGACTGGGTGGACTATCAGGCGGCGGGCGCCACCGGCCCGGACGACATCGACGCGCGGCTGATCGCCGTGCTGCCGATCGTCGAGCTGGAGGACGACGTCTACCAGTTCGGCCTGCGCGGCACGATCGATCCGGAGCGCCGCCCCGATCTCGCCCACGCGGTGATGGAGGCCCGCCAGGCGCTGCGCGGGCGGCTCACCCAGCCGTCGCTCGGCAACCTGGTCGAGCCCTTCGACCGCGACCGCTACAACAAGAACATGTCGGTGGCCGAGAACCTGCTGTTCGGCACGCCGGTCGGCAGCGTGTTCTCCCCGGAGCGGCTGGCGGAGAACGCCTATTTCCGGTCGGTGCTGGAGTCGCAAGGTGTGGCCCCCGTCCTCTTCGAGGTCGGGCGGGAGATCGCCGACACCATGCTCGAGCTGTTCGCCGACCTGCCGCCCGGCCACGAGTTCTTCGAGCAGTACAGCTTCATCGGCGCCGACGAGCTTCCCGAGTACCGGGCGCTCTTGGGGCGGGTCGGCAAGGGCGGGTTCGAGGGCGCGAGCCAGAAGGACCGGGGCCGGCTCATCACCCTCGCCTTCCCCTATGTGGAGGCGCGCCACCGCCTCGGCGTGATCGGGCCGGAGACGGAGCAGCGCGTGCTCGCCGCCCGGCACGCCTTCGCCGACGGCCTGCCGGAGGCGCTCGCCGGCGCGGTCGAGTTCTACGACGAGACCCGCTACAACGCCGCGGCCTCGCTCCAGGACAACATCCTCTTCGGCCGACTGGTCTATGGCCAGGCGCAGGCGGCGGCCACGATCGGCCGGCTGATCGCCGAGGTGCTGGACGCGCTGGAGCTGCGCGGATCGGTGCTCGAGGTCGGGCTCGAGTTCCAGGTCGGCATCGCCGGAAAGCGCCTCACCGCCGGGCAACGCCAGAAGGTCGGCCTCGCCCGCGCCCTGGTGAAGCAGCCCGATCTTCTCATCGTCAACGAAGCGATGGCCGTGCTGGACGCGGCCGCCCAGGCTCGGCTGCTCGCCAACGTGCTGCAGGCGCGTGCCGGGCGCGGCGTGGTCTGGGTCCTGGCGCGGGCCGACGCGGCGCGGAACTTCGGCCGTGTCGTCGTCATGCAGGATGGTAAAATCGTCGAGCAGGGTGCGATCGCCGAGCTCGACCGGCCGGGCACCGCCTTCAGCGCCCTCGCTGCAGCCGAATAGCGCCGTCCGGCATTGGAAAGGGCACAGAGCTACGGGAGACGTCGTCGGTGAGCCTGCAAGAGGAAGTCGATCTGCTCCGCCGCATCCCCATGTTCGCCAAGGTGGAGGCGCCCAAGCTCAAGCTCCTCGCCTTCGCCAGCGAGCGGATGACGTTCGAGCCCGGGCAGGAGCTGTTCCACCAGGGCGACATGTCGGACGCCGC
>DAIMFL010000132.1:0-8696 GCA_036724615.1 Alphaproteobacteria bacterium | reverse complement strand
GGCGACGAAGGCGCGGCAGCGCGCGTCCTCCGGCAGGCAATGGTCGAGGCCGGCGAGCGCGTCCTCGTGGTCGGCCGGGCCAGCATGTACCGGTCCCGGAGCAGGCGTCGCGTCGAGCGGCGCGAAGCGGTCGTAGAGCTCGGCGTCGAGCTCGAGCGGGTGCCATGCCGCCGGCACGACGAGGGGAAGGCGGCGCCAGGCTGAGCCGGTGCGGATCCTGTCGTCATGAGCCTGACGGCTCGCCGGCGTCGCCGGCTGGGCCGCAGCGACCGAGGTCTGGATGTAGCCCGTGCCGGGCACATCCGCGAGCTCCGGAGCGACGGATATCAGCCCCGCCGCTGCGGGGAGCAGCATGAAGATCGTGCTGAAGAGGGGAGCACGCAGCATCTCTCTGGCCTGACGTCGCGGGAGCACGTATCTCGACTGGCTCCGGGGTTGGCGACGGCAGCCTTTCGTCGTCTGTTTCTGAGGACCCGGGGAGGTTCGGGCGCGATCGGCGGTTGGCGCGCGGCGCTGGCCGCGCACGCCGGTCTGCCGGCCCTTCCCGGATGGCGAAAGGACGAAACGCTGGTGATCTTGAGGTCCCGGAATCTTTCGGGACGCGATCGTCCGCAAGGACCGGCGATCCGCGTCCCGGCTCGGGGTTCGTTCGGAGCTTCCTGGCCTAGGCTTCGGCCGGTCCGGGCGGGATCAGCCGGCCGGTTTTGAGGATATCGGCGTCGGGCAAGCTCTCTTCAGGTGAGGCTCGCGGCCAGGCTCTCCCGGCGCCGCTGCGACTCGCGCTGCGCCAGCTCGTCAGCACGGGCATTGCCCGGATTGCCGTTGTGACCCTTCACCCAGGTGAAGGTGACCGTCTTGCCGGCGCGCGCGGCGTCGAGGGCGGCCCAGAGCTCGATGTTGCTCTTGCGCTTCCAGGCGCCGTCCATCGTCTCGACGACGAGCTTCGAATCGGTGACGATCTCGACGGCGGCGCCGGGCGCCACGCGGCGCAGCGCCTCGGTCGCGGCGACGATCTCCATCCGATTATTGGTCGTGTGATCCTCGCCGCCGAAAGCCTCGATGCCGGCGCCGGCGAAATGCACCGCCCAGCCGCCCGGTCCCGGATTGCCGCTACAGGCGCCGTCGACATAGGCGACGAGCGGCGCGTCGGCGCCGAGGAGGAGCTCGCCGTCACCCGTGGTCTCGACATCGGCGGCGAGCATCGGCGCGGCCGATTCGGCCGGACCGGCGGCCTCGGTCTCGGCGAAAACCGGCAGATGGCGCTCGAGGACCTCGCGCAGCGTGTCCAGCTGCGCGTCGCTCAGTGCGCGGATCAGGGCGCGATCGGCCAGGATCGCCGAAGCGAGATCGCTCATCGTGTCATCTCCTGGGTGGGAGCCGGGTGCCGGCGTCGTCGCGAAGCCTGACGACGGCACGCGGGGATTCGCAGCTCGTCTTCCTGTCAGGGCAGCTTCTGCCAGCCGATATTGACGCAGAGATAGGCGGCGCCGGTGCGCTCATTGACCGCGAGGTCGCCCACCGAGACCGAGCGCGCCGGCCCGAGGGGCTGGAGCGCCGAGGCGCGTGGTCCCTCGTGATTGCCGGCCATGAAGATCTGCTCGCAGGCCTCGAGATCGCCCATGTCGTCGGGAAGCTCGAGGCGGTATGCCGGCTGATAGCGGCCGGCGCCGACGAGCGCCCGGGCGCGGCGGGAATCGAGCGTCCCGAGCAGGGCTTCGGTGGCGTCGTCCGGATGCACGACATGCGAGATCTGCAGGCAGGTCCAGATGGTCATCGTGAACGTCTCCGAATCGAGCAGGCGGGTCGGCATGATGCCCCGGCCCGCCGGCGAGCGTAACCGTCGGGCGCGTGCCCCGGCTATTGCGCGATGCGCTGGCCGTCGTCAGGCCCGCGCGCCAGCGCCTCGGCCGCATGCTTCAGCATGAACATGGCGGCGTGGAGCTGCTGCAGCGTGGCGCGGAATCGCCAGTCGGGGCTCGAGCTCAGCCGCAACTCGTCCGCGAGCGTTTCGCCGATGCCGGCATCGTTCGAGCCGGACCTGCGGAAGTCGAGCGAGAGCAGGGTGCGAGACCAGGGCACGGGCGGCAGGCCGGCGTCGAGAGACTCCAGGAACCAGGCGAGCGAGGGGCGCGTCGGGTGATCGGGATTGACCCTGTCGTTACTCGCCGCAGCGAGCTCTTCGGCGACCCAATGGCAGCGCTGCATCGTGGCCGGACTGAAGCACTCCGGCCAGTCCGGCTCCTCGTCGAGCGGGTCCCAGGCCTGCCATAGGCGGATCACCTTGAGATCTCCCATCCCGAACGACCGGTCGGCGATCGTCTCGCGGCCCTCGAAGACCCAGACCGGAAAGCAATGCTCGATCGCCGAGACGTTCTTCTCGGCGACGAGAAGCCGCTTGGCGTCGGCCGAGGCGGCGATCGTGAGATGGCAGTCGAGATCGTTATGGACGAAGGGCTGCGCCGGATCGAGACCGGCGCGGCGCCACAGCCGGACCGCCTCGACGACATCGGGCAGCAGGGACTTCAGCATGAAGTAGGCGAAATGCGTGACGTGGCGGCCGAGCACGGTCTCGATCGCCTGGGGATCGTCGGCATCGAAGGTGCTGAAGAGCTCCTGGTGGCGCGCAAGCATGGGCGAAGACCTCCTGCTGCTCGAGGCGGCTGGTTCGGAATCGATGTCTGGGTGGCTGCCCGGGCGGTCGGTCGAGGCGAACAGCCCAGGCCCGGCTCGGGTGAAACCTGGGCGGCCGGATCGAACGATTCAGGGCGCCGGGATGAGGTCCGGCGCCATCTCGCTCACGAAGGCGAGGACATCGAGCCGGCTGACGCTGCAGGCCGGCCACGATCCGGTGGTCCCGGCGCAGATCGACCACTCGTTGCCGCGATCCCGGCGAGCCAGCTCCCTGACGAAATGCCGATCGAGGCGGTAGGCCTCGTGGCCGGTGGGACCGCCCTCGAAGACGAGGACGCGCGGGTCGTCGGCATACGCGCTCGGCCGCTCGTCGATCCTCATCCGGATGGCCTTCGTCTCGCGGCCGGTCTCGACGACCTTGCCGCGCCGCCAATGGCCGTCATGAGCGGTGCGCACGAAGGTGGCCGAGATGGGGCGGCTGCGCGCCATGGCGGCGTCCCGCGCCCGCCGCGCCTCGTCGATGCGCGCCCGCTCCTCGGGGCTCGCGCTTTCGTACGTCCTGCGGCGCAGCTCGGCAAAATCGACCATGTCCTCGTCTCCTCGTCCAATCCTGCGTTGCGCGCGGAGATGCATGCCCCGCGACGACCAGCCATCGGACGGCGGCGTCGCGGGTTGCATCGTCACCAGGCCGGCTTCTCCGGCAGGCAGAGCTGATGTCCGTAGAGCGTCGTCGCGTCCGGATTAGCCCGGTTGATCTCGTGCGCGCAAGCCGCGCAGTAATAGGCGCGGGTGCCGGCATTCCACCAGGTGGCGCCGGGCGCCTGGCAGGCCTGCCGGTTGCAGCTGCCGCCGAGCTGACCCTTGTCGGCCCTGTCGGGCTGCTCCGGGGCGGCACAGGACGGCAGGGCGCCGATGACCCGGCGACGGTTGTGGCTCCTGAGCAGGCTGCTCATCGAGCCGGATCCTCGTCCCAGCTCCTGGCGGCGTCGATCGCCTCGCGCGTCTCACGGACGGCGCGGGCGCGCCGGGCGGCCCGCTCGCGGGCGTCCCGAGTCAGCACCGTCTGAGCCCCGGTGAGGAAGGCCTCGCCGAAGGGCGTCGCCTCGGCCGAGGCGATGAAGCCGGCGAGCTGCATGTCGGCGCCGAGCCAGACCACGCGCTCGACGTTGTCCTTGTAGGTGAAGCGCTTGGTCATGATGTTGACGCAAGTGGCTTCCATGGTCCCGAAGGTGGTCTCCATCGTCTCGCCGGCGCGGAACAGGCGATAGATCCGGTTCTCGAGCTCGACCTCCTGGCCGGCCAGCAGGGCCTTCAGGTAGACGACGGCATTGTTGCGGCAGAGCCTGTCGACGCCGCCGTCAGCGTCCCCAGTATTGATCGGAGTGCTCATCCTCGCGTCTCCTCGAGAAATGTCGGTGTGGATCGGTCGGTCTCGCGTGTCGGGCCGCCTCGCGTCCGGAGGCGACCCGACAGGGATTTCGAGGTCAGGAGCGCCGGCGGCCGCCATGGCGATATTGTTCCGGCCACATCGCGTCCGGATCGGCCCAGACGCCACGGCGGCCGTTCATGGCCAGGCGCTGGGCGCCGGCATATTTCCGGCTGTAGCGGCTGTAGGCGACGGCGTAGCCGTGCAGCACCAGACGGAAATTCAGGTCGGTGCCGTCCTCGGCGATGAGTATGACCAGCGGCCGCGCGTAGCGGTCGCGGCCACGGCTGCGCACCGTCACACGGCCGGCGCCGCGCAAGGCGCGCCGGAGATAGCCGGCCGCTTCGCGGCCGCCATCCTGGCGCCACTCCGGCGCATCGACCCCCTTGAGCCGCATCCGTCGGCCATCGATGGCGACGGTGTCGCCGTCGATCACCTCGATCTCGGCGGCCGGAACGTCGCGGGTCGAGGTGCGGGCGGCGAGCCAGGCAACGAGGGCGAGGATCAGGATGGCGATCACGAGATACATGCCGGTCTCTCCGGGATCCCTCTTCGGGAGCTCCTGTGCAGCTTGCGGGTTCGAGGGCGTCGCCCATGGGCGGCGCGACGCCACTCGGAACGACGTCTTCGCTCGTGAGTCCCGTGGCCTGTCGATCCGGGAGCTGGGGCATGCCGTCCCGGGCGCCGACAGGCGCGCGGGCGATCCGGCAAAAAAAAAGCTCCGGCGCCTGGTGGCGCCGGAGCCAGGTCTTGGGATCAGGGAGGAGATCAGGCACGCTCAGGATGATTATTCGTCGCGTCAGGTCGTCATCATGTCGGGGGCTTGCCAATCGGCCGCTCGGGTGAGCGCGGCCGATTGGCGAGTCCTCGCCGTGCCGGCTCGTCGACGGACGAGCCGTGGAGACGAGGCGACGGGCCGGCGTTTTCGGCCGGCCCGTCGTATCCGTCGGGGGAAGACTGCCGTCAGGCGGCGGTCTTCTTCGTCGCCAGGCTCGAGAGCTGGTCGGCGACGATCTCGTGGATGTAGGTGGTCTTGCCGTCCTTCTCGAAGGAGCGGTTGTCCATGAAGCCGCGGATCGCGATCTTCTCACCCTTGTTGAGGTGCTTGGCGAAGTTCACGACGCGCGGGTTGAACGAGACGACGCGGTGCCAGATGGTCCGCTCGCCCTTGCGATCGCCCGACTCGGCGTCGCGGTAGCCCGGGGTCGTGGTGCCGACCGACATCACCACCATCTCGCCGTTCTGCGTCGCCTTCACCTCGGGCTCGGCGCCCAGGTTGCCGATGAGCTTCGCTTCGTTCTCGAAGTAGTTCGCCATGGTCTTCTGTCGTCCTTCCAGTGTATCGACGCGTCGTAGATCGGCGTCTTCGGTTTCGCTCTCAGCTGCTTAGCGCTCGCTGGCCGCGTGGGCGGCGTTCCAGCGCCCACGTGGTCGGCTTCGCGCGTTCGCTTCGTCTCGCTCGTCTGGGTTCTCGCCTCGAGGTCGGCTCGGGCCGAGTCTTCGCGTTCGAGCTCCGCGCAGGCGGTCGCGAGGCCCGTCCGATCCTTCGGCTGGCTCCGGCTGGTGTCCTTCAGGGCACCATCTGGATGGTCGCGCCCGCCGCGGCGAAGCGCGCCATCAGGTCGAGGATCTCGAGCTCGCCCGCGCGCTCCATGGCGTCGCGCAGCTCGAAGTCCCGCGCCGCCGCGGCGACGCGCTCCGGCGTCGCAAAGCGGCGGCAGGCCGTCATCGGGCGGATGTCGAGCGCCTGGGACAGAGGATAGGCGGTCGAGGACAGCCCGATCTCGCCGAGGACGACGATGAAAGGGACCGGCTGCCCGGCGGCAAGCGCGATATCGACGTCGACGGCGTCGATCTCGCCTTCGCCGATGAGCAGGTCGACCAGCGGATCGGCCGCATCGGCGAAGCTGCCGGTGGCGATGATCGTCGGTGCCATGGCGGTCACGCCTCCAGGCAGGCGCGCAGCGCCGCCTTGGTGGCGGCGCGGCCCTTGCGGTTGTAGAGCTTGCGGCTCCGGATGGCCTTCGGCCGCGTGTCGACGGCGACCGCGACGCTGGCGGTGCCGGCCCGGTGGAAAAGGGAACGGGCCTGCTCGTTCTTCTGGCTGCGCATGATCGTCTCCGTCGCCGGTTGAATGCGTCGATGCCGTTCGGCCGGCGGCGAAATCGGGCATGCGGATGTGACGTCTGGCGCCTTCGCTCGGAAGGCGCCCGGGCCGTCAGCCCTGGACCTTCCAGGATCCGTCGGGCTGGCGGCAGGCGGTGCCGTAGGCCTTCTGCTCGGTGCCGTCGATGACGACGGTGGTCTGGTACTCGCGGCAATAGGTGCCGTTGGCCTCGTAGGTCGCGGTCGGCACGGTGTAGCCGGAGTGGCCGGTGTTCGGGTTGCTCCAGCCGGTGGCCTGGCCGTCGGGGTTGCGCTCCAGCGCCGCCTGGGCGGACTGTTCGGCATGCATCTGGTCGATCTTGTCGAGCGAGGCGCCGATGCCGCCGCCGATGGCGGCGCCGCCCAGCGTGCCCACCGCGATGGCGATGATGTTGCCGGTCGAGCCCTTCTTGCCGATGGTCGAGCCGAGCCAGGCGCCGCCGGCGGCGCCGGCCACGGTGCCCACGCCTTCCTTCATGCCCATGCCGTTGGTGACGCAGCCAGAGAGGCCCATCGAGAGGACGAGCGCCGCGGCGATGGTGCGCATGCTGATCTTCATGACCTCGAAACCCCTTTCTCGAATCCGTCTTCCAGCGGAAGATCCGCCGGTTTCATCCGGAAAACCGGCGGGCGGCCGCGACAGACATCCGTCTCGTCGTTCAGCGCTGCGTTTCGCCTCGACGGCTTTGCGGGGAGATGCGGATTGGCGGGCGGGTCGCATGCCGGGCGTGGCCAGACGGCATGCCAGGAGATCGAGAAGCCAATACACCACCAGGCGGGCGGCGGACCTTCCATCCGTCAGGGTGTGACGCCTGAACGTCGGAACCGTCTCCGTCCCATTCCCTTGTCGCCCTGGGGGACGGGGCAATGGGGCGTGCTATTCGGGCCGGGCGGACCCTGGTCCTAGCTCGTTCGGCGCCCGTCCGGGGGCGCCTATCGATCTCCAGGCATGGCGCCTGGACAAGCTCTCCCCCGAGGGCGTTCCGGCCATTCATGGCCGCAGACGCCCCCGGGGGCCCGATCCGTCGGGAATGCGCATTCCCGATGAGGATCGGTCGCGGTTGGCCGGGACCGCGTCGCCCGGCGACTGCTTCCGTCGCACGAAGGAGGTTTAACGACGCTGCCAGTGTCGCGGGTCTCAAGTCCCGATATCGGACCGTCCCGGCCGCGCCGGCGCAATGACCGGCGGTCGGAATCGGCCGCGTAAGGCCGTGGCTCAGGCCTTGAGCTGGGTCCGTGCATGCCGCGGCGGAGTGAATGGAGCCGCTATGTGATCGCTCACGGTTTCCTGATCTGCGATTTTAGTCCCTCGCTACCGCGTCGGATGTTGGGCGCGCGGGATAACGGCGCGCCCAGCCAGGGCTCGGCGGTGCTTGCTGGCCTGGCTACGAACGTGATCATCACCGGCCCGGCGAGGTGCGGATGGTCGTGTCGACCCCGGTGCGACGATGGACAAGGGCATGGCAGCTGTTCCTACCCCGGGAGGCGGCCGCTCGGGGCTGATCAGGCCCCTCTGGCTCACCCGCTTCCCGACCGCCTGTCGACGGCGGCGCTGCGCCTAGATACAATTCTGCATGGTCGACCGGTCTCCCTTGCGGTTGATCCTCCGGCGAAGTCGTTCGGGCCGGCGCGCGGGCCTCTCATCCGAGACGGGCCGCGTCCGGCGCTCCCCTCAGGCGCCCACCATCCGGGTGGCGCCCGCCGCGCGGCCGGCTGTGGCGAGCTCGAGCAGCCCGGCGATGCGCGCCTGCAGGTAGCCTTCCGGCAGTCCGCAGTGGACGAATTTCGGTCCGAAGGGCTGCTGGCTGACCACGGTCGGCACGGCCGGCGAGGCCTCCGGATTGTCCGCGAGCCAGGCCTGCGCCGTAGCGATGAACGCATCGATCGGCGCGCTCAGCGCGCCGTCCTCGATCGCGTAGCCCAGCGTCTGGGCGACCAGCGCGGCATTGCCGTTCGAGAGGTCGAGCGTGGTGCCTTCGGCGAAGTCGAAGACCGGGCCGTGATAGCCGCCGGCGCGGTCCGTGGCGGGGAAGAATTTTGCCGCGTAGAAGCTCACGCTCATCCTGTCGCTCCCCTCTCGTTCTCGTGTCCGAAGGCGGCGATCCCGCCGCGCGAGAGCGCGGGCGGCGGGTCGCCAGCCCATGGGCGTCCTGTCGTCGATCCTGCGGCCGTCCCGCGCCGCGCCTCGGGTTGCCATATCGGCGGCCGCGCCGCGATGAGAGGATGGGCCGGCGCTGCCGGCCCTTGCGTCCTGCCGGCAAAAAAAAGAGCCCCCGGGCCGTTTGGCCGGGGGCTCGAGATCAGGTCAGGAAGGTCTGACAGTTGCCGGCCGTTCGTATCGATGCCGGGCTCCGCCTGCGTCGAGCGGCCGAGCGGGCCGGCGTTTTCGGCCGGCCCGTCGTATCCGTCGGGGGAAGACTGCCGTCAGGCGGCGGTCTTCTTCGTCGCCAGGCTCGAGAGCTGGTCGGCGACGATCTCGTGGATGTAGGTGGTC
>DAIMFL010000131.1:0-8747 GCA_036724615.1 Alphaproteobacteria bacterium | reverse complement strand
CAGGGCCCTGGTCGAGCTGGTGTAGGCCCTCGCCAAGGGCGGAGCCCTCGCCGGACGAGGTTGAAGCCGGGGCGGCGTGGCGACACGCCGCCCCGCTGCTTTTGGGGGGGACCTTGCCAAAAGGCGTTCCGCCGGCCCTCGTCCTTCGACGGGCTCAGGACGAGGGCATCTCTTAACGGAAAAGGACAGCCTCATGGTGAGCCTGTCGAACCATGAGGTCGGCTCCGCCACGCCGTTGACCCCTTCGCCGACCGGCTCCTATACTCCGCCCCGCTTTCCGGCCGAACCGGAGCCCGTCATGGACTACCGCGCCGATCTTCGATTTAGCAGCGTTCCCGATACGCCGCGGCTCGCGTTCCAGCGATCGTCCGCCCAGGCGCCGATGTAAGCGCCGGGTGGGACCAAGGACTGAGGGGGCCGACGGCGGATCGGCCCCTTTTTCGTTTCCACGCCAACCCATCCGAATCGACGGACCGAGACATGCAGGATCTGGAGACAGTCAAGCGCAAGTGGCTCGATGCCACGGCGGCCGCCGCCACGGCGGCGGCGCTGGAGCAGGTGCGGGTCGAGGCGCTCGGCAAGAAGGGCGAGATCTCGCAGCTGATGAAGGGGCTGGGCGGGCTTTCGCCGGACGAGCGGCGCGAGCAGGGCGCCCGGCTCAACGAGGTGAAGGACGCGGTCGCCGCCGCGATCGAGGCGCGCAAGGGCGCGCTGGCCGAGGCGGAGCTCGAGGCCAAGCTCGCCGGCGAGCGCATCGACGTGACGCTGCCGGCGCGGCCCGAGGCGCAGGGGCGGCTCCACCCGATCAGCCAGACCATCGACGAGATCGTCGCGATCTTCGGCCAGATGGGCTTCCGCGTGGCGGAAGGGCCCGACATCGAGGACGACTTCCACAACTTCACCGCCTTGAACATCCCGCCCGAGCATCCGGCGCGGCAGATGCACGACACGTTCTATCTCGCGGGTGACGGCGGCCGCCCCGCCGACCCCCGCCAGCGTGAAGCCGCGCCGGGCGGGCTGGGGTCCGTCGGAAAGCTCCTCCGCACCCACACCTCGCCGGTGCAGATCCGCACCATGCAGAGCACGCGGCCGCCGATCCGCATCATCGTGCCGGGGCGCACCTATCGCTGCGATTCCGACATGACCCACACGCCCATGTTCCACCAGGTGGAGGGGCTCGTCGTCGACGAGACGACCCATATGGGCCATCTCAAGGGCTGCCTGATCGAGTTCTGCCGCGCCTTCTTCGGCGTGTCGGACCTGCCGGTCCGCTTCCGCCCGAGCTTCTTTCCCTTCACCGAGCCGTCGGCGGAGGTCGATATCGGCTGCAGCCGCAGGGGCGGCAGCTTGAAGATCGGCGCCGGCGAGGACTGGCTGGAGATCCTGGGCTGCGGCATGGTGCACCCGAAGGTGCTCGCCATGTGCGACATCGATCCGACCCGCTATCAGGGCTTCGCCTTCGGCATGGGGATCGAGCGCATCGCCATGCTGAAATACGGCATCCCGGACCTGCGCACCTTCTTCGAGGCGGATCTGCGCTGGCTTCGTCACTACGGCTTCCTGCCGCTCGACGTGCCGAGCATGACCGGGGGGCTCACCCGATGAAGTTCACCCTCTCCTGGCTCAAGGACCATCTGGAGACCGATGCCTCGGCGGGCGAGATCGCCGAGCGCCTGACCGCGCTCGGCCTCGAGGTGGAGGGCCTGACCGACCCCGCCGAGAGGCTCGCCCCGTTCACCGTCGCCCATGTCGTCGAGGCGAAGCCGCATCCCAATGCCGACCGGCTGCGCGTCTGCATCGTCGATACCGGGCGTGAGACGGTGCAGGTGGTCTGCGGCGCGCCCAATGCGAAGACCGGCATGAAGGGCGTGTTCGCGCCGGCGGGCAGCCATATCCCCGGTACGGGCGTCGACCTGAAGAAGGGCGTGATCCGCGGCGTCGAATCGAACGGCATGCTGGTTTCCGAGCGCGAGATGGGCCTGTCGGACGAGCATGACGGGATCATCGAGCTGCCGGACGACGCCGCCGTCGGCGAGAGCTTCGCGAGGCTCATGGGGCTCGACGATCCGGTGTTCGACATCGCGATCACCCCCGACCGCGCCGACTGCCTGGGGGTGCGCGGCGCGGCGCGCGACCTCGCCGCCTCCGGCCTCGGCCGGCTGAAGCCGGCACGGCTCGATCCGGTCGAGGGCGGGTTCGAGTCGCCCATCGCATGGCGGCGCGACCTTCCGGAAGACCAGGGCCATGCCTGCCCGCTGGTCGTCGGCCGCTATTTCCGCAACGTCCGCAACGGCCCCAGCCCGAAATGGCTGCAGGACCGGCTGATCGCCATCGGGCTCCGGCCGATCTCGGCGCTGGTCGACATCACCAACTACGTGACCTACGACCTGGGCCGGCCGCTCCACGTCTTCGACGCCGACAAGCTCGCCGGCGATCTCACCATGCGCTTCGCACGCGAGGGCGAGGAGATCCTGGCGCTCGACGGGAAGACCTACGGGCTCGATCCGTCGATGACCGTCATCGCCGACAGCAACGGCGTGCACGGGATCGGCGGCATCATGGGCGGCGAGCTCTCCGGCTGCACGGCCGGGACGGCGAACGTGTTCCTCGAGGTGGCGCTGTTCGATCCGCTGCGCACCGCGGCCACGGGACGCAAGCTCGGCATCGAAAGCGACGCGCGCTATCGCTTCGAGCGCGGCGTCGATCCGACCTCGGCGCTCTGGGGCGCCGAGGTGGCGGCGCGGCTCGTCGGCGAGCTCTGCGGCGGCGAGGCGAGCCGGCTCGTCACCGCCGGCCACATGCCGGCCTGGGAGCGCACGCTCACGCTGCGGCCCGATCGGGTGATGGGGCTGGGCGGGCTCGATTTGCCGGCGGCGGAGTCGGCGCGCATTCTCGAGCGGCTGGGATTCACCGTCGACACGACCGACGGCAAGTTCGCCGTCCAGGTGCCGAGCTGGCGCGCCGATGTGGACGGCGAGGCCGACCTGGTGGAGGAGGTGGTGCGCGTCGCCGGCTACGACCGGGTGCCCGCCGTGCCGCTGCCGCCGATGACGGCCTTGCCCGAGCCGGCGGTCACCCCGGCGCAGCGCCGCGCCGGGCTCGCCAAGCGGGCGCTCGCCGCGCGCGGGCTTCTGGAAGCGGTCACCTATTCCTTCACCGACGGCAGGATCGCCACGCTGTTCGGCGCCGGCAACCTGCCGCTCGCCCTGGCCAATCCGATCAGCGCCGAGCTCGACGTGATGCGCCCGTCGATCCTGCCCAACCTGCTGATGGCGGCGCGGCGCAACGCCGACCGGGGCTATCCCGATCTCGGCCTGTTCGAGGTCGGGCCGCAATACGCGGACGACACGCCGGAAGGCCAGGACCTGATGGCGACCGGCGTCAGGACCGGCCAGAGCGGCCCGCGCCACTGGGCCGAGCGGCCGCGCGCCGTGGACGCCTTCGACGCCAAGGGCGACGCGCTCGCCCTGCTCGCCGCTCTCGGCGCGCCGGTCGACAACCTGCAGGTCACCGCCGACGCGCCGGGCTGGTACCACCCGGGACGCTCGGGCTCGCTGCGGCTCGGGCCGACCGTCATCGCCCGCTTCGGGGAGATCCATCCGCGCGTGCTGCGGCAGCTCGACGTGAAGGGCCCGGCGGTCGCCTTCGAGCTGTTCCTCGACCGCGTGCCGCAGCCGAAGGCCCGGAAGGACGCCGGGGCGACGCGGCCGCTGCTGCAGGCCTCGCCCTTCCAGCCGGTGGAGCGCGACTTCGCCTTCGTGGTGGACGAGAGCGTGCCGGCGGAGAAGCTGATCCGCGCCGCGAAGGGCGCCGACAAGGCGCTGGTGTCGAACGTGGGGCTGTTCGACCTCTATGCCGGCCCCCATCTCGGCGCCGGCAGGAAGTCGCTCGCCATCACCGTGACCCTGCAGCCGACCGAGCGCACCCTGACCGAGGCCGAGATCGAAGCGGTGTCGCAGAAGATCGTCGCGGCGGTGGTGAAGGCGACGGGCGGATCCTTGCGGAGCTGACGGCCCTACTGCTTCAGGTGCGACCCGGGCGGGGCGCCGGCGTCCCAGAGCTCGTCGGCCGCCGCGCTCATCGCGTCGGACAGCGCGCCGGGCTCGGTCTCGGCGGCGATGATATGCGCGACCTCCTCGAGCGCCGCCTGCAGATTGTGCGCGTGGCGGTCGTGGCCATGGGCGGAGAGCAGCCGGGCGAGGGCCGCGCCGTGAACCAGCCAGAGGGCGGCGGCCCGCAGCTGGATGGATGCGCCGCTCATGCCACGCGGCCCAAGGGCGCGCTGTGACAAGGGACGGGCAGGGCTGTGCATGACTCCGTCCGCGCCATCAGCCACCTCCCAACACCCGCAATATACACCGGTATGTCTGACGCTATCCACAATATGTTGTGAAACCCTTGACGATGCTCAAAACAAGGTCTGGATTGCGGACCATCTTGTCCGGGCTTAGCTTTGCCGGCGGACCACCGCGCCAATCGACGTCCGATTCGGCGAGTCGGAGGGGCGGACGTCCGGCAGCGAGGCCAAGAGGCAACCGAAACACGCGAGCATGGCCGGGCCTGTTCCCCGGGCGCCGGCCGGTGTCACCGTTTCCAAGGGAGTCCGTCCGAATGGCGAGAAGCAAGACCACCAGCAGTCCCAGCAGGTCCGGCGCACGGCCGGAGGCGGCCGAGAGCGCGGAGCACACGGAGTACACGGCCCTGTTCCAGTCGAACGGCGCCGCCTTCGCCGCGGCGATGAGGTCGGGCGAGGCGATGCTGCACGGCATGGCCGAGATCAACCGCGAGGTGATGACCTTCGCCGCCGACCGTCTGCGCAAGAATTTGGAGGTGTCGGAGTCGCTGCTCGGCTGCCGCGACCCGGCACAGGCCTTCGGCGTCCAGGTCGACCACGCCCAGCAGGCGACCCAGGCCTATTTCGAGGAGGCGACCCGGCTGGTGACCCTGGCCGCGCGCCTCTCCGAGGAATGCCTGCAGCCGATCGAGCGCCAGGCGCGCGAGACGCCGAGCCAGGCCGGCCGGGCGCAGTAGCCGGCGCCTTCCCTCCCGCCCCTCGGAGATGCGCCCGAGGGGCGGTCCCCTCCCCGATTGCCGGTCTCCCGAATCCGCCGAGCGGCGCCCTCCGTGCCGAGCGTGCGCAGTTGCGCCGACCCCGCGCCGGCCCTATCTTCCTGCCGCCCGCGCGCCCGACGCGCCCTCTCCCAGGCCGACATGACCGATCTCAGCCATATCCGCAACTTCGCGATCATCGCCCATATCGACCACGGCAAGTCGACGCTGGCCGACCGGCTGATCCAGCGCTGCGGCGGCCTGGCCGACCGGGAGATGAAGGAGCAGGTGCTCGATTCCATGGACATCGAGCGCGAGCGCGGCATCACCATCAAGGCGCAGACCGTGCGCCTCACCTACAAGGCGCGGGACGGGGCGACCTACGAGCTCAACCTCATCGACACGCCCGGCCACGTGGATTTCAGCTACGAGGTGTCGCGCTCGCTGGCCGCCTGCGAGGGCTCGCTGCTGGTGGTCGACGCGAGCCAGGGGGTGGAGGCGCAGACCCTCGCCAACGTGTACCAGGCGATCGACAACGATCACGAGATCGTCCCGGTCCTCAACAAGATCGACCTGCCGGCGGCCGAACCGGAAAAGGTGAAGCAGCAGATCGAGGACGTGATCGGCCTCGACGCGTCGAACGCGGTCGAGATCTCGGCCAAGACGGGCCTGAACATCGAAGGCGTGCTGGAGGCGCTGGTCACCCGGCTGCCGCCGCCGCAGGGCGATCCGGAGGCGCCGCTCAAGGCGCTGCTGATCGATTCCTGGTACGACCCCTATCTCGGCGTCATCGTGCTGTTTCGCGTGAAGGACGGGCGCGTGAAACCGGGCATGAAGATCCGCATGATGTCGACCGGCGCCGCCTATCTGGTGGAGAATGTCGGCATCTTCACGCCGAAGCCGGTGAAGGTCGACGAGCTCGGCCCCGGCGAGATCGGCTATTTCACCGGCGCGATCAAGGAGGTCGCCTCGACGCGCATCGGCGACACCATCACCGAGGAGCGGCGGCCGACGCCCGCGCCGCTGCCCGGCTTCAAGCCCAGCGTGCCGGTGGTGTTCTGCGGCCTGTTCCCGATCGACGCGGCGGATTACGAGTCCCTGCGCGACAGCCTGGCGAAGCTGCGCCTCAACGACGCGAGCTTCCAGTACGAGCCGGAGACCTCGGCCGCGCTCGGCTTCGGCTTCCGCTGCTGCTTCCTGGGGCTGCTCCATCTCGAGATCGTGCAGGAGAGGCTCGAGCGCCATTTCAATCTCGACCTCATCACCACGGCACCGTCGGTGGTCTATCGCATCCACCTGACCAACGGCGAGATGATCGAGCTGCACAACCCGGCCGACATGCCGGACGTGATGAAGATCGACCGCATCGAGGAGCCGTGGATCGAGGCGACGATCTTCGTGCCGGACGACTATCTCGGCGCGATCCTGAAGCTCTGCGAGGAGCGGCGCGGCGTGCAGAAGGAGCTCACCTATGCCGGCAGCCGGGCCATGGTGGTCTATCGCCTGCCCTTGAACGAGGTGGTGTTCGACTTCTACGACCGGCTGAAGTCGGTGAGCCGCGGCTATGCGAGCTTCGACTACCACATGGACGGCTACGAGGAGGGCGATCTCGTCAAGCTGTCGATCCTGGTGAACGCGGAGCCGGTGGACGCGCTGGCCTGCATCGTCCACCGCAGCCAGGCGGAATCGCGCGGCCGGGCGCTCTGCACCCGGCTCAAGGACCTGATCCCGCGCCAGCTGTTCAAGATCGCCATCCAGGCGGCGATCGGCGGCAAGGTGATCGCGCGCGAGACGGTGAGCGCGCTCCGGAAGGACGTGACCGCCAAGTGCTATGGCGGCGACATCACCCGCAAGCGCAAGCTTCTCGAGAAGCAGAAGGAAGGCAAGAAGCGCATGCGGCAATACGGCAACGTGGAGATCCCGCAATCCGCCTTCCTCGCCGCGCTGCGCATGGGCGACGGCGACCGCTGACGAACCGGCGGGGCGCGGAGCGATGATTCTGCGCCGCTGATCAGCCCTCGGGCGCCGGCCTCCCGGCATCGATGCCGCGGAGCGTGCCGGCCATCCGGCGCAGGGTCGGCCCGACATGGCCGAAGTAGCGCCGGTAGGAGGGACAGAGATAGTTGAGCCCGCCGGCATCGTCCGGCGTCCGGGCGAACCGGTGCTTCGGACATCCTCCGCCGCAGACAGGCAAGTATGCGCAGCTCCGGCAGGCCGGCGGCAGACCGTCCCGCTTGTCGCGGCCGAAGCGGCGCTGGGCCTCGTCGCCGGCCAGGTCGCGCAGCGATCTCTCCCGCAGATTGCCGAGCCTGTAGTCCGGATAGACGTAGTGATCGCAGGCGAAGACGTCGCCGTTGTGCTCCATCACCAGGCATCGGCCGCAGGTCTGTGCGAACACGCAGAGGCTCGACGGAAGCCCTGCCCAGAGCGCCAGATGGACCTCGAAGAGCTGGACGAACACGGAGCCCACGTCGCGCCGCACCCATGAATCGAAGACATCGCAGAGGAAGGTCCCGAAACCGCCCGGCAGCACGCTCCAGCGCGTCACCGCGGCCACCGGATTCTGGCCGGGCGGGCCGGCCAGCCCGCCGCCCGGGCCGAGGCGCTCCACCAGCGGAATGAACTGCATGAAGCGGACGCCCTCGCCGCGGAGGAAGCGATAGATCTCCTTTCCGTGGGCGGCGTTGTCCCGATGGACGACCGTCAGGGTGTTGAAGTCCACGCCTTCGTCTCTCAGGAGGCGAAGCGCGCCGAGGACCACGTCGAACGTCGGCAGACCTTTCTTGGTCACCCGATATCGGTCGTGCAGGCGGCGCGGGCCGTCGATGCTGAGGCCCACGAGAAAGCCGTGCTCCCGCAGAAATCGCGCCCAGCGCCGGTCCAACAGCGTCCCGTTCGTCTGCAGCGCGTTGCGCACCACTTTCCCGGCAAGCAGGTATTGCCGCTGCAGCTCGAGGACCCGCTCGAAGAAGGCTATGCCGAGCAGCGTCGGCTCGCCGCCTTGCCACATGAACGTGATCTCGCGGCCCTCATGGCCGTCCATGTACTGGCGGATGAAGGTCGCCAGCAGGTCGTCCTTCATCCGCAGGCTGCCCGACGGGAAAAGGAGCTGCTTCTCCGTGTAGTAGCAGTAGCTGCAGTCGAGATTGCACTGCGGCCCGACCGGCTTGACCATCACGGTGAAGGGCTCGCCCGGCGCGCGTGGGCCGGCTGCCGTTCCGGATCGGGTCACGGTCTTCCTCCGCTCCGACGTCCAGGGCCCGATCGTTCAGCGCGAGCGGAAGGTGCGGCTGCGCCGGCGCGGGGCGGTGAGCAGCAGCAGCCCGATACCCGGCGCCAGGAAGACGAGCCAGGCCGGAGCGAGCAGGATCGTGGTCATCACCGGATCCCACAGAAATTCGGCGACGTGGCGTTCCAGGGCCGGCTGGAGCAGCAGCAGGCTGTTCCGGTGGAGATCTGCCCAGACCTGGCCGAACGGCACGCTCTGCCACGCGCCGGTATCGAGCCACTGGAAGCCGTCGCGCCCCAAGGCGGCGAGGCCGGCAAGGATCAGCAGCCAGCCGATCGCCCGGCCCACCCAGCACAGCGCTCGCATGGCCGTCTCCATCCCCCAGCGCTGCGGAATCGCCGCCCCCGTCCGGCACGCAGCGGACCCACAATAGCGCCTGGTCCGCGCGGCGCAACCGCCCCGGGCCATC
>DAIMFL010000130.1:0-8890 GCA_036724615.1 Alphaproteobacteria bacterium | reverse complement strand
GCCGCCAGCCGGCCGGGGGGTTGCCACGCCGCGGCCGTCCGGCTATTGGAAGACGGCTCCTGGCGGAGCACGCGGAGGATCTCGGGAGAGGACGAATGTCGGAACGCGTCGCCGGCGTGCCCGTACGGGCGGTCGGCGCGATGATCGAGCGCGAGCGCAGGCTGTTCGAACAGTCGAACCCTGCGTCGCAGGCCCTGGCGGAGCAGGCGCGGCGGCACTGGTTCAACGGCGTGCCGATGCATTGGATGCTCGACTGGGGCACGCCCTTTCCGCTGTTCGTCCGCGAGGCGTCGGGCGCCCGCTTCGTCGACGTGGACGGGCACGAGTACCTGGACTTCTGCCTGGGCGACACCGGCTCGATGTTCGGCCACTCGCCGGCGCCGATCGCGGAGCTGCTGGCGCGGCGCGGCGGCAAGGGGCTCACCTTCATGCTGCCGTCGGAAGACACGGCGGCGGTGGGGGCGGAGCTCGCCCGCCGCTTCGGCCTGCCGTACTGGCAGACGGCGACGACCGCGACCGACGCCAACCGCTTCGTGCTGCGTTGGGCGCGGGGGATCACCGGGCGCAAGAAGATCCTGGTGTTCAACGGCTGCTATCACGGCACGGTCGACGAGACGAATCTGCGGCTCGAGGACGGCCGGCCGGTGCACCGCCCCGGGCTGATCGGCCAGACGGTCGACCTGACCGAGACCACCGCGGTGGTCGAGTTCAACGATCTCGACGCGCTGGAGGCCGCGCTGCGCTCCGGCGACATCGCCTGCGTCATCACCGAGCCGGCGCTCACCAATATCGGCATGGTGCTGCCGGAGCCCGGCTTCCACGACGGGCTGCGCCGCCTGACCCGGCAGTACGGCACGCTGCTGGTGATCGACGAGACGCATACGATCAGCACGGGACCCGGCGGCTACACCCGCGCGCACGGGCTGGAGCCCGATTTCTTCGTGCTCGGCAAGCCGGTCGCCGGCGGCATCCCCTGCGCGGTGTTCGGGTTCACCGCGGAGGTCGCGGACCGCATGACCGAGCTGCTGCGCCGCACCGAGCCCGGCCATACGGGGATGGGGACCACGCTCTCCGGCAACGCGCTCGCCATGGCCGCCATGCGGGTCAATCTCGAGCAGGTGATGACCGAGGCGGCCTACGGCCACATGCTGCCGCTGTCCCGCAGGCTGGCCGACGGGATGGCGGCGGCGATCGCGACGCGCGGCCTGCCCTGGCACGTCTCCAACGTGGGGGCCCGGGCGGAGTTCGTCTGCGGCCCCACACCGCCGCGCAACGGCGCCGAGGCCGCCCGCTCCATGCACGGCGAGCTGGAGCATGCCATCCATCTGTATCTGCTGAACCGCGGCGTGGTCATCGCGCCGTTCCACAACATGACCCTGGTCTGTCCGCAGACCCGCGAGGACGACGTCGAGCGCCTGATCGCCGTGCTCGGCGGCTGCCTCGACGAGCTGCTGGACGACCGGGAAGCGAGAGGATCATGAGCGATCGGAGACCCGAGCAGGCGACTGCGGAAGCGGAAGCGTTCCTGGCCGCCAACCCGGACATCGAGAACCTGCACATCGTGCTGACCGGTATCGGCGGCGTCTGCCGCGGCAAGAGCCTGCGGCGCAACGAGGTCGAGCGGCTCTACAGCGACGGCCGCATGATCGCCGGCTCGATCCTGGGGCTCGACATCACCGGCGCCGACGTGGTGGAGACCGGCCTGGTCTGGGAGGACGGCGACGCCGACCGGCTGCTGCGCCCGATTCCGGGCACGCTGGTCCGCACCCCCTGGTTGCCGGCGACGGGCCAGGTGCTGGTGACGCCGAGCGAGCTCGACGGCTCGCCGTCCCCCGCCGACCCGCGCCATGTGCTGGCGCGGGTCGTCGACCGGTTCGTGGAGCTCCGGCTCACGCCCGACATCGCCATCGAGCTCGAGTTCTACCTGCTCGACCGGGAGAGCGCGCTCGCCGGCAAGGCGCGGCCGCCGGCGCTGCCGAAGACCGGCTTCCGGCCTTACCAGATGCAGGCCTACGACCTGAGCGATCTCGACGACCTCTCTCCGGTGATCGCCGACATCTATCAGGCCTGCGACGCCCAGGGCCTCCCGGCGGAGACGGTGCTCTCGGAATACTCGCCGGGGCAGTTCGAGATCGTGCTGCGGCATCGCGCCGACGCGATGCGCGCGGTGGACGAGGCCATCATGTACAAGCGGCTGGTGAAGGGCGTGGCCTCGCGGCACGGCTACGAGGCGACCTTCATGGCCAAGCCCTACGCCGATCTGAGCGGCAGCGGCATGCATGTCCATATCAGCCTCGCGGACGAGGCGGGGGCCAACGTCTTCGCCGCGGAAGACCCGGCGGGAACCCCCATGATGCGCCATGCGATCGGCGGGCTGATCGCCACCATGGCGGAGTCGGTCGGCATCTTCGCGCCGAACGCCAACTCCTATCGCCGGTTCCGCGGCAACTCCTACGCGCCGATCGCGCCGTGCTGGGGCGTCAACAACCGCACGGTCAGCGTGCGGGTGCCCGCCGGTCCGGCGGAATCCCGCCATATCGAGCATCGCGTGGCCGGCGCCGACGCGAACCCCTATCTGGCGGCCGCGGCCACGCTCGCCGCCGTGCATCACGGCATCACGGCCGAGCTCGATCCCGGCAAGCCGGTGGTCGGGAACGGCTACGCGATCAAGCGCGAGCCGCTGCCCACCAACTGGTACGCGGCGATGGACCTGACGGAGCGGTCGGGCCTGCTGCGGAGCTATTTCGGCGAGCGCTTCATGGAGATCTACTGCGCGATCAAGCGCGCCGAGCAGGATCGCTTCTACTCGCAGGTGACCGAGCTCGACTTCGCCTGGTACCTGCGCACGGCCTGAGCGTCAGCCGGCCTGTCCCCCGCGCTCTCGCTCCTCGTCGTAGAGCGTCTGCCAGAACGCCTTCTCGTGATCGCTGGCGACGACGACGGCATCGACATGGGCCCCGTCGTTGCCGAGCGGCAGAACGAGCCGGTAATAGCTCACCAGCTCGCGATCGCCGCCGATGGACAGGCGGCCGTAATAGGGCAGGCCGGTGGCGCGGACCTGGCGATAGCTCTTCAGCACCAGCTCCGCGTAGACTTTCGGCTCCAGCTCGCTCGCGAGCCTGTGGGTGTAGTCGATGCGCTGCGACGTGGCGACCTCGCTGCCGAACAGGCTGAAGCGGAAATCGTCCCGCTCCGGCTCGTAGCGGGCGATCATCACGATGCCGAGCGCGCCTTCGAGCGCGACGGGGTCGATCTCGCGCCGGGCCGGCATCGCCCGGCCGCCGCGCAGCGCCTGCCAATGCTGCAGGACCAGCTGCAGACGCGGCCTGTCGAGCCGCTCCAGCGGCAGCTCCTCCGTACCGATCTTGACCATGCCGGCCGGCCCCCCTGAGATGTCCTGCCTACCCTATGACAATATCGTTACCAAATTGAACCGGTCCCGTGTGCGGGCGCCGCGGCCGGGCTACAGTCCGCCGCCATGACGCTGCCATCCGATCTTCCCGTCGGCGCCGTCCTGCCGGCGCTGCTGGCGGCGCTCGCGGGCGGGCGCAATGCGGTGCTGCAGGCGCCGCCCGGCGCCGGCAAGACGACGCTCGTCCCGCTCGCGCTCCTCGATGCGCCGTGGCTCGACGGCAAGGTCGTGATGCTGGAGCCGCGCCGGCTGGCGGCCCGCGCCACGGCGCGGCGCATGGCGAGCCTGCTGGGCGAGGAGGCCGGGCAGACCGTCGGCTACCGCGTTCGCCTGGACTCCCGTGTCGGGCCGCAGACCCGGATCGAGGTGGTGACGGACGGTATCTTCACCCGGCTGATCCAGCGCGACCCGTCGCTCGCCGGCATCGGGGCGGTGCTGTTCGACGAGATCCACGAGCGCAGCCTCGAGGTCGATCTGGGCCTTGCCCTGGCGCTCGAGGCCCAGGGCGCGCTGCGCGAGGATCTACGCCTGGTCGCCATGTCGGCGACGCTCGACGGCGCGCGCACCGCCCGCCTGCTCGGAGACGCGCCGATCGTCACCTGCGAAGGACGCCTCCATCTGGTGGAGACGCGTTACCTCGGCGCGCCGGAGGACGGCCGGCTGGCCGATGCCGCCGCGGCCGCGGCACGCCGCGCGCTGGCCGAGCAGGGCGGCGACGTGCTCGTCTTCCTGCCCGGCGCGCGCGAGATCCGGCGCGCCGCGTCCCTGCTGGAGCATGCAGGGCTGCCGCCCGATGTCGGCGTCCATGTCCTGCACGGCGACCTGCCCCAGGCGGCGCAGGATGCGGCGCTCCGCCCGGCGCCGCCCGGGCGCCGGAAGATCGTGCTCGCCACCACCATCGCCGAGACCAGCCTCACCATCGAGGGCGTCACCGCCGTGGTGGACGGCGGATATGCCCGCGCTTCGCGCTTCGATCCGGCGAGCGGCATGTCGCGGCTGGTGACCGTGCGGGTCTCGCAGGCCGCCGCGGAGCAGCGCCGCGGCCGCGCCGGCCGCCTCGCGCCCGGGGTCTGCTACCGGCTCTGGACAGAGGCGGCGCAGCGCGCTCTGGCCCCGCAGACCATGCCGGAGATCCTCGAAGCCGATCTCGCGCCGCTCGCCCTGGAGCTCGCCCGCTGGGGCAGCCCGGATGGCGCGGGGCTCGCCTGGCTCGATCCGCCGCCGCCCGCGGCGCTCTCCCAGGCGCGCGACCTGCTGCTGCGCCTCGGCGCGATCGACGCGCGCGGCGCGATCACCGCCCATGGCCGCGGCATGGCGGAGCTCGGGCTCCATCCCCGCCTGGCCCATATGGCGATCCGCGGCGAGGAGCAGGGCCACGGGCGGCTCGCCTGCCGGATTGCCGCGCTGTTGGAGGAGCGCGACATACTGCGCCGGTCCGCCGCCGCGCCGCGGGATGCGGATCTCAGGCTGCGCCTCGATCTGCTGGCCGACACGGGGGACGACGGCGGCGTGGACCGGGCGGCGCGCCGGCGCGTGCTGGAGCTCGCCCGGCAATGGGAACGGCGGCTGAAGCCGCGGCCGGAACGCCCCGCTCATGCCGATTCGGCCGGCGCGCTGCTCGCGCTCGCCTATCCGGATCGCATCGCCCAGCGCCGCGCCGGCCTGGCCGGCCAGTTCCGCCTGAGCAACGGCCGGGGCGCCGTGCTGCCGCCGGAGGAGCCCCTGGCCGCCGCCGACTACCTGGTCGCGGCGGAGCTCGACGGCGACCGTCGCGAGGCCCGCATCTTTCTCGCCGCGCCGGTGGAGAAGGCCTGGCTGGAGGAGGCCTTCGCCGACCAGATCGAGACCGCCGCCTTCGTCGCCTGGGACCGGCGGGAGCAGGCGGTCCTCGCGCGGCGGCAGCGGCGCCTCGGCGCGCTGGTGCTGCAGGACGAGCGGCTCGACCGGCCCGGTCCGGAGGCGGTCCGGCAGGCGCTGCTCGACGGCATACGGGACGAGGGGCTGTCGATCCTGCCCTGGGACCCGGCCTGCGAAAAGCTGCGGGCGAGAGTGGCCTTTCTCCGCCGTATCGAGGGCGACGAGGCTGGATGGCCCGATCTGTCGGATGCGGCGCTCCTCCATGGGCTCGTGGAATGGCTCGGACCCTACGTCGACGGGATCAGCCGGCGCGGGCAGCTTCGCGAGATCGATCTCCTCGCCGCGCTGGAGGCGCAGCTCGACCGGCAGCAGCGGCGGCGCCTCGACGACGGCGCGCCGACGCATCTGACGGTTCCGAGCGGCTCGCGCATCGCGCTCGACTATTCGGGCGAGATTCCCGTCCTCGCCGTGCGGCTGCAGGAGATGTTCGGCCAGGCCGAAACGCCGAGCGTGGCCTGGGGCCGCGTTTCCGTGCTGCTCCAGCTCCTGTCGCCCGCCGGGCGGCCGGCCCAGGTCACGCACGATCTGGCCGGCTTCTGGCGGACCGGCTATCGCGCGGTGCGCGCCGATCTGCGCGGCCGCTATCCCAAGCATTTCTGGCCGGACGATCCGCTCGCCGCGCCGCCCACGCGGCGCGCGCGACCGCAGCCGCGCTGATGGCCGGGACTTAACCCTCTGCGGCTGGACTCTCCGCGACGAAAGGCGGTAGCCTCGACGCAAAAGAACACCCGTGGTGTGGTTGGGGAAGGCAGCGTCGGGCCTCGTTCGCCGGAGGGCGGGCGAGAGGCGGCCGGGTTTCGGCTGGCCGCGCCACCGTCCGAGCGCCGTGGCAATCGCGAACGCCAGCTGTCCGCGTCCGGCCTCCCACTGACGAGACAGGACAGGTGCATGGCGTCCGCTGCCGATGAAACGAAGCGGCTGTTGCGCATTGCGCGTCGCAGATCGGACGACGCGCGGCGCGAGCTGCTGGCCATCTGCGGCGATCTTCTGGGCGCCGAGGGCGGCACGCTGACCAGCCTCGAATACGCGCTGATGCGCGACATCCTCCGGCGCCTGGTGGAATCGCTGGCCGCGCCGCTGCGCGCCGCGCTCGGCGAGCGCATCAAGCTTCTGCTTCCGGAGCGCACGGAGGTCGCGCTGAGACTCGGCGAAGAGCCGATCGAGCTCACCGCGCCGCTTCTCCTCGGCGGCGAGAGCGCCTGCAGCCTGCAGCTCGTGGAGATCGTGCGCGACCGCGCCTTCGAGCATCGCCTGACGCTCGCCATGCGCCGGTCGCCGACCGATCTCGGCGATCCCGGCCTGCTGCCCGGCCAGGATGCGATCGACGCGCTGCTGCGCCTGCCCGATCCCGCCATTCCCGATCTCGTCATGGCCTATCTGGTCGATCAGTCGCGGCGCTTCGATCGCTTCCTCGAGCCGGTGGTGCGCGCCGAAGATCTTCCCGCCGAGCTGCGGCGCAAGCTGATGGTGTGGCTGCTCGCCGGCATGCGGCATCACGTCCAGCGGGAATACGGCATCGACGGGACCGCCCTCGACGATGCGATCGAGGCGGTGGCGCGAATCGCGATGCCGGTGCCCTCCGGCCCGCAGGGCAGCGCGGCCGTGGCGCTGGCGCATCACCTCGACGGGACCCGCGCCCTGACCGGACCGCTGATGCTGCAGGTGCTCCGCCAGGGCGAGGTGGCGCTGTTCACCGCCATGCTCGCCGAGCTTGCCGGCCTGCGCATCGACTTGGTGCGACGGCTGGTGTTCGAAACCTGCGGCGAAGGTCTCGCCATCATCTGCCGGGCCACGGATCTCGGCCGGCCGGTGCTCGCCTCGATCTTCCTGCTGACGCGGCGGGCGCGACCGTCGGAGCGGGCGCCCGGTCCCGCCGAGCTGTCGAAGGTGGTGGCGCTCTACGACGCGACCGATCCCAAGGTCGCGCGCGCGGTGCTGGCGCGCTGGCGGCGCGACCGCGATTTCCTGACGGCGCTGCGCTTCATCGAGGAGGCGGCCAGCGGCCCCGGCCTCGATCCCTGGGCGCCGTTCCCCGCCATCCTGGGCGCGACGCGGACGGGCGATGCCAATCTCGCGCCGATCGTCTGACCCCGCCGCGCGAGCCGAGGCGGCCCAGGGGCTGGCGCTCACCGCGGTCCAGTATCTCGCGCTCGATACGGACCGGCTGCAGCGCTTCATGGATCTGAGCGGCGCCAGCCCGCACAGCCTGCGCGAGCGGCTCGCGGATGCCGGCTTCCTCGCCGGCGTGCTCGATCACCTGCTGGGCGACGAGGCGCTGCTTCTCGACTTCGCCGCCTGGGCCGGGCTGCCGCCGGAATCGATCGCCGAAGCGCGGCGCTTCATCCTCCCCGGCGCGGCGGAAGAGACCGGCTGAGCCGGCCGGTGCGCTACCTGCGCGCCGGCCGTTCGCCCGGCCCTCTCGTCAGCGCCCGCCCGTGCGGCTGCTGACTGCGGCCATGTGGACGCCGATGTAGTGGGCATTCCTGAGCGGAGGGGCCATCCGGTAGGACGGTGTGCTCCGGCGGCCGAAGAGCTCTGCCAGCCGCGCCAGCGGACGGCCGCGCCGCTCGTTCGCCTGACTCGAGATGTCGCTCATCCGATTCGCAGAACTGGTCCTCATGACTGTCTCCACTCCTACTTGCTTGCGCTCACCGGCAGCGGTTGAGTCCGATGCCGGAGGTTTGTCTCGTTTTGTGGAAACAATTCTAGATACGGCTCTTTCGGCGCAGCAATCGGGCGGAGCGGGCAGGCCGATACATCCGGGTGTGATTAATCATTCATTAGCACTGAGGTTGCGGCGCGGCCGCAACAGCCTCCCGCCCGGGCAGAGGCTCTTAACCACGACTCTGAGCCTTCGGGGCGGCCGGTCGGCCGCCCCGGGTCGGACTCACTGCATGTCGTGATCGCCGTGGTCGCCCTGCATGCCGGCCACGCCCTCGACCTTGACCTCGACGTCGATGTCGCCGGCCTTTTCGAAGGTCAGGGTAAGCGGAAAGCTCTCCCCCTCCACGAGCGGCTTGGCGAGATCCATGAGCATCACGTGAAGCCCGCCGGGCTCGAGGACGGCCCGTTCGCCCGCGGGCAGGTCGACGGCGTCGACCGGCCGCATCTTCATGATGCCGTCCTCGGAAATATGGGTGTGAAGCTCCGCCCGTCCGACGGGGGAGCTCGCGCCGACGAGCCGGTCCGCCTCGGCTCCGCCGTTCACCACGGCGAAATAGGCGGCACCGGTCTTGGCGTGCCCGGCCGAGGCGCGGGCCCAGGGATGGTCGATGGTGAGATCGCCCAGCTTGTAGTCATGCGCCGAAGCGGGCGCGGCGAGGGCGAAGGCGACGAACAGGAAGGCGAGCTTGCGGAGCGGCATGTCGTATCTCCGGAACGATTTGCGGAGCGAGCGGTGCTGCCGGGGGCAGGCCGATCGCAGGACGTGGGTCGGGTAAGCGCGGGCGGGGCCGCGGGCGGTCAGGCGAGGCCGGGAGGCCCGCGCGCCGGGCTGGGGCCAAGGGCCGCGCGCGGCGCGGCGGAATCGTCGGCCGGTACGGATGTTCGGACGGGGGCGAC
>DAIMFL010000129.1:5114-8891 GCA_036724615.1 Alphaproteobacteria bacterium | reverse complement strand
ATGACAGCGGGCGGCGCCCCGGCCGGGACGGGCGCGGCGGCGCGCTCGCCCGGCACGGCGTGAGCGAGGAAGCTCCGCAGCGTGCCGACGAGAACCGGCCAGGCCGGCTCGTGCTCCAGCACCAGGTGGTTCCGGCTGTCCAGCGTGACGAAGCGCGCGCCGGGAATGGCCCTGGCGAGCAGCTCGCCCTGGGCGTACGGCACGCCGGCATCGCCGCGGCAATGGACCACCAGCGTCGGGACGCTGAGCTGCGACAGCAGGCCGGTGACGTCGATCGTGCCGAGCACGTTCATCAGCCGCACGGCGTTCTCCGGCGAGGCCGAGATGCGCTGCAGGTCGTTCCACCACTGCATCTCCTCCGCCGTCCCGTCCGGGATGTAGCGGGAGGTGAAGAGCTGCCGGAAGGCGGGGTTTTCCTGACCCCAGCCCTCGCGCACCAGGGTCAGCATCGCCTCGCGGGCAGCGATCTCCGCCGGCTCGCCGCGCTTGCGCCAGCCCTGGGCATAGCCGCCGTAGAGGATCAGGCGTTCCACCCGCTCCGGATGGCGCACCGCATAGGCGATCGAGAAGGCGCAACCCTGCGAGATGCCGAACAGGGTGAACCGGTCGAGTCCCGCGGCATCGACCACCGTCTCCAGATCCTGCACCAGCGCGTCGAACGACATGTCGGCGACGGTCCAGTCGGACAGGCCGTTGCCGCGCTCGTCGTAGCGGATCAGGCGGTGGCCGCGCATCAGCTCGTGCAGCCAGTGGCGCCAGACCGGGCTCTGCCAGTCGAACTCCAGATGGTTGAGCCAGTTGGCCGCCTTGACGATCGGCGGTCCCTGGCCCACCGACGAATAGGCGATGCGCACCCCGTCCGGGGTCGTGCAATAGGAGATCTCCTGCGCGGGCAGACCGGCCGCCTCGGTGGGCTTCGCGACCGGCGCCGGCCGCTCAGCCTTCACCTCGCGCCAGGCGCTCTTCAGCAGGCCGGCCGAGCGTATGCCGGCCTCGTCGAGGAGCCGCAGCCCGTCGTCGTAATGCCGCGCCGCCTCCTCGCGATGGCCGGCCCGGCCGACCAGCCGGATGAGCTCCGCTCGCGCCTCCTCGTCCAGGGGCTCGATCTGCACCAGGGCGCGGGCATGGACCGCCGCCCGCCCCGGCTGATCCTCCAGCCGCTCGATCAGCGCCTGGAGGACGTTGCGGTGCAGCTGCCGCGCCCGTTCGCGCTCGGCGACGCACCAGGCGGTGAAGTCCGGACATTGGGCGAGCTCCACCCCTTCGAGGAAGCTGCCGCGGAAGGCTCGCGCCGCCTCTTCGAGAGCGGCGATGTCGAGCTCGCGCGGATCGTCGCCGCAGCGCCGGGCGACCGACAGCAGGTCGATCTCCGTATCCTCGGCGTCGAAGGCGACCGTCTCCCGGTCGGCCACCAGCCGGCGCCGCATGGGCTCGTCCACCAGGGGCCGCAGCTTCGACAGGCTCCAGCGCAGCGATCCCCGCGGGTCGTCCGGCAGCTCCCAGAACAGGCTGCAGAGCCGGTCGCGACGGTGCGGCCGCCCGGTCACCGCGAGATAGGCGAGCAGGGCGCGCGTCTTCTTGGACTGCGGCAGGGACAGCCGCAGACCGTCGCGTAGCACCTCCATATCGCCCAGGAATCCCAGGGAGAGCACCGTCGCCTCACTTGTCTTGATCGATGGGCCCGGCGCCCTGCGGAAGCGGCCTGGCACCCCGTCCGTCCCGCGGCCGGCCCGGACGGAACGTTGTATTCACATTACTAGCAGTTTTCCACGTCGCTTCCACGACATTTCCACGCTGCCTCCCACGGTGGCTACCACGCCCCGGGCCCAGTTTCCCTGCACCCGGCCGCGACATCGCCGCGCCGGAATCGCTCAGGAGGGAAACCATGCGCAGCGCCCAGACCCTGACCACACGGCTCCTGAACACGGGAGCAGGCAGCGCCCTGTGGGACCGCCGGCCGGCCATGACCGGGACGGCCGTCCGGATGCTCGTGACGCTCTGGCGCGCCCTGATGCGGCAGTCCGAGGAACGGCGGGTGATCGCGCATCTGCGCGGCATGTCCGACGCCCAGCTCCGCGACCTGGGGCTCGACCGGGCCGACATCCTGCGGGTCGTCCGCGGGCGGCCGGAGAGCCTGGGCTGAACGGAATCGACAGCGAGGAGAGTCCCATGAGCACCGTCACGCTCCTGCCGGCGGCCAATATCGACCATCCGAGCTGCGGCACGGTGGTCGCGGTGCATTGCTCCGGCAGCTCCGGCAGCCAGTGGCGCCGGCTCGCCGAAGCCGGACGCGACCGCTTCGAGCTGGTCTCGCCGGATCTCTACGGCTGCGGACACGGCGGAGACTGGAGCGGCCACGGCGCCTTCGCCCTGGCGGACGAGGCCCTCGGCACGCTGGACGCCATCGACCGGGCGAGCGGCCCGGTCCACCTGGTCGGTCATTCCTATGGCGGCGCGGTCGCGCTCCATGCGGCGCTGCGCCGGACCGAGCGGATCGTCAGCCTCACCCTCTACGAGCCCACCGTCTTCCACCTGCTGCCCTGGCTCGGCGAAGAAGGCGCCGCCGCCTATGCCGAGATCAAGGGCGTGGCGGGCGCCGTCGCCGAGGGCGTGCTGAGCGGCGACTATCACGGCGCGGCCGGCCGGTTCATCGACTACTGGGGCGGCGAAGGCGCCTGGGACTCGCTGAAGCCGGAGGTCCGGACGGAGATCGCCCGCTGGATCGTCAAGGCGCCGCTCGATTTCCGCGCCCTGTTCGCCGATCCCACCCCGATCGTCGCCTATGCCGGGCTGCGCTGCCCGGTCCTGGTCCTGCGCGGCGAGCACGCGCCCGCGCCGACCAGGCTCGTCGCCGGCCTGCTCGCCGACGTCGCGCCGCTCGGCCGCGGCGAGGTGATCCGCGGCGCCGGCCATATGGGTCCGATCACCCATGCGGCCGACGTGAACCCGCACATCATCGAACAGATCGAGCGCGCCCGGCAGCACCACCAGCCCTGGCGTGCGGCCGGCTGAGCCGGGCTGCGGCCAACCACTCACCACCACCCCAGCTGAAAGGAACCAGGGGACATGACCAGCAAGACCACCCATGCGGAGACCGTCGTGCTGCACGCCGGCCAGCGCTTCGACCCGACGACCGGCGCGGTCGCGGTGCCGATCTATCAGACCACCTCGTTCCAGTTCCGCGACACCGAGCACGCGATCAACCTGTTCGCGCTCAAGGAACTCGGCAACATCTACACCCGCGTCATGAATCCGACCTGCGCGGTGCTGGAGGAGCGCGTGGCCGCCCTCGAAGGGGGCGCCGCCGCGCTGGCCCTCGCCTCCGGCCAGGCCGCCTCGGCGGTCGCGATCCAGAACATCGCGCGCGCCGGCGACAACATCGTCGCCTCGACCGACCTCTACGGCGGCACCTGGAACCTGTTCGCCAACACGCTGCCGACGATGGGGATCGAGGTGCGCTTCGTCGATCCATCCGATCCGGAGGGCTTCGCCCGCGCGACCGACGGCAAGACCCGCGCCTATTACGCGGAGACCCTGCCGAACCCGAAGCTCGCCGTCTTCCCGATCCGGGAGGTCGCGGATATCGGCCGCAGCTTCGGCGTGCCTCTCATCATGGACAACACCGCGGCCCCGGTGATCTGCAAGCCGCTCGACCATGGCGCGGCCATCGTCGTCCAGTCCACGACCAAGTATATCGGCGGCCACGGCAGCTCGATCGGCGGCATCATCGTCGACGGCGGCAATTTCGACTGGGAGACGCATGCCGAGCGCTTCCCC
>DAIMFL010000129.1:0-5104 GCA_036724615.1 Alphaproteobacteria bacterium | reverse complement strand
CGGACCCGAGCTATCACGGGGCGGTGTGGACGGAAGCGGTGAAGGAGATGGGGCCCGTCGCCTACATCGTGAAGGCGCGCGTCACATTGATGCGCGACCTCGGCGCCTGCATGAGCCCCTTCAACGCCTTCCAGTTCATCCAGGGGCTGGAGACGCTGCCGCTCAGGATGCGCGAGCATTGCCGCAACACGGCGGCGGTGGCCGATCACCTGGCGCGCCATCCGGCGGTGACCAAGGTGATCCATCCGGCCTATCACGAGGATCCGGAGCAGCGGCGCCGGACCGCGGCCTATCTGAAGGGCGGCCTCGGCGGGCTGGTCGGCTTCGAGCTGAAGGGCGGGGCCGAGGCGGGACGGCGCTTCATCGACGCGCTGAAGCTGTTCTACCACGTCGCCAATATCGGCGACGCGCGCAGCCTGGCGATCCATCCGGCGACGACCACCCACTCGCAGCTCTCGCCCGAGGAGCAGCGCGCCGCCGGCGTGACGCCCGGCTATGTCCGGCTGTCGGTCGGGATCGAGCATATCGACGACATCATCGCCGATCTCGACCAGGCGCTGGCGAGCGTGACCGGGCAGGTGGCGAAGGCCGCGTAACGGCGCAGCACGAGCGGGCGGCGGGACCGTCCCGTCGCCCGCCAGCGACAGGAGGTGGCTGCCATGGCGATCATCCTTCCCGAAGGGCTGCCGGCGGCGGCGGCGCTGCGAAGCGAAGGCCTCCAGGTGCTCGAGGAGGTCGGGTCCTGCGAGCCGCCGCTCCGGGTCGCGCTCGTCAATCTGATGCCCGACCGGCCGACCACCGAGACGCAGTTCGCCCGGCTGCTCGGCTTCACCCCGTACAATGTCGAGCTCACCCTGGTGATCCCCGACGGGCATGATCCGAAGACGACCCCGCCCGAGCACATCGCCGCCTTCTATCGCCGCTGGAGCGAGATCGCCGGCCGGCGCTTCGACGGGCTCATCGTGACCGGCGCGCCGGTCGAGCATCTGCCCTTCGAGGAGGTGCATTACTGGGCGGAGCTCTGCCGGATCTTCGACTGGGCCCGGCTCCATGCCGGCAGCGCCTATTACGTCTGCTGGGCGGCGCAGGCGGCGCTCCGTCACTTCCACGGCGTGCAGAAGCACGCTTTGCCGCGAAAGGCCTTCGGCGTGTATCCGCAGCGCGCGAGCCTGCGCAGCGTGCCGCTGATGCGCGGCATGCCCGAGATCTTCCCGACTCCCGTGTCCCGTCACACCGAAGTCCGCTGCGCGGAGATTCCGTGGGGCAGCGGGCTCCTGCCGCTCGCCGCCTCGCCGCGCTCGGGGCTCTGCCTCGTCGAGGACCGGCCGCGCCGCGCCTACTGCATGTTCAATCACCTGGAGTACGACGCGGACACGCTGCTGCGCGAGTATCGCCGGGACCGCGCCGCCGGGCTCGACATCGCGCCGCCCGAGGGCTGCGCCGAAACGGCGACTGCGGAGCGGAGATGCGTCAGCATCTGGCGCCCGGCCGCGGAGATCCTGTTCGGCAACTGGCTGCGGCAGATGGCGGCGCGCAACGCCCGCGACGTGAGCGGCGCGGTCTCGCCGCTGCGCGCGCTGCGGTTCGGGGCGGCCCGTCCCTCTCCCGCGGGCTTCGGCTTCTGAACGGCGGTGCGCCGGCCGCCTCACGCGGCCGCCGCCATGAGCTGCGCCTCGCCGCGGGTCGCGAGGCGAAGGCTGGTTGCCGTCATCGTGGGCGGGCGCAGATTTCGCGACCGGCGGGGCCGGGTTCGGACGGGCGGCCCCGCCGGTCGCGCGCGAGACTCATGCCGCCGCGCGCGGGCGCGCGATGCTGGCATTGACCGACGAGGCGAGCTCGCGGGCCTGTTCGGCCCGGCTGGCGTCGCCCGCCGTTTCCGCGGCGCGGGCCGCGAGCTGCCAGCTGAACGGGCTGTTCGGCTTCAGGTCCGTCCGCTCCGCCGCAAGGCCGCGGGCGAGCGTGCCCTGTCCCGCCCGGATCGCCGACTCGATCAGCGTCAGGGTGAGGAGGTCGCGCTGGGCGTGGCTGCCGCCGAAGCGGTGGGCGATCAGCCGGATCGGCAGGAGGAGGTCGACGGCCCGGGCGTAGTTGCCGCGGCCGAAGGCCTGCATCGCCTTGGCGAGCGGCAGGCCGACGTCGCGGGTCATCATGGCGTTGGTGCCGCCCTGCGCCGCCCGCGCCTCCATGGCTGCCAGCAGCTTGTTCGCCGCGCCGCTGCGCCCCGCCCCCACGAAGGCCGCCATCGCATGGGCGTCGTTGAAGGCGTAATGGGCGTCCTCGGCCGTCGGCTCGTAGGCATCGGCGAGCTCGGTCCAGCGATCCCCCACGTCGATGCCGCGCAAGGCGAGGCGCCAGAGCAGCGCCGCGGCGTCCACCATCTCCAGCGCCACGGTCGACGGCTTCGGACGGATCGCCGTGTCATAGAGCTCGAGCACGCGGTCGTGCTGCTGCAGGTCCAGGTGATAGAGCGCCAGGTGCCACCAGTTGTGGAAGGCGAAGGCGTTGTCGGGCGCCCAGTCGTCGCGGCGCGAGGTGAGCCATTCGACGCCGTCGGCGAGCCGCGCCTGCATCTCCATCACATGGGCGACCGCATGCACGGCCCAGGGGTCGCGCCGGTTGATCTCCAGCGCGCGGCGCCCGGTCTCCTCCGCCCGGCCGTAGAGGTTCGTCTCCTCCAGGCCGAAGGCGTGCATGCCGAGAAGATAGCCGTAGTCCGGCAGCGACTCGTCCCAATGCGGCAGGACGCGGGCGACCCGGTCGCGCAGCATCTGCGACTGTCCGAGGTAGAAATCCCCGAGATGGGCGAGCTGCACCGCCAGAAGGTCGTGCGGATGCGCCAGCGCCACGTCGCCGTAGAGCTCCACCGAGCGGGCGAGATCGCCGTCGAGCCACGCGCGGGCCGCCACGATGTGGCCGCGCTCCCGCCCGTTGGCGCGCACCCAGAGCGCCTCGGCCGTGCGCACGCTGTCGCGGATCGCCGGCTCCAGGCCTTTCTCCGTGGCCATGCACATCAGCCCGGCCTTGAAGCAGTGCCCCATGACGAAGTCGGGATCCTCGGCGAGGGCGGCATCGGCAGGGGCGAACGGGTCGCCGAAATAGCTGTGGGCGCGGTCGAGCGCCGTCTCGAAATGGGCCAGGGCGGCCTCGCTGTCGGTCGAGTATACGACGCCCCGGCTGTCGATCTGTGCCATCGGTTCCCTCCTGATGCGCTTGCTTGCGGGGACTGCGGTGGTCGTCCGTCCCGCGAAGGACAGCGAAGATATCGGCCGGGCGCGGCGCGCCTATGAACTGCTTCACAGGGCCGGCGGCGAGGGGTTCGCCGAGCTGGGGACTGGCCCGCTAAGTTATTGAGACGGCTAGATAAAAAATTGTGGCCGGGGTCTTGAAATTTGTCCCGAGCTGTCAAAAATTGCGGTCGTTGGCACTGCTCGCGGGAGAGTGCCAACGCTCCACATTCGCTTCGTAAGGAATGAAGAGGAGGAAATCCCTATGAAATTCAGGCCTTTGCATGACCGCGTGGTGGTCCGCCGGGTCGAGCAGGAGGAGAAGACCGCCGGCGGGATCATCATCCCCGACACGGCCAAGGAGAAGCCGCAGGAGGGCGAGGTCGTCGCTGTCGGCCCGGGCGCCCGCGGCGAGGACGGCAAGCTGCACCCGCTGGACGTGAAGGAAGGCGACCGGGTGCTGTTCGGCAAGTGGTCGGGCACCGAGGTGAAGGTCGACGGCGAGGAGCTCCTGATCATGAAGGAGTCCGACATCATGGGCGTGATCGAGGGCGGCGCGAAGTCCGGCCGCAAGGCTGCCTGAGGGGAGGACCACGACAATGGCTGCCAAGGACGTCAAGTTTTCCACCGATGCCCGCGCGCGGATGCTGCATGGCGTCGACATCCTGGCCAATGCGGTCAAGGTGACGCTGGGCCCGAAGGGCCGCAACGTGGTCATCGACAAGTCGTTCGGCGCGCCGCGCATCTCCAAGGACGGCGTGACGGTCGCCAAGGAGATCGAGCTTTCCGACAAGTTCGAGAACATGGGCGCCCAGATGGTGCGCGAGGTCGCGTCCAAGACCAGCGACACGGCCGGTGACGGCACCACCACGGCGACGGTGCTGGCCCAGGCCATCGTGCGCGAGGGCGCGAAGGCGGTGGCCGCCGGCATGAACCCGATGGACCTGAAGCGCGGCATCGACGTGGCCGTCGAGGCCGTCGTCGCCGACGTGAAGAAGCGCTCCAAGAAGATCTCGACCTCCGACGAGATCGCCCAGGTCGGCACGATCTCGGCCAATGGCGAGCGCGAGATCGGCGACATGATCGCCAAGGCGATGCAGAAGGTCGGCAACGAGGGCGTGATCACGGTCGAGGAGGCGAAGAGCCTGGAGACCGAGCTCGACGTCGTCGAGGGCATGCAGTTCGACCGCGGCTACCTGTCGCCGTACTTCATCACCAACGCCGAGAAGATGCAGGTCGAGCTGGAGAGCCCGTTCATCCTGCTCCATGAGAAGAAGCTCTCGGGCCTGCAGGCCATGCTCCCCGTCCTCGAGTCGGTGGTGCAGTCCGGCCGTCCGCTGCTCATCATCGCCGAGGACGTGGAGGGCGAGGCGCTCGCCACGCTCGTCGTCAACAAGCTGCGCGGCGGCCTGAAGGTCGCGGCGGTGAAGGCGCCGGGCTTCGGCGATCGCCGCAAGGCGATGCTCGAGGACATCGCGATCCTGACCGGCGGCCAGGTGATCTCCGAAGACCTCGGCATCAAGCTCGAGAACGTCACCCTCGACATGCTCGGCAAGGCGAAGAAGGTGGTCATCACGAAGGAGGAGACCACCATCGTCAGCGGCGCGGGCAAGAGGCAGGAGATCGAGGGGCGCTGCGGCCAGATCCGCGCGCAGATCGAGGAGACCACCTCCGACTACGACCGCGAGAAGCTGCAGGAGCGCCTGGCGAAGCTCGCCGGCGGCGTGGCGGTGATCCGCGTCGGCGGCGCCACCGAGGTCGAGGTGAAGGAGCGCAAGGACCGCGTCGACGACGCGATGCACGCGACCCGCGCCGCGGTCGAGGAAGGCATCGTGCCGGGCGGCGGCGTCGCCCTGCTCTATGCCGTGAAGGCGCTCGCC
>DAIMFL010000128.1:0-8902 GCA_036724615.1 Alphaproteobacteria bacterium | reverse complement strand
TCGCGCACCATCTGGGCGCCCATGTTCTCGAACTTGTCGGCGAGCTCGACTTCCTTCGCGACCGTCACGCCGTCCTTGGTGATGCGCGGCGCGCCGAAGGCCTTGTCGAGGACGACGTTGCGGCCCTTCGGGCCCAGCGTCACCTTGACCGCATTGGCCAGAATGTCGACGCCGCGCAGCATGCGGTCGCGCGCGTCGGTGCTGAACTTCACGTCCTTGGCAGCCATGTCTTGCTGATCCTTCCTGATTTGATTTCGCTCATCGGCGCGCCGCCGCCTTCTGCCCGCGGGCAGTGGCGCGTCCGGCGCGCGGGTCCGTGGGGTGTTACGCGACCTTCTTGGACTTCGCCTTGGCGCCGCCCTCGATCACGCCCATGATGTCGGACTCCTTCATGATCAGGAGCTCCTCGCCGTCGACCTTCACCTCGGTGCCCGACCACTTGCCGAACAGCACCCGGTCGCCTTCCTTCACGTCCAGCGGGTGCAGCTTGCCGTCCTCGCCGCGGGCGCCCGGGCCGACAGCGACGACCTCGCCCTCCTGCGGCTTCTCCTTGGCCGTGTCGGGGATGATGATCCCGCCGGCGGTCTTCTCTTCCTGCTCGACCCGGCGCACCAGCACGCGGTCGTGGAGCGGGCGGAACTTCATGAACTCCTCCGTTCTGTCTTGGGTTTTTCAACGGCAGCCCCCGCGCATCCCTGCAGCGCGCGGAAGCTGTTAGCACTCCATGAGAGTGAGTGCCAGAGATCTAAGGAACGCCTCGGAAGGTGTCAAGGGACGTCGGAAGCTGCCCGTAACGAGATTGGCAGCAGTCTCTGGGGTAGGCTGCTAACTTCTTGTTTTAATTGATTTTTATATCCTGCAGCGGAAACTGGTCCGTGCGGCAATCGTTGTGTTCCGCGGAGTCACCCGGCTAGGAGGCTCGGCCCACATGTCACATCTGGCGTTGCAGCTCAAGGATTATCGGCTCACCACGGCGCAGATCCTCTACCACCTGCCCGACCATCCGGCGGTGCTGCAGACCTATCTCTGGCAGGAATACGACATCGCCCCGGATTTCCCGGTCCTGCGCAGGTTTCTGGATTTCTGGCACCGGAGCCTCGACGGACGGCTTCATTCGGTGCAGATCGCGTCGTCCCAGCTGATCCGGCCGGCCGAGCTCAGGATGCCGGGCCTGCATCTGACGCTGCACTGAGGCGGACAAGGCCGGCGCTGCGCCGCCGGGTGACTCCAACGGGCCGATCGCCGCAGGCGCAGCCGGCCGCCTTGCCGCGGGCGGGAATGCGGGATACATCCCGCACCGTGAACACGCTCGCGAGCCCCGCCCTTTCCCGACTGACCGCCGCCGGCACGCCGGCGGCAGACCGCCCGGTGGCGATCTGGCTCCTCGCCTGCTGCGCGATGATCCTCGCCATGGTGGTGATCGGCGGGATCACCCGCCTGACCGAGTCGGGCCTGTCGATCATGGAATGGGCGCCGATCGCCGGCACGCTGCCGCCGCTCAGCGCGGCGGAGTGGCAGCGGATCTTCGAGCTCTACCAGTCGATCCCGCAGTATCGGTCGATCAACGCCGGCATGACCCTGGCGGAGTTCAAGACGATCTTCTGGTGGGAATGGGTCCACCGCCTCTGGGGCCGGCTCATCGGCTTCGCCTTCCTGGTTCCCTTCCTGTGGTTCTGGTGGCGCGGGCGCATCCGCAAGGGGCTGGCGCCGCATCTTCTCGCGCTGTTCGCGCTGGGCGGGCTGCAGGGCCTGGTCGGCTGGTTCATGGTGGCGAGCGGCTTCGTCGAGCAGATCTCCGTCAGCCAGTATCGTCTCACGCTCCATCTCGGCCTCGCGCTCGGCATCTACGGCTACATGTTCTGGATCGCCTGCACGCTGCTGCGGCCGCTTCCGGCGGCGCCGGCCGCGCCCGGCCACCTGCGCCGCCGGCTCGTCGTACTGACGGCGCTCGCCGCGGTGACGATGCTGTTCGGCGGCTTCGTCGCCGGGCTCGACGCGGGCTTCATCTACAACAGCTTCCCGCTGATGAACGGGCGGCTGCTGCCCGACGAGTTCCTGGCGACCGAGCCGGCCTGGCTCGACCCGTTCGAGAACCCGGCGACGGCGCAGCTGGTCCATCGCTGGCTGGCGGTCGCGCTGGTCGCGGCGGTGCTCTGGTGCTGGACCGCGGCACGCCGGATGACGCTGTCCGACCCGGCGCGGCGGGCGCTCGACGTCCTCCTCCTCATGGCGCTGCTGCAGGCCGCCCTCGGCATCACCACCCTGCTTCTGGTCATGCCGATCCCGCTCGCCGCCGCCCATCAGGCCGGGGCGGTGCTGCTGCTGACCGCGCTGCTCTGGGCGCTGCACACGCTGCGCCGGCCTGCGCCCATGGCCGCGTGAGCGGCGACGGCATGAGCGGCGAGCGCCTGCCGGTCACCGTGCTGACCGGATTCCTGGGCAGCGGCAAGACGACGCTGCTGCGCCGGCTGCTCTCCCGCCCCGCCCTCGCCGACACGGCCGTGGTGATCAACGAGTTCGGCGAGGTCGGGCTCGACCATCTGCTGGTCGAGACCGCCGCGGAGGATACGGTGCTGCTGGCGAGCGGCTGCCTGTGCTGCACCGTGCGCGGCGACCTGGTGGCGAGCCTGCGGCGCCTGCTGATGCGCAGCGGCGGCGGCGAGCTGCCGCGGTTCCGCCGCGTGGTCGTCGAGACCACCGGCCTCGCCGATCCCGCGCCGATCATCCAGACGCTGATGACCGATCCGCTGCTCTCCGGCAGCTTCCGCCTCGACGGCATCGTGACGACGGTCGACGCGGTGAACGGGGCGAGCCAGCTCGACCGGCAGACGGAGCCGGTGAAGCAGGCCGCGGTCGCCGACCGGCTGGTGCTCACCAAGACGGACCTGGCGACGGAGGAAGACGTCGCCGCCCTGTCCGAGCGGCTGCGCCGGCTGAACCCGGCCGCACCGATCCTCGCCGCCGAGCACGGCGAGATCGACCCGGCGCTGCTGCTCGATGCCGGGCTCTACAACCCGGAGACCAAGAGCCTGGACGTGCGGCGCTGGCTGAAGGCGGAGGCCTATGCCGCGGACGCGCAGCACGGGCATCATCATCACGACGTCAACCGGCACGACGACCACATCCGCGCCTTCTGCCTGCGCTGGGAGCCGCCGCTGCGCTGGGACGCCTTCGTCGACTGGGCAGAGATGCTGTCGGCGAGCCAGGGGGACCGGCTGCTTCGCCTGAAGGGCGTGCTGAACGTGGCCGGGGTGGCGGGCCCGGTCGCGGTCCATGCCGTCCAGCATCTCTTCCACCCGCCGGTCGAGCTCCCCGCCTGGCCGGATGCGGACCGGACGAGCCGGATCGTCTGCATCACCCGCGACCTGCCCGAGCGTGCCCTCCGCGAGCAGTTCGCCGCCTTCGTCGCGCGCTGAATGTCGCGGACGGACGCCTGACTGCCGCCTTCCGACCATGCGGCGGCCGCGCGCCGCTTGCCCGGCGAGCCCCTGCCCGACTAGACTGGGAGCGCGACGGTTCCCGTATGGGATGAAAAGGGAACTGAGGTGCGGCCTCCGCGCGCATGCGCGCGAGGCCAATGCCTCGGCTGCCCCCGCAACTGTAAGCGACGAGCGAACGTCACCAAGAGCCACTGGGAAACCGGGAAGGCCGACGTTCCGCCCCGACTCGCGAGCCAGGAGACCTGCCGCCGCAACGTCACCCATCCATGGGGCGGGGCGAACTCGTGGAACGGACATCCGGCGAGGTGACGTGAGCGCAACGTCGCTTCGACGGGGGTCCGATGCAGGGGGTCAACTCCGCAATCCCGGTTGAAGACGCTTCCGACCACCGGCCGGTCCGGTGGCGGACGTCTGTCGACCGCCTTCTGCCTTCCGGGCGCCGTCGGGGCGTTCTTCAACCCGGATTCCGCAGGAGAGAGTCCATGAATTCCTTCACCGACCGGCTGCTCGCCGGCAGCGCCGCCATCGCCCTCGCGCTCGGCGGCGTCACCGCTTCGACGGCCCAGGAAACCGAGAACGAGCCGGCGGACCGGCCGGGGGCCGCCGGCACGCCGACGCCGGCCAGCAGCGGCAGCGCGCTGCCGCCCACCGTGGTGACCGCGAGCCAGGTGCCGGTCTCCGCCGAGGCCGTGGGCAGCGCGGCCACGATCCTGTCCGGCAAGCGCATCGAGGAGACGCAGACCCGGTTCACGGTCGACATGCTGCGCCAGGTGCCCGGCGTCTCGGTCAACCGCAGCAGCACCTTCGGCAGCGCCACCCAGGTGCGCATCCGCGGCGCCGAAGGCAATCAGACAAAGGTCGTGATCGACGGCATCGAGGCGAACGACCCGGCCATCGCCGGCGAGTTCGATTTCGGACATCTGCTCGGCTACGACATCGGCGCGATCGAGGTGCTGCGCGGGCCGCAGAGCGCCCTCTGGGGCAGCGACGCCCTGGCCGGGGTGGTCGGCATCCAGACCCGCCGCGCGACCCGGCCGTTCGAGGCGGAGATCCTGGGCGAGGGCGGCTCCTTCGGCACCGGCGCGGGCTCCGTCCGGCTCGGCAGCGCCGGCGACACTTACGACGTGGCGCTGGCCACGAGCTATCTCGCCACCGAGGGCATCAATATCGCCGAGGAGGGGGACGAGGAGGACGGCTACAAGAACCTCACCCTGTCGCTGGTCGGCTCGGTCCTGCCGGCCGAGAACCTGGAGATCGGCTGGTCGGGGCGCTACATCACCGCCAACAACGAGTTCGACGAGTCCGATCCGACGATCGACGACCCGGATCTGGAAACCGACATGCGCACCGCTCTCGGCCGCGTCTACGGCAAGCTCACGCTGCTCGACGGCGCCTGGGAGAACATTCTCAGCCAGTCGATCCTGGATTCCGCGCGCGACAACGACCCGGACGGGCCGTTCTCCAGCGACACCTATGGGCAGGATCTCAGGACCTACTACCAGAGCAACCTGTTCTTCGACACGCCCGAGGTCGCCGAGGCGGCGCACAGCTTCTCGGTGAAGATCGAGCGCGACCACCAGACCTATGAGCAGAAGGGCGAGGCGTCGATCTTCGGCGACCCAAACCTCGAGCGCGATTCGACCGACTACGGCTTCGCCGCCGAGTACCGGCTCGCCATGTGGGACAGCCTGTTCCTGTCCGGCGCGGTGCGGCATGACGACAACGACCTGTTCGAGAACGCCACCACCTGGCGGGCGACCGCGGCCTATCTCTTCCACGACAGCGGCACGCGGCTGCACGGCAGCTACGGCACCGGCGTGAAGAATCCGACCTTCGCCGACCTGTTCGGCTTCTTCGGGGATTTCGTCGGCAATCCGAGCCTGCGGCCCGAGCATTCGCGCGGCTTCGACATCGGCGTGGAGCAGAGCTTCCTCGACGGGCGGATGACCGTCGACGTCACCTATTTCCAGCAGGACCTGGAGGACGAGATCGAGACCACCTTCGTCGACGACGGCATGGGCGGCTTCATCGGCACGGCGATCAACCAGGACGGCGAAAGCACGCGCGAAGGCGTGGAGGTCACCCTGGCCGCGGCGGTGACCGACGATCTCACCGTGAACGCCTCGTACACCTATCTGGAGGCGGAAGAGCCGGACGACGTGTCGGAGATCCGGCGGCCGAAGCATCAGGGCAGCCTCTACGTCAACTACGCGTTCCTCGACGACCGGGCCAATCTCAATCTCGGCGTCGACTATAACGGGAAGACCTTCGACGACGACTTCAGCACCTTCCCGTCGGTCCGGCGCGAGCTCAGCGACTATGCGACCGTGTCGGTCGCCGGCTCCTACGACGTCACCGACAACGTCCAGCTCTTCGCCCGCGCCGAGAACCTCTTCAACGAGGACTACGAGGAGATCTTCGGCAAGAACACGCCGGGATTCGGCGTCTTCGGCGGCGTGAAGATCTCGTTCGGCGAGGACTGAGCGATGGCGGGCGGCGGCAGGCTCGGCCGGATCTTCGGCGCGGTGCGGAGCGCGGCGGCGGGCCTGCTCCTCGCCGCCGCCCTTGCCGCCGCCCTTGCCTGGGCCGCGGCGGCCGCGCCCGCCCCGCAGCGCATCGTCTCGCTCAATCTCTGCATCGACCAGCTGCTGATCGATCTCGTGGCGCGGGAGCGGATCGCCTCGGTGACGCATCTGGCGCATGACCCGCTCTATTCGCCGCGCGCCGCCGACTTCGCCGGCATCCCGGCCAATCATGGGCTGGCGGAGGAGGTGCTGGCCCTGGAGCCGGACCTGGTGCTCACCGGGCCGTTCTCGCGGCCGAGCACGACCGCGCTCTTGCGCCGCCTCGGCTACCGCGTCGTCGAGGTGCCGGTCGCCGCCACGCTCGCCGAGGTGCGCAGCCAGATCCGCGAGCTCGCGGCGCTGGTCGGCGCCGAGGCGCGCGGCGCCGCCATGATCGCCGACATGGACCGGCGCCTCGCCGCCCTGCCGCCGCGGCGCGACCCGGCGCCGGACGCGCTGATCTACGCCACCAACGGGCTGACCGGGGGCGCAGGCACGCTGGCCGACGAGGTGCGGGCCTTCGCGGGAATCGACAACACGGCGCGCGCGCTCGGGATCGAGGGATGGCGCCTGCTCGACCTGGAGACGCTGGTCGTCGGACGGCCCGACTTCCTGGTGGTCGGCGATCTCGCCGCGATCCCGCCCTCGCTCGGCCGCCAGCTCCTGAGGCACCCGGCGCTCGCCCGGCCCGGGCTGCGGCGCATCGAGCTGTCGAGCAGCCACTGGGTCTGCGCCGGCCCGGCCGTGCTGGCCGCCGTGGAGAGCCTGGCCGACGCGCGGCTCGCCGCGACGGCGGAGCCGTCGCGATGAGGCGGCGGCGCGGGCTGATCCTGGGCGGCCTTCTCACCCTCGCCGCGGCGGCGCTGTTCCTGGCCTCGCTCGGCATCGGCCGGGCGCCGCTCACGCTGATCGACCTGCTGTTCGGCGCGGACGGGACGGACCCGCAGATCGCCGGCATCGTGCTCACCGAGATCCGCCTGCCGCGCGCCATCCTAGCGGTCATGGTCGGCGCCGCGCTCGGCCTCTCCGGCGCGGTGCTGCAGGGCTATCTGCGCAATCCGCTGGCCGAGCCCGGGCTGGTCGGGGCCTCGTCCATGGCGGCGCTCGGCGCCGTCGTGGCGCTCTATACCGGGCTTGCCGCCGCCCTGCCGTGGACGTTGCCGGCGGGGGGCATGCTGGGCGCGCTGGCCGGCGTCAGCGTGGTGCATCTCCTCGCCGGGCGGAGCGCCAGCCCCACCGTGCTGATCCTGGCCGGCGTCGCCGTGAACAGCCTGGCCGGGGCGCTCACCTCGCTGGCGCTGAGCCTGGCGCCGAGCCCCTTCGCCATGCAGGAGATCGTGTTCTGGCTCTTGGGCTCCCTCGCCGACCGCAGCTTCGATCACGTGCTGCTCGCGCTCCCCTTCATGGCGGCGGGCGCGGTGCTGCTGGCGTCGACGGCGCGCGGTCTGGAGGCGCTGACCCTCGGCAGCGACGCCGCGCGCAGCCTCGGCGTCTCGCTCGACCGGCTGCAGGTCCAGGTCGCCCTCGGCACGGCGCTGGCGGTGGGCGCGGCCGTGGCGGTGAGCGGCGCGATCGGCTTCATCGGCCTGGTCGTGCCGCATCTGCTGAGGCCGCTGGTCGGGTGGCGGCCGGCGGCGCTGCTGCCCGTCTCGGCGCTGGGCGGCGCGGTGCTGGCGCTCGCCGCCGACATCGCGGCGCGGGTGCTGTCCGAGAACGCCGAGCTCAATCTCGGCGTGGTGACCGCCATGGTCGGCGCGCCCTTCTTCATCTATCTGCTCGTCTCCACGCGGCGGCGGCTCGCATGACGATGCTGCACGCCATCGGACTGACCGCCCGGCTCGGCGGACGGCAGGTCCTCGGGACGGTCGATTTCAGCCTGGCCGGCGGCGAGATGGTCGGCCTGCTCGGCCCGAACGGGGCGGGGAAGACGACGCTGCTGCGCTGCCTCGCCGGGCTGCTTGCGCCGGCGGCCGGCGAGGTCACGCTGGACGGGCGGCCGCTCGACCGCTGGGACCGCGCGGCGCGCGCCCGGCAGATCGCCTACCTGCCCCAGGGCGGCGAATGCCACTGGCCGATCTCGGTGCGCGACCTGGTGACGCTCGGCCGCCTGCCGTACCGGACGGGCTGGACCCGGCCGACCGAGGCCGACAGGGCGGCGGTGGAGCGGGCCATCGCCTTCGTCGACGTGGCCGACCTGGCCGGGCGGCCGGCCGACCGGCTGTCGGGCGGCGAGAAGGCCCGCGTGCTGCTGGCCCGCGCGCTGGCCGGCGAGCCGCCGCTCATCCTGGCGGACGAGCCCATATCCGGTCTGGATCCGGCGCATCGGCTGGAGGTGATGGGCCTGCTGCGCCGCCTGACGGAGTCCGGTACGGCGGTGGTCGTGGTGCTGCACGACCTCACACTGGCGGCGCGCTACTGCCACCGGCTGGTGCTGATGCAGGACGGCCGGGTGGCCGCGGACGGACCGCCGGACGCGGTGCTGACCGCGCAAGCCCTGGGCCGGGTCTTCGGCATCCGGGCGCATTTCGACCGGCTGCCCGACGGGCCGCTGGTGGTGCCGGTGGCCCGGCTGGACGGGGACTGCCGGCCATGAACGCGGTCTCGCTCGGCGCCGACTGGCTGACCCGGACGGCCTGGGGGCTGTCGGCCGCGGTGCATGCGGGGGCGGTCGCCGCCGTGCTCGGCTGGGGCGCGCCGGCGACCGCGCCGGTCCCGCAGATCATCTCGGTCTCGGTCGTCGCCCTGGCGCCCGCCGCCGGGCCCGGCGGCGGCGAGAGCGTCCCCGAGGAAACCTCGGCCGGCGAGCCTCCGGCCGAGAGCGGCTCGGCGTCGACCGCCCCGCCGCCGGCGCCCGCGGCGCAAGTCCCGCCCGAAGCTGCGGCACCGACACCGCCGCCG
>DAIMFL010000127.1:4251-8952 GCA_036724615.1 Alphaproteobacteria bacterium | reverse complement strand
CGCCGCCGCCGGTCGAGCCGGCGGCGATCCCCTCGCCCGCCGCGCCGCTCCCGCCCGCGGCCGAGCCGCCGCCGCGCGGCCTGAGCCCCAAGGTCTGGATCGTCGCGCTGCTCGTCATCGTCGCCCTGCTGCTCGCCGTGTTCGGCCTCCGCGGCTGACCGGCGCGCAGCCGCGGAGGCCGCCTCCGGCAGAGAAGGGCCTGCGCTCTTGACCTGCGCTGGCGGCCAACCGAGACTTGCGCCCGAGACATCCAACCGGCGCGCGGCCGGGTAGAAAAGATCCGTGTCGAGTCCGCGGAGTGCGTGCATGGCGCGCCTTCGCTCACAGGGGAGGACCTGATGCCATCCGTTTCCATGACGGTGAACGGGCAGGCCGTGTCGGGCGACGTCGAAGCTCGCACGCTGCTCGTCCATTTCCTGCGCGACAAGCTGGGGCTCACCGGCACCCATGTCGGCTGCGACACCAGCCAGTGCGGCGCCTGCGTCGTTCATGTCGACGGCACCTCGGTCAAGAGCTGCACCCTCCTGGCGGTGCAGGCCGACGGCGCGAACGTCACCACGATCGAAGGCCTGGCGAAGAACGGCGAGCTGCACCCGATGCAGGCGGCTTTCCGGGAGAATCACGGGCTGCAGTGCGGGTTCTGCACGCCGGGCATGGTGATGAGCGCAGTCGACCTCGCCAAGCGCAATCCCGACCCGTCGGAGCGCGAGGTCAGGGAGTGGCTGGAAGGCAATATCTGCCGCTGCACCGGCTACCACAACATCGTGAAGGCCGTGCAGGCCGGCGCGAAGGCAATGAGGGGCTAGCACCATGGCTGACACTGGAATCGGCGCCTCCGTTCGGCGCACCGAGGACTTTCGCTTCCTCACCGGCCGCGGCAAGTACGTGGACGACCTGAACCGCCCGGGCCAGACCTATGCCGCCTTCGTCCGCTCGCCGCATGCGCACGCGACCATCCGCAGCGTCAACACCGACGCGGCCAGGACGGCGCCGGGAGTCATCGCCGTCTTCACCGGAGCCGACACCACGGCGGACAAGGTCGGCGGGCTGATCTGCGGCTGGACGGTCACCGACCGCAACGGCAACCCGCACAAGGCGCCGGCCCATCCGGTCCTCGCGGTCGGGAAGGTCCGCTATGTGGGTGATCACGTCGCCGTGGTGATCGCCGAAAGCCTCAACCAGGCGAAGGACGCCGCGGAGCTGGTCGAGGTCGATTACGACGTGCTGCCGGCCGTCGTCGATCCGGCCAAGGCGGTCCAGCCCGGCGCGCCGCTCGTCCATGACGATGCGCCCGGCAATCTCTGCTACGACTGGGCGCTCGGCGACAAGGCGGCGACCGATGCCGCCTTCGCCAAGGCGGCGCACGTCACCAAGCTCGACCTGGTCAACAACCGCCTGATCCCGAACGCGATGGAGCCGCGCGCGGCGATCGGCGAGTACGACGAGGCGTCGGACAGCTTCACCTGCTATTCGACCTCGCAGAACCCGCATGTGCTGCGGCTCATCCTCTGCGCCTTCATCCTCGGCGTGCCGGAGCACAAGATGCGGGTCGTCGCCCCCGACGTCGGCGGCGGCTTCGGCTCGAAGATCTTCTGCTACGCCGAAGAGGTCGTCTGCACCTGGGCCTCGAAGAAGGTCCGCCGCCCGGTCAAATGGACGGCCGAGCGCAGCGAGTCCTTCCTGTCCGACGCCCATGGCCGCGACCACGTGACCCATGCCGAGCTGGCGCTCGACAAGGACGGCAAGTTCCTCGGCTTCCGGGTCAACACCATCGCCAATCTGGGGTCGTATCTGTCGACCTTCGCGACCTCGGTGCCGACCTATCTCTATGCGACGCTGCTCGCCGGCCAGTACGCGACCCCGGCGATCTTCGCCGAGGTGAGGGGCGTCTTCACCACGACCGCGCCGGTGGACGCCTATCGCGGCGCCGGCCGGCCCGAGGCCTCCTACGTCATCGAGCGCATCGTCGAAATGGCGGCGCGCGAGCTGAAAATGGACCCGGCGGAGATCCGGCGGAAGAACTTCATCCGGCCCGACCAGTTCCCGTACCAGACGCCCGTGGCGCTGATGTACGACGTCGGCGACTACGAGAAGGCGCTCGACGAAGCCCTGAAGATGATCGACTACAAGGGCTTCGCGGCGCGCAAGGCGGAATCGGCGAAGCGCGGCAAGCTGCGCGGCATCGGCTTCTCCGCTTATATCGAGGCCTGCGGCATCGCGCCGTCGGCGGTGGTCGGCTCGCTCGGCGCCGGCGTCGGCCTCTGGGAATCCGGCCAGATCCGCTTCAACCCCACCGGCAGCGTCAGCGTCTTCACCGGCGCGCACAGCCACGGCCAGAGCCATGAGACGACCCTGGCCCAGCTGGTCTCCGACTATCTCGGCGTTCCGCTCGAGAACATCGAGGTGGTGCATGGCGACACCGCGCGCGTGCCGTTCGGCATGGGCACCTACGGCTCGCGCAGCCTGGCGGTCGGCGGCTCGGCGCTCGTCAAGGCGGCCGACAAGATCATCGCCAAGGGCAAGAAGATCGCCGCGCATCTGATGGAGGCCTCGGTCGACGACATCGAGTTCTCCAAGGGCGTGTTCAAGGTGGCCGGCACGGACAAGCAGAAGTCGATCGGCGAGATCTGCTTCGCCGCCTACGTGCCGCACAACTACCCTGCCGACCTCGAGCCAGGGCTGGACGAGACCGCGTTCTACGATCCGGCCAACTTCACCTACCCGTCCGGCGTGCACATCGCCGAGGTCGAGGTCGATCCGGCGACCGGCGTGACCGACATCGTCGACTGGGTCGCCGTGGACGACTTCGGCAACGTGATCAATCCGCTGGTCGTCGAGGGCCAGGTCCATGGCGGGATCGCGCAGGGCATCGGCCAGGCCCTGCTGGAGAACGCCACCTACGACCCCGAGAGCGGCCAGCTGCTCACCGGCTCCTACATGGACTACTGCATGCCGCGCGCCGACGACCTGCCGAGCTTCCGGGTCGGGCTGGTCAGCACGCCCTGCACCCACAACCCGCTGGGTGTGAAGGGATGCGGCGAGGCCGGGGCGATCGCCGCACCGCCGGCACTGATGAACGCCATCACCGACGCACTCGGCATCGCGCACATGGACATGCCGGCCACGCCGGAGAAGGTCTGGCGCGCTGCCCAGACCATGACCCGCGCGGCCGCCGAATAAGGGAGGACGGACCATGCACAACTTCGCCTATCACCGCCCGTCCTCGCTGGCCGACGCCGCCAAGGCGCTCCAGGCTGCGTCGGACGGCAAGCTCGTCGCCGGCGGCATGACGCTGATCCCGACGCTGAAGCAGCGCCTCGCCGCCCCGTCCGATCTCGTCGACCTGGGCAGGATCGCCGAGCTCAAGGGCATCAAGACGGACGGCGCCGGCCTCACCATCGGCGCCATGACTCCGCATGGGCAGGTCGCCAGCTCGGCCGAGGTGAAAAGCGCCATTCCCGCACTTGCCCAGCTCGCCGATGGGATCGGCGATCCTCAGGTCCGGAATCGGGGCACGATCGGCGGCTCGATCGCCAACAACGATCCGGCTGCCGATTACCCGGCGGCCGTGCTCGGCCTCGGCGCGACGGTCCGGACCAACAAGCGCGAGATCAAGGCGGACGACTTCTTCAAGGGGATGTTCGAGACCGCGCTGGAGCCCGGCGAGATCATCACCGCGGTGGTCTTCCCGAAGCCGGAGAAGGCCGGCTACGCCAAGTTCGCCAACCCGGCGTCGCGCTATGCCGTGGTCGGCGTCATGGTCGCGAAGACCGGGGGCGGCGTGCGCGTCGCCGTGACCGGCGCGGGACCGGGCGTCTTCCGCGTCGCCGAGATGGAGCAGGCCCTTGCCTCCAATTTCTCCGCCGACGCGGTGAAAGGGATCAAGGTGCCGTCGGCGGGGCTCAACAGCGACATGCACGCGAGCGCCGAATACCGTGCCCACCTGGTCTCGGTCATGGCGGCGCAGGCTGTGACGGCGGCGGGATAGAAGGTACGAAGGCGGCATGCACCCGTTGACTTTTCCTCGATGTCATCGCCGGGCTTGACCCGGCGATCCATCGCGCCGTCCGCGCAGGCGGCGGCATGGATGCGCGGATCAAGTCCGCGCATGACAACGAGCAAGAGGCGGGAGGCGGGTCATCGGACGGGCACGCGTCCGTGCCGTTTATGGCAGCCATTTCCATCGTAGACGTCACGCTGGCCGGCCTCGGCCTGATCGCCGCAGCGCTCGCGGCCCTGTGGCTGCTGCTGCCGATCCTCCTGGCGCCGCTCGCGCGGGAGCGCCTTGCCGAGCTCGGCGTGCCGGCGCCGCGGCTGACGGTGCGCAGCGTCGGGCTCGATCAGGCCAGGCTGGTCGCCGTGGCGGCCGGGACCGACGACGAGCTGACCGTGCGGGAGATCACGATCTCCTACCACCCCGCCGAGCTGATCGAGGGACGGCTGGAGGGGGTCACCCTCGACGGGGCGCGGCTCCGGGCTTCGCTCGGGCCGGACGGACTCTCGCTCGGCAGCCTCGACCCGCTGCTCGCCGCGCGTGGCGACGGAGGCACGCCGTCCTTTCCCCCGATCCGCATCGAGGACGGTGAGATCGAGCTCGCGACACCGCCGGGCTTGGTCACTCTCACGGGCGCTGGCACGGTGGCGGCGGCACCGGACGGCGTGCGCGCCGATCTCCGCGTCACCGCCGCCGCCGATCGAGGC
>DAIMFL010000127.1:0-4241 GCA_036724615.1 Alphaproteobacteria bacterium | reverse complement strand
GGCAGCGCAGAGGGCGATATCGATCTGCGCATCGCCGGATCGTCGGTGGAGGCTCGCCTCGACCTCACCGACAGCCGCCTGGCGCTGCCCGGGATCGTCTCGGCCGCCGCGACCGGCGACATCGCGGCGCGGCTCGAGGGCGGAGAGATTGCCGCCCTCGATGGCCAGGTCAGGCTCGACGAGGTCGCGTTCGAGGGGCCTCGTCTCGCCCCGCTCGGTCCCCTCGCCGGCAAGCTGGCGGTCCAGCGCACGGCGGAGGGGTGGACGGCATCGGCCCGCCTCGCCGAGCCGAGCGATATGGCCGAGCTGGCCCTCCGCCTTGCGGCCGAAGAGCTGGATCTCGACGCGCCCGTGACGATGGGGGCGGAGGTCGAAGCGACGTCGGACAGCGCCGCCTGGACTCTGCTCGACCACCTTGCCCCGAGCGGCGGCCGCGGCGCCGTGCGGCTCGTCGCCGAGGTGACGCCGTCCATGCTGATCGAGAGCATCGCGACCGGCGAGCTGCCGGAGGTTGCGGGAAGCCTGACATTCGACATCGAGGATCTCTCGGTCGATGGCGCAGTCCGCTCCGTTTCCGCGACCGGCGGCTTCGATCTGGACATGGCGCGCGACGGGCTGCGTTTCGTCTCCGCCGCGCCGGTGCTCGCCGAGCTCGCCCTCGATCGGGCCCTCCTCGGGACCGGCCTGCCGACGGAGCTCGCGGACATGCTGAGCCAGCCGCTGGCAGTGACGGCGGAGCCGGGCGGTCCGATCGAGCTCCGCCGCGACGCCGGAGGCTGGATTCTCTCCGGGCCGCTCGCGGTTGCCGTCGATCTGCCGGACGGACGGCGGCTGCTCGAGCTGGCCGGCGCGGCCTGGCTCGACGCCGGAAGGCCGGACGGGCCCATCGCCCGGCTCTCCGACCTGAACGGCAGGCTCGATCTGCCAGCGGTGGGCGACCTGCCGGCCGGGAGTGTCACCGCCACCGGCTCGGCGGAGCTCACGGGGACTGGCGCGACGGCGGCGCTGACGGTCGGCGGGACCGCTTCGGAGCTGCGGATGGGCGACCTGCGCCTCCGCGGGCTGAAGCTCGATCTGCCGCTTGCGCTCGACTGGGCCGGCGGCCGGCTCACCGCCCGGCTGGCCGGCCGCGGCACGCTCTCGGCGGCGCGGCTGGCCGGCACCACGCCGCTGCAGCTCGACGGCCCGGTTCAGCTGGCGTTCATCCCGGGTGACCTACCGTCCCTCGCCATGGACGCGAGCACCGACAGTCCCGTGCTGACCACGATCGACCTGAGCACCGCGCCGCTGCGGCTCTCCGGCGCAGTGGGCACGGAGCACGGTCCCGTGGCGGGCGAGCTGTCGCTGCCGGGCCTGCGTCTCCATGCCGAGCACGGCGCCGCCGGCTGGTCGGGCGAGACGACCGGCAAGGGCGGGACCTTGCGGATCCCGGCCTACGATCTCGAGATGACCGACCTCGATCTCTCCGCCGCCCTGCCGCGGAACGAGGCTCCTACCCTTTCGGCGACCGCCTCGCTCGCGCATCGCGGCGATCCCGGCATCGTCATTCCGCTGAGTGTATCGCTCCAGGCGCGCAAGGCCGCGCGCGGCTGGCAGTTCGAGGGCCGCGCCTCGGACGCCTTCGGCCGGCTGTCGCTGGACATCGCGGGCCGCCACGATCTCGCCCGCGCCGCGGGCTCCGCCGCCTTGCGCGTGGCGCCGATCGAGTTTGCGCCGAATCTGCGCCAGCCGGAGGACCTCTTCCCCTATCTGGCCGGCATCGCCGAGGACGTATCCGGCACGATCGCGCTGGCCGGAGACCTGTCCTGGGACGCCGAGCGCATCGGCTCCGATCTCGAGCTCCTGCTGCGCAATGTCTCGGCGAGCACCGCGGCCGTCACGATCGACCGGCTGAACGGCGTGATCACCGTCGACGGCCTGTCGCCGTTCAGCACGCCGCCGGGCCAGCGCGTCGCCGTCGCCGCGATCGATGCCGGCCTGCCGCTCACGGACGGGCTCCTCACCTTCCGCGTGGCGCCCGGCCCGAAGCTGGAGATCGCGGAGGGCCGGCTCCACCTCGCAGGCGGGACTGTCGATCTGCAGCCGCTGGTCTTCGACCCGTCCGGACAGAGCAACGCCGCGGTGCTGGCGGTGACCGGCGTCCGGCTCGGCGAGCTGCTGTCCCTCGCCCAGATCGACGGGCTGACCGGGGACGGCACGCTGACCGGGGAGATCCCGGTGCGGATCGAGGGCGGCGACATCGTGATCGAGCACGGGGAGCTGCATGCGGAGGCGCCGGGCCGCCTCAGCTACGACCCGCTCTCGCCCCCGGCCGCGTTGCAGGGCCAGGGGGAAACGGTTAGCTTGGCGCTGTCGGCCCTCACCGACTTCCGCTACCAGGCGCTTCGCGTGACGGTCGACCGGCAGGCAGGCGGCGAGATGCTCGTCGGCATGCATGTCAGGGGGAGCAATCCGAACTTCTACGACGGCTATCCCGTGGAGTTCAACCTGACCGTCAGCGGCGCCCTGGACCGGGTGCTGCGGCAGAGTCTCGCCGGCTACCGCATCCCCGAGACGATCGAGGACCGGCTGAAGGAGTTCGCGCAATGACGCGCGGCGCGCGGGCGAGCGGCCCGATTGGACGGAAGGGCGCAGAGGTGCCAGGTAGAAATCACGGAAGAATCCCGGACGCACGCCCGGGAAGCGCGGCGACCTCGCTCGGATCGCGTCTGCTGATCCCGGCGGTCCTCCTCGCCTGCGCCGCCTGCCAGCCGACGGTCAAGGTGGAGGCGCCGGAGAAGCCGATCGTGATCAATCTCAACGTCAAGATCGAGCAGGAGGTCCGGGTGAAGATCGAGCGCGACGTGGAGGAGCTGCTGAAATCGCAGCCGGAGCTGTTCTGATGCGCATCCTGAGCATTCTGATCCTGGCGGTCGGGCTGGCGCTGGGCGCCGCGTCCGCGGTGGCGGGCCCGCTGGAGAACGCCAAGGCGGCCGGGCTCGTGGGCGAGCGGCCCGACGGCTATGTCGCCGCGGTCCCGGGCAACCCGCCGGCGGACATCGTGGCCCTGGTCAACGACATCAACGCGAAGCGCCTCGCCGCCTATACCGACATCGCGACGAAGAACGGCACCTCGGTCGCCGCGGTCGGCGCGGTGACGGCCGAGAAGCTCTACCGCGAAGCGCCGCCCGGCACCTATCTCATGGTCGACGGACGCTGGGTCCGGAAGTAGCCTTGCCCGGAGATCTTCCCGGCAAGGACCGCCCGATGCCCCTTCCCGCCTCGGTCGACGAGACGCACGCGCTGCTCACCGGCGGCCGGTACGTCGCCGACCGCAGCCTGGCGACGGCCCTGTTCCTGTCGCTGAAGCTGCACCGGCCGCTCTTCCTCGAAGGCGAGGCCGGCGTCGGCAAGACCGAGATCGCCAAGGTGCTGGCCGCCACGCTCGGCCGCAGGCTCCTCAGGCTGCAATGCTACGAGGGGCTCGACGTCGCCTCGGCGGTCTACGAGTGGAACTACTCGCGGCAGATGATCGAGATCCGCCTCGCCGAGGCGGCGAGCGACGCCAGCCGCGAGACGCTGGACGAGGAGATCTTCTCGGAGCGCTTCCTGATCAAGCGCCCGCTCCTGCAGGCGCTCGAGCCCGGACTCGACGGGGCGCCGGTCCTCCTCATCGACGAGCTCGACCGCACCGACGAGCCGTTCGAGGCCTATCTCCTGGAAGTGCTCTCCGACTATCAGATCACGATTCCGGAGATCGGCACGATCAGGGCGGCGGAGCCGCCGATCGTCGTCATCACCTCCAACCGCACCCGCGAGATCCACGACGCGCTGAAGCGCCGCTGCTTCTACCACTGGGTCGACTACCCCGACGCGGCGCGGGAGCTGGAGATCCTGAAGGTGAAGGCGCCCGGCGCCGACGCCACCTTGACCCGGCAGGTGGTGGGCTTCGTGCAGAAGCTCAGGACCAGGGACCTGTTCAAGCTGCCCGGCGTCGCCGAGAGCATCGACTGGACCGATGCGCTCGTCCAGCTCGACAAGGTGTCGCTCGACCCCAAGGTGATCGACGACACGCTCGGCGTGCTGCTGAAGTACCAGGACGACATCGCCAAGATCCGCGGCAGCGAGGCCGCCCGCCTTCTCGACGAGGTGAAGGCCGAGCTCGCCGCGGCGGGGCGGTGAGACTGGCCCTCATGGTTCGACAAGCTCACCATGAGGGCCTCATCCTGAGCCTGTCGAAGGATGAGGTCAGCAGGCGGCTG
>DAIMFL010000126.1:0-8991 GCA_036724615.1 Alphaproteobacteria bacterium | reverse complement strand
GAGGTGAAGGATCCGGTCCTGGCGGCGATGTGGGACGCTCCCGCCGGCGAGCTCGCCGACATACTGGGCGAGAGCAGCGTCGAGGGCCGCCTCGTGCGGGTCGGGGGCAGCTACCACGTCGTGCTCTATCGCGAGATCGCCGACTACGGCGAGCCCGCCTGGGTGGTGGGCGTGCATTTCCCCGCCGAGGCGGTCAACGAGCCGCTGCAGCGTCTCGCCCTCGCCGCCGCGGCAGGGCTCGGCATATTGATCGTGTCGGTGATCGTCGCCCTGCTTCTCGGCCGCGCCATCGCGCGGCCGGTGAGCCGGCTGGCCGCCGCTGCGGATGCGATCCGGGCGCTGCAGCCGGCCAAGCTGGAGGCGCTGCCGCGCAGCCCCTTCCGCGAGCTCGATTCGGCGGCGCTCGCCTTCAACGCGATGCTGTCGGGGCTGCGCTGGTTCGCGACCTACGTGCCGCGCTCGCTGGTCGAGCTGCTGATGCGGCGCGGCAGCTCGGAGCTGCTCTCGGAGGAGCGGCAGCTCACCGTGCTGTTCACCGACATCATCGGTTTCAGCGCGATCGCCCAGCGGCTCGCCCCGCCGCAGCTCGCCGAGTTCCTCAACCGGCATTTCGCCCTGCTCGCCGGGTGCATCGAGGCCGAAGGCGGCACGGTCGACAAGTATATCGGCGATTCCATCATGGCGTTCTGGGGCGCGCCGGAGCCGCAGCCGGACCATGCCGAGCGCGCCTGCCGGGCGGCCCGCCGTATCGCCGCCGCGCTCGCCGCCGACAACGAGCTTCGCGCCAGGAAGGGACTGCGGCCGGTCCGGCTGCGCATCGGCCTGCACAGCGGTCCGGCGATCGCCGGCAACATCGGCGCGCCGGGACGCATCAACTACACGCTGATCGGCGACACGGTGAACACGGCCCAGCGCCTGGAGCAGCTCGGCAAGAGCGTCGACGACGGCAAGGCCGACGCCGTGGTGCTGGTCTCCGGCGCCACCGCCGCCCAGGTGAGCTGCACGGACCTGACGCCGCTCGGATCCCATGTCCTGCGCGGGCGGGAGGAGCAGACGGAGGTCTACCGCCTGGGCTGAGACCCGCTCAGCCGCGCGGGCCGAGCTGCATCACCATCCGGACCAGCTCGGCCAGGTTGCGGGCCTCCATGCGCTCCATCATCCATGCGCGGTGGTTCTCGACCGTCCGCGGGCTGATCCGAAGACGCATGGCGATCTCCTTGTTCGACAGCCCCGCCGCCGCGAGCTCCATGACTTCGCGCTGGCGGTCGGTCAGGCTGGCGGCGCGCCGTTGCAGCTCCGCCAGATCGGGAGCTTCTTCCCGCGCGCGGCGCGCCTCTCCGACCGCGGCCTGGACGCCGTCCAGAAGTCGCCGCTCGTCGAACGGCTTCTCCAGGAAGTCGAACGCGCCGAGCTTGATCGCGGAAACCGCCATGTCGACGTCGCCATGGGCCGTGATCAGGATGATGGGCGGCGTGCTGCCGCGCGCCTTCATCTCGCGCACCAGATCGATGCCGGACAGACCGGGCATCCGCACGTCGGCGACCACGCAATCGACCATGCCCGAGGGGCGGAACGCAGCCAAGAAGTCGTCCGCGGTCGAAAAGGCGGAGACGGCGATTCCGTTGCCCGCGAGGTAGAGGCTCAGCGAATCGAGAACCGCCGCGTCGTCGTCGACGAGGGCAACGCGGATCGGGTCAGCCATCGTTCGCCGCCACTACGGGCAGAGTGAAGCGGACGACCGCGCCCTCAGCATCTCCGCCCACGCTGAGCCGGCCGCCATGCGCTTCCACGATCGAGCGCGACAGCGCCAGGCCGACACCGAGGCCGTCCGGCTTGGTCGAGGAGAACGGCGGGAACGGCTCGGCCAGGAACTCCGCGGGAAATCCCGGCCCGGTGTCGCGCACGCTCACCTCGACGGCGCCCTCCCCGATCCGCCGGGCTTCGATGGCGACGGTTCCGCCGGACTGCCCTCCCTCCCGCATCGCCTCGATCGCATTCCTGACGAGGTTCAGCAGCACGTGCTCGACCTGGAGACGATCGACGAGCAGCGGCGGCAGATTGCCGCCCAGGGCGACGCGCACCCGGGTGCCGGTCTGGTCCAGGTCCGGCCGGCAGAGCTCCAGCGTCTCGTTCACGATCCTGTCCAGCGGGGTCGGAGCCCGATCGCTCTGATCGAGGCGGAGCAGGGCGCGCAGCCGTCGGACCACTTCCGAGGCGCGCTCGACCTGCATCGCCACCTTGCCGGCGGTCTCGAGCACCGCCGGATCGCCTGCGCTTCCACGGTCGAGCGCGCTCACCACCAGGCGGGAATAGGTGCCGGCCGCCATCAGGGGCTGGTTGATCTCATGCGCGATGGCCGCCGCCAGCTCTCCCATGCTTCCCAGCCGCGCCAGGCGGGCGAGCGAATCCTGATGGAGCCGCAGCTGGAATTCCGTCCGGCGGCGCTCGGTCACCAGCGCACCCGCCATGAGGCCGGACATCGCCAGCACCAGCATCAGCGCCTGCAGCGCCGTGACGTCGACCTCCTCCATGGGAAGCAGATGCACGCCCATGATCAGGCCGAGCTGCGTGATGAGCAGGCCGACCGTCACACCCTCGAGCCCGGTCCGGATGGCGATCCAGATGATCGGCAGGAACAGCACGTAGAAGAACTGCAGCTGGTGCTCCTGGGCGAAGCGGAAGACGAGCCACAGGACGCCGAGAACCGACGCGAGCTGCGCCAAGCTTTCCACCGACACCCTGATCATGTGCCCGCGGGTCAGCGCGATCAAGGCGAAGGGTGCGATCACGGCGATGCCGATCATGTCGCCCACCCAGAAGCGCAGGAAGGGTGACACGAAATCGGCCGCCGGCAGGAACCCGCCGGCGATCACCACGCCGACATAGCCGATCGCGACCAGGGCTGCGCTCGCCGCGGCGGCGAGCAGGAGGAGAAGGAGATCGCGCAGGGACGGCAGCGACGGATTGAAGCGTGTCCGCGGGTGCGACAGGAACAGCAGGCCCAGGGAATACCCCGTGCCGATCACCGCGACCGTCGCGACCTGCTCGACCCAGGGCAGCGGCAGCTGCCGGATGATGGCATCGGCGAGAAACGGCGCGACGAACAGGAACGGGATCATGCGCTGCCCGAACAGCAGCACGAGCACGAAGCTCAGCCCCGTCGGCGGATTCCAGGGCGTGATGCCATAGGCGGCGAACGGATCGATATAGCTGATCCAGTCCAGCAGCACGTAGAGGACCACGTAGGCGGTCCCGATGACGCCATGGGGCAGCGAGAAGAGTCGCGGAAAGGCCATCGGGCGGCTGCGGCTGGCGTGAGGTTGGAAGCTGGCGCCGTTCATAGTTCTACCGCCGGATCTCCTGAAGGGCTCTGAGTAGGAACACCTAGGTACGCCCACGCAAGTGGCGATCCCTAGGGGCGCATCCGGAATTGTGGGGCCGCCCGGGAGGGGACCGTAATGGCGCGAAGGCAGCGCTATCGGTTACCCGATGAACAAAGCCCCGCCAATCAGAACTCCGGGAGTTCACCCGCTGACGGTGGTGGTCCTGAGCTCGGAGGAGGAGCTGCGGGACGTCGTCGTCTATTGGCTGCAGCCCTTGTCGGTCACCGCCGTCGCCGCCGCCGACGGCTACGAGGCGAACCGGGCCTTGCGGAATGTCGGGGCCGGGCTGCTCATCACCGACCGCCTGCTGCCGCCCTGGCCCGGACTCGGCACCTTCCGCCAGCTGCAGTCGGCCAATCCGCGCCTGCGGATCGCCTATATCGACGACGGCAGCTGGGACGGTCCCATCCTGGCCCGCCTCACCGGAGCGACCGTGGTGCTGCCGCGGCCTCTCAACCGGCGGCAGGTGGTGGCGGCGCTGGGCCTGCCCGAGCTGCCCGCCTGATCGCGCCGATGCTCGACTCTCCGCCCAGCTTGGTTCAGATCGTGGCCGCCGTGCTGTTCGCGCTGGCGGTGCTGCATACCTTCTCGACCCGGAGCTTCGAGCGCCTGGCGCGGCTCCAGCCGAGCCATGCCGGGCTCTGGCACCTGCTCGCCGAGGTCGAGGTCGTGTTCGGCTTCTGGGCGATGGTGCTGGTGGCGTTCCTCATTGCGCACCAGGACTTCGGGAGCGCGATGGGCTATCTCGAGAGCCTGAGCTTTCGGGAAGCGGCCTTCATTTTCGTCATCATGGTCATCGCGGCGAGCCGGCCGGTTCTCGATTTCTCCGGCGCGCTGCTGAGCTGGATCGGCCGTCTGCTTCCCCTGCCGCCGCCGGCGGCCTATTACCTGACGGTACTGTCGGTCGGCCCGCTCCTCGGCTCGTTCATCACCGAGCCGGCGGCCATGACGCTGTGCGCCATGCTGCTGCGCCACCGCTTCTTCAGCAAGCAGGCGCCGGCGGTATTCAAGTACGCCACCATCGGCGTGCTGTTCGTCAACGTGTCGGTCGGCGGCACGCTCACGCCCTTCGCCGCGCCGCCGGTCCTCATGGTGGCCGAGCGCTGGTCCTGGGACTTCCCGTTCATGCTGCAGACCTTCGGCTGGAAGGCCGTGCTGGTCGTGACGGTCAATGCGGCGGCGGTGACGGCGCTGATGCGCAGGCATCTGAGCGAGCTGCCGTACAAGTTCAAGAAGCTGGAAGGGGTGGAGACGCCCTGGCCGGTGATCGCCGTGCATCTGGCCCTGCTCGGCGGCGTCGTGGTCGCGAGCCACTACACCGTGGTGTTCATCGGCCTGTTTCTTTTCTTCCTCGGTTTCGCCGAGGCCTATCGCCGGTATCAGAGCGGTCTCATCCTGCGGGAGGGGCTCCTGGTGGCCTTCTTCCTCGCCGGCCTCGTCGTGCTCGGCGGCAAGCAGGAATGGTGGCTGCAGCCGCTGCTGGCCGGCATGGGATCGACGGCTCTCTACTACGGCGCGACGCTGCTCACGGCCATCACCGACAATGCGGCCCTGACCTATCTCGGCTCGCTGGTCGACGGGCTGACGGCGGAAGCCAGATATGCGCTGGTCGCCGGCGCCGTGTCGGGCGGCGGCCTGACCGTCATCGCCAACGCACCGAACCCGGCCGGCTATTCGATCCTCAAGGGCGCGTTCGACCAGGGCGTCATCAGCGCGCTCTGGCTCGCGGTTTCCGCCGTCCCGCCGACCCTGGTCGCCGTCGCCGCGTTCCAGCTGCTTCCCATGTAGGCGCGCCGGGACCGGGCGCGGCCTTACGCCTCGATCGCCTCGACCACCTCGCCCAGCGGGTCGAGACAGGCGGCGAGGAGCGGGCCGCCGAAGCCGCAGCCGGCGTCGATGGTGGCGGTGAAGCTGCCGATCTCGAGGCCCGGATGGGCGCGATCGAAGCCGCGCACCACCTTGGCGAAGCTGCCATAGGGCTCGGCCATGCGCGCGAAGCCGCCGGCGCCCCACCACAGCGAGTCGCTCTGGGCGGAGAGCGGACGCGCCGGGTCGAGCCCGGCATGAACGAAGAGCAGCGCGCCGTCGTCGGTATAGGCGGCGCGCCGCAGCGCGCTCATCAGCAGGTAGTGGCCGGGACGGGACTGCATCGCCGCGCGCAGCCCGCTCGTCCACTTGGTGAGCGAGAGCGCGCCCTCGCGGGCGCAGGAAGCTCCCTGGGCCGGGTCGCCGCCATAGGCGGCGAGCGTCGCGCCCACGCCCTGCGCCAGCATCCAGTCGAGCACCTCGCGCGGGTTGGGCGCGAACTGGAGCTGCAGCAGCTTCTGCCACATCTCCTCCTGGCTGCCGCGCAGATAGGCGACGTCCGATGCGAACATGCCGGGCCGCGCGATGAGCGCGCGCCGGAAGTCGAGCAGCGCGTCCATGGTGCGCGCGACCGCCGGCCCGCGGCCGAGATAGTTGCCGAGATAGACGAGCCGGTCGCCCGGCCGGAAGCGCGCGTCCAGCTCCCGGTGCAGCGCCTCGAGCCGGTCCGCCTCTCCATGGATCGCCGCGACCGTCCAGGTCCGGCGGCAGCGCCGCAGCACGGCGAACTTATCGCGATCGGACATGGCCCCCGACGCCGGCCCCGAACAGGACCCTGTTTCGCAAATGCGACGCGCCCGGTCGGTCCTGCCAACCGGGCGCGCGCAGCAGGAACGGATGGTGTTTTAGGCCGCCTTCAGGACCTGCTCAAGCCGCGCCGCGGCCGACGCCTCGTCGATGCTCTCGACGGCGGCCAGCTCGCGCGCCAGACGGTCGAGCGCCGCCTGGTAGATCTGGCGCTCGCTGTAGGACTGGTCCGGCTGGTCCGAATTGCGATGGAGATCGCGCACCACCTCGGCGATCGACACCGGATCGCCGGAGTTGATCTTCGCCTCGTACTCCTGGGCGCGGCGGCTCCACATGGCGCGCTTGACCCGCGAGCGGCCCTTCAGCGTGGTGAGTGCCGCATCCATGACCTTGCGCGAGCTGAGCTTGCGCAGCCCGGAATTCTTCGCCTTGGCGACGGGGACGCGCAGGGTCATCCGATCCTTGTCGAAATGGATGATGATCACCTGCAGACTGTGGCCGGCAATCTCCTGCGACTCGATGCCGAGAATCTTGCCGACCCCGTGGGTCGGATAGACCACGAAGTCGCCCTTCCTGAACGCGTTATCCTTCGACATTCCTGTTCTCTTGCCCGATCTGCGCGCCAACGTCCCCAATTCGCGACGCATGGTTGCTCCATAACCGGACTGCGATGCCCGACCGGCCGCCAGCGCCACCCGCCGGGCCGCTCACTGGACCTGTCATGGTCGGTTTGCAGGCGATCATTCGCCCGGACGATCGCAAAACGGGCGGCCCGAGAGCCGCCCCGCGATTAATGAAACTATAACAAAAACGGGCGCTTCCGGCAACCTGAGCGAGTCCGTCCCGCGCCGGCTACCTGCCATGCGAATCCCGGGAAGCTGCCGCCGCGACTCGGGATGTTCCTGGAACGTCTATGGAACGTTAGGAGACTCCCTACATTCCATAGCGTCAGCGGCGCGGCCCGCCGGACATCTCGCCTGGCGGTTCCCACCCGTCGGTCCATGGCACAGGCCGGACGTTCCGAAGCGGACGGTCAGACGTCGCCGGGCTTGGGGCTGAAGAACTTCTCGAACTTGCCGGCCACACCCTTCCAGGCGTCGGCATCGGCCGGGGCCTCGCCCTTGCGGGTGATGTTCGGCCATTGCTGGGCATATTCCCGGTTGACCTCCACCCAGCGCTCCATGTCCGGCTCGGTGTCGGGCAGGATGGCCTCGGCCGGGCATTCCGGCTCGCAGACGCCGCAGTCGATGCATTCGTCCGGATGGATGACCAGCATGTTCTCGCCCACGTAGAAGCAGTCCACCGGACAGACTTCGACGCAGTCCATGTACTTGCACTTGATGCAGGCCTCGGTCACCACATAGGTCATCGCATTCTCCGGTCGTATCAGCGCTCCGCCTCGTCGGCGGCGCCGTCCAGCCCGAGGCGCGCGAGCACCCGCTTGCGCGCGGCCCCGCTCACGGGGTCGGGAACATGGATCAGGCCGGCGATCCGGCGCAACAGATTTGCTTCGTAGTGGTGGAGCTCGCCGTCGGCATAGGCGACCTCCCACAGCATCTCGATCATCGCCACGCGCTCCTCGGCGTCGTAGCCGTTCTTCACCGCCTGGGTGAAGGCGAAGATCTGGGTCGAGCGCATCGCCGCCGCCTCGGCCATGTCGATGAGCTCCGCGACCTCCTCGTCCTCCAGGCCGAACTGCCGGCGCAGCAGGTCGCCGATGGTGGCGCGCTCCGCCGCGCCGATCTCGCCGTCCATGCGGGCCGCCTCGACGAGCAGGGCCGCGGCGGCGAGCCGCAGCTCGTCGGCCGCCCGGCGCCCCGGGGACGGCGCTTCCGACTGGGTGAGAAGACGGCGCAGGCGACTGATCATGGGCGTGCCTTACACGCCCCCAATCGCGCATACAACCCCTGCCGGGATGCGGTCTTTGGCGGAACCAGGGAACAGGCCGGAACCGCGACGCCGTTGCGGCGAAGGGTCGCGGGGATCGGCCGTCTATTCGCCCCGCCTCAGCCGCTCGAGCGCCCGCCGCTCGAGCTTGGTCGGCCGGCCGGCTCCCGGGTCGCGCCGCCCGGCATCGGGCTCGGCTTCGGCCCCGGCCCGAACCGGCTCCGGCGACAGATCCTCGTAGAGCAGCCGCGCCTCGCTGGCGGGCCCGCGCCGGGCGCCCAGGGCGAGGATCCGTACGACCCGGATCCGATGCCCCTGCGGAAAGGTCAGCACGTCGCCGGGCCGGACCAGGTGATGCGCCTTCTGCACCAGCGTGCCGCTCGCCCGGACCCGCCCCTCGGCGCAGAGCCGGCTGGCGATCGCCCGGCTCTTGCAGAAGCGCGCCTGCCACAGCCACTTGTCGATGCGCAGGCTGTCGCCCGCCCCGCTGTCGGACTGCCCGCTCCCAGGCTGCTCCGGCACGCGCTTCATCCGCGGCGGCGCAACGCCCCGAGGGCGGCGAAGGGGGAATCCGCATCCGGCCGCCGCACGGGCCGGGAATGTCGGCGCTTCACCTCGCCGCCGCGCCGGCGCGAGGCGAAGGTCTCGCCGTCCGTCTCCTGGCGGCGGACAAAACCGAGGGCCTGCAGCACCTCGCCCAGGGACTCCGGCGGGCAGTCGACTATGGCGCGCAGGGCGTCCGTCGCCGCGAAGGCGCCCTGCCGGGCGAGCTGCCGCGCCGCCTGCGCCAGGCGCTCCAGGGCGTCCGCCCGCACGGCGAGGTCCCCGACCACGCGGTAGCCGGCGACGGCGTAGCGCAGCTCCGGCACGCCGGGCCGGACGGCGAAGCTCGCCGGGCGGCGCTTCGGAACGACGGCCCCGACGGCATGGCCGCCGGTCTCCACCGCGGCGAACAGGTTGAGCAGCGCCGCCGACGGCCGCTTCGCGAGCGCGGGCAGCCAGACCGTCTCGGTGCCGAGGCGCAGGCCGAGCCGGGCGAGCGCCTTGCGATCCTCGGGCGACAGGGCGCCGAGCTGAGAAGCGGCCTGGCGCGCCGGCACCAGCCCGC
>DAIMFL010000125.1:0-9256 GCA_036724615.1 Alphaproteobacteria bacterium | reverse complement strand
TGCGCTCGCGCACCTCGCTCATCCAGACCATCGGCCGCGCCGCGCGCAACGTCGACGGCCGGGTCATCCTCTATGCCGACGTGATGACCAACTCCCTCAAGGAGGCGATCGCGGAGACCAACCGGCGGCGCGAGAAGCAGCAGGCCTACAACGCCGCCAACGGCATCACGCCGGAATCGGTGCGCAAGAACATCGCCGACATCCTGCAGAGCGTCTACGAGGGCGACCACGTCATGGTCGGCACCGGCGACGCCGAGGCGCCGCATCTGATCGGCCATAACCTGCAGGCCTATATCGCCGATCTCGAGAAGCGGATGAAGACCGCCGCGGCCGAGCTCGAGTTCGAGGAGGCGGCGCGCCTCAGGGACGAGATCAAGCGGCTGGAGGCGCTCGATCTCGGCCTCGCCACCGCCCGCGCCGAGGGCCGGCCGATGGCGCGCTCGACCGCGGGCAAGGGCGGCGAGCGGCCCCGGTTCAAGGACAAGAAGGCGAAGGGGGGCTACGCCCGTCGCCGGCGCGGCCCTTGACGATGGGCCGGCGCGCTCCGAGCATGTCCGCCTCGCGACGGCACGGATCACGGACGGGAGAAACATGGACAAGGTCGTGAAGTCCGACGCGGAATGGCGGGAGCAGCTGACGCCCGAGCAGTACAAGGTGACGCGTCGCAAGGGCACCGAACGCGCCTTCACCGGCCGGTACTGGAACAGCCACGAGCCCGGGGTCTATCGCTGCGTCTGCTGCGGCGCGCCTTTGTTCGATTCGGCGGCCAAGTACGACTCGGGCACCGGCTGGCCGAGCTTCTGGCAGCCGATCGCGCCGGGGGCCGTGGCGACCGAGGAGGACCGGAGCTTGTTCATGCGCCGCACGGAGGTGGTCTGCGCCCGCTGCGACGCGCATCTGGGCCATGTCTTCCCGGACGGGCCGGCGCCCACCGGCCTGCGCTACTGCATGAACTCGGCGGCGCTCAGCCTCGAGCCCGCCGCGCCGCAGGAGGACGGCGACTGACCGGTATGCAAGCGGCCGGCGCGGCCTTGCGCCGGCCCTGACCCTTCGCCATGCTGGCCGCCGCCATGACCCCGCCCGCGCACAGCCCGACACCCGGCGTCGCCCTCGTCACCGGCGCCGGCAAGCGCATCGGCCGCGCCATCGCCCTCGCCCTGGCGCGCACGGGCTGGTCGATCGCCGTGCATTACAACCGCTCCGCCGCCGAGGCCGCCGAGCTGGTCGAGGCGATCGCCGCATCGGGCGGCCGCGCCGTCGCGCTCGAGGCCGATCTCGCCCGCGAGGCCGAGGTCGAGGCGCTGCTGCCGCGCGCGCGGGGCGCGCTGGGACCGGTCACCCTCCTCGTCAACAACGCCTCGATCTTCGAGATGGACGTGGCGGAGACGGTGACCCGGGAGTCCTGGGACTCGCACATGGAGACGAATCTGCGCGCGCCCTTCGTGCTGTCGCAGGCCTTCGCCCGGCTGCTGCCGGAGGGCGCGCAGGGCAACATCGTCAACATGCTGGACCAACGGGTCTACAAGCTGACGCCCTATTTCATGTCCTACACCGTGTCGAAGATGGGGCTGTGGACGCTGACTCGCACTTTGGCGCTGGCGCTGGCGCCGCGCATCCGGGTGAACGGGATCGGGCCGGGCCCCACCCTGCCCAGCGCGCGGCAGACGGCCGAGCAGTTCGCCGCCCAATGCGCGGCGCTGCCGCTGAAGCACGGCCCCACGCCGGAGGAGATCGCCGCCGCCGTGCTGTTCGTCCTGGCCAGCCCGTCCATGACCGGCCAGATGATCGCGCTCGACGGCGGCGAGCACCTGGCCTGGCAGCTGCCGCACAAGGGGCTGAGCAAGTCGGAGTAGTGGGATCGCCGGAGGCGTTCTCGTAACCCTTTTCTTTCGATAGGCTTTTGCCGATCTCTGGCAGAAACTATATTCATCAGGTTGCTCGCAAGGGACGGAGCAATCGGGATGCCCCTCAGCCTCAAGAATCCGGAGGCCGAGCGCCTGGCGCGTGCGTTGGCCCACTGCACCGGTGAAAGCATCACCGATGCCGTGATCGCCGCCTTGCGCGAGCGGCTCAAGCGCGAGCAGGGTCGTCGCAAGGGTCGGGACCTCGTCGACGAGATATGGAGATCAGCGGCCGCTGCGCGGCTCTTCCCGTGCTCGACCCTCGCCCTGCCGAAGAGATCCTCAGCTATGACGGGAACGACGTGCCAGGCTGATGGGTCATCGACAGCTCCGCCGGTGCCCTGACGACGCGGTCGGCGCGTGGCTGCAGCCATGTTGCGTCGCGGCTCTGCTCGGCGCGATAATCCGCGCCCCGCGGCGGGGCGGGCGTCTCGCGCAATCTGCTGATCGGCGACAGGCAACGGAGCTCGAACATGAGCAAAGCGAAGCGCACGCGTTCGGTGCCCCGGCCGCAGGCGCAGAGCGGCGACTGGCGCGTGTTCATCCGCGATCTGGTGCTGACCTGCCGCATCGGCGTGCATCAGCACGAGCGGCTGGCCGATCAGCGCATCCGCATCAACCTGGATCTGACGGTCGCCGACCAGGGGCCGATCGGCGACGACCTGGACAAGGTGGTCTGCTACGGCGAGCTGATGACGGGCATCCGCCACGTGGTGGGGTCCGGCCACGTCAACCTGGTGGAGACCCTGGCCGAGCGGATCGCCGCCATGTGCCTGGAGGACCGCCGCGTGGCGCGCGCCAGGGTCAGGGTGGAGAAGCTCGACGTGTTCCCGGAGGCGGACAGCGTCGGTATCGAGATCGAGCGGTACCAGCCGGAGACCTGATTCGGCGCCGGCCTGCCATCGTTCCGTCACAAACCGCAGGAATCCGCGGTCTTTCCAGGGGCGGAAGCGGCGCCGGATCGCGCAAGTTGTGCACAAGGGCGGCCGCCGGCCGCAACTTTCGCAGGAGTCAAGCGGAAAAAGGTTCCCGAGCCCCGCTCTTCAGGTTCCATTAATCATGAAATCGAGCGATTCCCAAGCAATTCAGTTACTTATGATTTCCTGCCTATTTTTTGTGCAACCATGTCGCAAGCGCAGCGCAGCGGCCTCGCAAGCTTTGCGGCGGCATCTTATCTACAAACTTGTCCACAGATTCCGTGGATATCTATGGCAGCACGATGACAGCGCTGCCAGGATCCCAGGAAATCCGCGGCACCCCGGCGTGTGCCGCGGCTGATCGCGCGCCATGAACCGACGTTTCCCTGACCCTGAAGCCCTGCCGCCGCTCGAGACGGCAGAGGACCTGGAGCCGGACCTGCCGGCGCCCGGCACGATCGCGCACGGCATCGAGGTGATCCGGCGCCAGCTGCGCAGCATGCCGACCGCGCCCGGCGTCTACCGCATGCTGAACAAGGCCGGCGACGCGCTCTATGTCGGGAAGGCGCGCAATCTTAAGAAGCGCGTGAGCAGCTACACGCAGGTCGCGAAGCTGTCCAACCGGCTGCACCGGATGGTCGCCGAGACGGCGGCGCTCGAGGTGGTGACGACCCACACCGAGGTCGAGGCGCTGCTGCTCGAGAGCAACCTGATCAAGCGCCTGATGCCGCGCTACAACGTGTTGCTGCGCGACGACAAGTCGTTCCCCTATATCCTGATCACCGCCGACCACGAAGCCCCGCAGATCGTGAAGCATCGGGGCGCGCGGACGCGCAAGGGGGATTATTTCGGGCCGTTCGCCTCGGCCGGCGCGGTGAACACGACCATCGCCGCGCTCCAGCGCGCCTTCCTGCTGCGCCCCTGCTCCGATTCCATCTTCGAAAGCCGCACGCGGCCCTGCCTGCAGTACCAGATCAAGCGCTGCTCCGCGCCCTGCGTCGGCCGCATCAGCCGCGAGGACTACGCCGCGATGGTGGCGGAGGCGCGCGACTTCCTGATGGGCAGGAGCCGCGACGTGCAGGAGCGCCTGTCGGCCGCCATGCAGGCGGCGAGCGAGGCGCTGGACTTCGAGACCGCCGCCCGCTACCGCGACCGCATCCGCGCCCTCACCGAGATCCAGGCGCATCAGTCGATCAACGTGGAAGGGCTCGACGAGGCCGACGTGATCGCCATCCATCAGGCGGGGGGCCAGACCTGCATCCAGGTGTTCTTCTTCCGCTCCGGCAGCAATTACGGCAACCGCGCCTATTACCCGAGTCACGACCGCAGCGCCGGCTGCGCCGAGGTGCTCGCCGCCTTCCTCGGCCAGTTCTACGACAACAAGCAGCCGCCGCGGCTGATCCTGCTGTCCGAGACGCCGGCCGAGCGGGAGCTTCTGGCGGAGGCGCTGTCGGTCAAGGCGGGCCGCAAGGTGGAGCTCGCCGTACCGCAGCGCGGCGACCGGCGCCGGCTGGTCGAGCACGCGCTCGCCAATGCGCGCGACGCGCTGGCGCGCCGGGTGGCGGAGAACGCGTCGCAGCGCAAGCTGCTCGAAGGCCTCGCCGGGGTGTTCGGCCTGGAGGCGCCGCCGCAGCGCGTCGAGGTCTACGACAACAGCCACATCTCCGGCCGCAACCCCTACGGCGTGATGATCGTCGCCGGGCCGGACGGGTTCATCAAGAACGCCTACCGGAAGTTCGCCATCTCGGGCGAGGCGGCGAACAACCCGACCGGCGGCGACGATTACGGCATGATGCGCGAGGTGCTGACGCGCCGCTTCTCCCGGGCGCTGCGGGAGGATCCGGAGCGCGACCGCGGCGCCTGGCCCGACCTGGTGCTGCTCGACGGCGGGCAGGGCCAGCTCAACGCCGCGCTCGACGTCATGGCCGAGCTCGGCATCCCGGACCTCCCCATCGCCGCGATCGCCAAGGGCCCGGACCGGAATGCCGGGCGGGAGCGGTTCTTCATGCCCGGCCGCGAGCCGTTCTCCCTCGATCCGCGCGATCCGGTGCTCTACTTCCTGCAGCGGCTCCGGGACGAGGCCCATCGCTTCGCGATCGGCACCCACCGGGCGAAGCGGTCGAAGCAGATCGGGCAGTCGCCGCTCGACGAGGTGCCCGGCATCGGAGCGCGGCGCAAGAAGGCGCTGCTGCTCCACTTCGGATCGGCCCGCAGCGTGGCCCGGGCGGGGCTGGAGGACCTGGCCGCGGTGGACGGCATCAGCGAGACGGTGGCCCGCAAGATCTATGACCATTTCCACGGCCAGGGGTAGGTCGGAACCCGCCGTCTCCCCCGCCGTGGGGTTTTCCTAGGCACCGGCGGGCGGCTAGTATCGCGCCGAACCGCATGCCCGGCGATATCCGGGCCCGAGACCATCGACGCCGCCCGGCAGAAACCCGTCCTGGGGGCAGGAGCGATCGTGACCAGCCTACCGAACATGCTCACCCTGTCGCGGATCGCGGTGATTCCGGTCCTCGTCGCGCTGTTCTACGTCCAGGGCGACGCGGCGCGCTGGATCGCCTGCGCGCTCTACGCCCTGGCCGGGGTGACGGATTATTTCGACGGTCATTTCGCCCGCCGGCGCAGCCAGATCTCCGCCTTCGGCCGGTTCCTCGATCCGATCGCCGACAAGCTGCTGGTCTCGGCGGTGATTCTCATGCTGGTGGCGAAGGACGGCATCTCCGGGCTGGTGGTGCTGCCCGCGCTCATCATCCTCTGCCGCGAGGTCCTCGTCTCGGGCCTGCGCGAGTTCCTGGCCGGGCTCAATGTCGGCCTGCCGGTGAGCCGGCTCGCGAAATGGAAGACGATGCTGCAGATGGTGGCGCTCGGGTTCCTGATCGTCGGCGATGCCGGGCCGGATTTCGTGCCCGTGCAGCTCATCGGCGAGGCCGGGCTCTGGATCGCCGCCCTGCTGACGCTGGTCACCGGGTACGACTACCTGCGGGTCGGTTTCCTCCACATGGGCCGGCGGCGCGAGTCCGGCGACGTGCCCGCGGCGAAGCGGCCGGCCGAGTAGGGACCCGACCCATGCAGCTCTTCGGGCTGGCGGGCTGGAAAGGCAGCGGCAAGACGGAGCTGATGGCGCGTCTCCTGCCCGTGCTCGTCGCCCGCGGCTTCGCCGTGTCGGCCGTCAAGGAAGCGCGCCGGGACTTCGACATCGACCAGCCGGGGAAGGACTCCTTCGAGCACCGCACCGCCGGGGCGACCGAGGTCATGCTCGCCTCGTCCCATCGCTGGGCGCTGATGCACGAGCGGCGCGGCCAGGACGACGCGCCGCGGCTCTCGGAGATCGTGAGCCGGATGAGCGCCGTCGACCTGGTGCTGGCGGAGGGGTTCCGGCACGAACCGCACCCGAAGCTGGAGGTGCACAGGACCGGGTCCGGCAAGCCCCTGCTCGCCGCGACCGACCCGACCATCCTCGCCGTCGCGAGCGACCGGCCGATCGCGGGGCTCGAGCATCCTGTCCTCCCGCTCGCCGATGCCGAGGCCATCGCCGACTTCGTCCTGGAGACATGCGGCCTGCGGGCGCCGGCCCGGCGCGGCCTGCCCGGTGCCGCGCTGCGCGCGACCCGGGGCGGCGGGCGCGACTGAGCGCGGGGAGACTCGCCGTGACGCAGCTCACCAACGACTGCTTCGCCGGCCCCGGCCAGATGATGCGCGCCGGGGAGGCGCTGGAGCTGATCCTCGGGCGCCTGGTCCGCGTGACCGAGACGGAGGCGGTGCCGCTCGAACGCGCCGTCGACCGGATCCTGGCCGAGCCCGTCGTCTCGCCGATCGACGTGCCGGGCCACGACAACTCCGCGGTCGACGGCTACGCGGTCTATTTCGACGATCTCGATCCCGCGGCGGAGACCCGGCTGCCGGTCGAAGGCCGCGCCGCCGCCGGCCATCCGTTCCGCCGCCCGGCGCGCCGCGGCGCCGCCGTCCGCATCTTCACGGGGGCGCCGATGCCGGCGGGGGAAGACGGGCGGCCCGGCCCGGACACGGTGATGATGCAGGAGGACTGCCGGCTCGAGGGCGAGACCGTCGTCATTGCGCCCGGCATCAAGCGCGGGTCGAACCGCCGCCTGCGCGGCGAGGACGTGATCGCCGGCCGGACGATCCTGGCGGCCGGAACGCGTCTGCGGCCGCAGGATGTCGGGCTCGCCGCATCGGTCGGGGTCACGGCGCTGCAGGTTTCGCAGCCGCTGCGGGTCGCGCTGTTCTCCACCGGTGACGAGCTTGCCGAGCCCGGCGAGGCGCTGAAGCCCGGCGCCGTCTACGACGCCAATCGCTTCGCGATCATGGGCATGCTGCGCCAGCTCGGCTGCACCGTCACCGATCTCGGCATCCTGCCGGATCGCCGCGAGGTGATCCGCCTGTCGCTGTCCGTGTCGGCGCAGGACCACGACCTGCTGATCACCTCGGGCGGCGTCTCGGTCGGCGAGGAAGACCATGTGAAGGCCGCCATCGAGGCGCTCGGCCGGCTCCATCTCTGGCGCCTCGCCATTCGTCCCGGCCGCCCGATCGCGCTCGGGCAGATCGACAGCGAAGGCCGCGCCGTGCCGTTCATCGGGCTGCCCGGAAATCCTGTGGCGGTCATGGTGACGTTCCTCAGGATCGCGCGTCCGATCGTGCTCCGGCTCATGGGCGGACGCGACCTGGCGCCGGTCATGTTCCGCGTGCGGGCCGGATTCGGTTACGCGAAGAAGAAGGACCGGCGGGAATGGCTGCGCGCCCGGCTGGTGGCCGGCGCGGACGGCGAGCTGCGCGCCGAGAAATATCCGCATGAGGGCGCCGGCATCCTGACCTCCATGGTCGAGGCGGACGGGCTCGTCGAGCTGCCCGAGGAAATGACGCGCCTCGAGGCCGGCGCCATGGTGGATTTCCTGCCTTTCAGCGGGTTGCGCTGACCCGCTTGGTCGTCCCCCGCCGACCGCGCTAAGCTCTCGAAAAACCGTCGCGGCGCATCGTCATGGTCGCGGCGGAACCACGAACGCGACAGGGGGATTTCAGGACATGATGCGGGAGATCGTGACTGGCGGGATTCTGGCGACCTGCTTCGCCGGAATGCTGGTCCTGGGGGCCGGAACCGCCGCGGCGCAGATCGTCGAGCTGACGCCGGTCGATCCGCAGCCGGAGGAAGGCCAGGTCGAGCCCGGGTTGCAAGTTTCCTATGTCGAGGAGTTCTTCAACGACGTCTCGGAGCTGATGGGCTACGAGGGCACGCCCGGACCGGTGCTCCCCAACATCGATGCCCAGCCTGCCCGCAACGAGCCCGTCCTCACCTCGGGCAAGGCCATGGGGGTCGGGGCGTTCATCCGCGGGCTCATCAGGCTCGACGAGACCGGCACCTGGACGTTCCGTGTCCATTCGAACGACGGCGTGCAGGTGACGCTCGGCGGCGAGATGGTCCATGTCGACCCGTACAAGCATTCCGACACCATGTCGCCGCCGATCCTGGTCGAGGTCGAGGAGCCGGGGTGGTACGAGCTCGCCATCGACTATTTCCAGCGGAAGGGCACGGCGACGCTGCAGCTGCTGTGGACTCGGCCGAGCGGCGGCGCCGAGGAGATCGTGCCGCCGGAGGCCTTCGCCCACCTGCCGGAGTAGAACGGACCCCTGCGCTTGGATTTCGGGCCGCGCAGCCGATATCATGCGGGCGAGGACATCCGCATGAAGCTGCTCTATTTCGCCTGGCTGAAATCGAAGACCGGAATCGGCGAGGAGGACGTCACCCCGCCGCCCGAGGTCTCCACCGTCGCCGAGCTGCTCGACTGGCTGGCCGGACGGGGCCCCGGCTATGCGGCGGCGCTCGCCGACCGGCGCGTGGTGCGCGTCGCGGTCAACCAGGAATATGCCGGTCCGTAACATCCCGTCGCGGTCGGCGACGAGATCGCCTTGTTTCCGCCGGTGACCGGCGGCTGACGCGTCATGATCCGCGTGCAGCGCGAGGATTTCGACGTGGGCGCCGAGCTCGGCGCGCTCGCCGGCGGCAACCGCAACATCGGCGGCGTGGCCTGCTTCGTCGGGCTGGTGCGCGAGATCGCCGGCGACGCGGCGATCGGCGCCATGACCCTTGAGCACTATGCCGGCATGACGGAGAAGAAGCTCGCCGAGATCGAGGCCGAGGCGCGCCGCCGCTGGCCGCTCGACGCCTGCCTGGTGATCCATCGCTACGGCCGGCTGGAGCCGGGCGAGCGCATCGTCATGGTCGCCACCGCCTCGGCGCATCGCCGCGCCGCGCTCGAGGCTTGCGAGTTCCTGATCGACTGGCTGAAGACCAAGGCGCCGTTCTGGAAGCAGGAGGAGACCGCAGAGGGCAGCCGCTGGGTCGAGGCGCGCGACAGCGACGATGCCGCTGCGGAACGATGGGAGCAGACGGCGCCGGCGAGCAAGAAGGCCGGATAGGCCGTGTCC
>DAIMFL010000124.1:9198-9726 GCA_036724615.1 Alphaproteobacteria bacterium | reverse complement strand
CATCCCAAGAGCAACGCACATGCGCATCGTCACCGCCGAGGAAACCCACCGCCTGCTCGACTACCCGTCCCTGGTCGAGGCCTTGCGCGAGCTGTTCCGGCGGGGCGTCGACCGGGCCGAGCGGTTCGCCCTCGAGCAGCCCTTGCCCGACGGCCGGCGGAACGACTGGCTTCTCCTGCCGGCCTGGCAGTTCGGCCGGCACATGGGCGTCAAGCTGGTCAGCGTCTATCCGGAGAACCAGGCGCGCGGCATCGACTCCGTTCAGGGCCTTTATCTGCTGTTCGACGGCAAGACCGGCCTGCCCCTCGCCGCGATCGACGGCGCGGCGCTGACCCTGCGCAAGACCGCGGCGAACTCCGCCCTCGCCGCCACCTGGCTCGCCCGCGAAGATGCCGGGACGTTGGTGATGCTGGGCGCCGGCGCGCTCGGGCCCCATCTGGTGCGCGCCCATTGCGCCGTGCGGCCGATCCGCCGGGTGCGCATCTGGAACCGCACCGCTGCGCGGGCCGAGGCGGCGGCCGCCGAGCT